>JAIRTO010000307.1 GCA_031254895.1 Deltaproteobacteria bacterium
TTTACATTTCGCGAGTTACGAGTTATGATGCCGACAGACTAAAGGCCATGGCGGGTCGTCAAACCAAGCTCAAAAAAGGCCCAGAGCCGACTTGGCCGACAGCGCCAAACTGGCTGTCAAAGCCGGCTTGACCGACAAAGCCAATAAAGCCGACCAGGCTGACTTGGCCGACAAAGCCGACGCTGCCGACAAAGCCGACGCTGCCTGCTTGGCCGACAAGACCGACTCTGCCGACAAAACCGACGCTGCCTGCTTGGACGACCAGACCGACACCGCCGACAAAACCAGCTTGGACGACATGCCCGACATGTTCAAGCTTTTTTCCTGTCGCCCATATTTTTCTGGGCCGTTTCCGGGCGATTGGACATTCCGCCCTTTGACAACGCGAATGAGAGCCTACTTTCACGAACGCCGGCTAATTCAACCATGAACGCTACCACCGTCGAACAACCTCTCCGCCGCTTGTCTCCCGTTCTGTTGGGGCTGGTTCTGGGCGCGGCTCTTATTCTAGCCGCCGTCATCTCCCTGTCCAGCGGCCATATGCCGTTCACCGCCGGAGAAATCGCGGAAATTCTCGTTTCCTGGCTGACGGGAGCGGAGACGGAAATCAGCGAAAACAGGCTCATGGTCTTAAGAGAGGTGCGCCTGCCCAGACTGACCGCCGCTCTCGTCTCCGGAGCCGCTCTAGGGCTTTCCGGGGCCGTCTATCAGGGCCTCCTTCTGAACCCTCTGGCCGACCCGTACACCTTGGGCGTCTCTTCCGGAGCCGCCTTCGGGGCTTCCGTGGTCATAATCCTCTCCATCCTCGCTCCCGGGATCCCTTTTTTGGGCGCTCCCGCCGTCCAGGCGGCCGGGGCCTTCATCGCTTCGGCTCTGACCCTGGCTCTGGTCATAGCCCTGGCTTCCGACGCCGACAAAAGACTCTCGCCGACCTCTTTGATTCTGGCCGGGGTCATCCTTTCCGCCATCCTCTCGGCAGGCATTTCCTTCATAAAATACTTGGCCGGCGAACAGGTCAGCTCCATCATCTTCTGGCTTCTGGGCAGCTTTCAGGCCCAAACCTGGCCGGACGCCGCCTTGGTGACGACGTTTTTCCTGCCGGCCTTCGCCATCTCGATATTGTCGGCCACCGATTTGAACATCATGACCTTGGGCTTCAAATCGGCTGAAACTTTGGGCGTGGACACGCGCCGAGTCCGACTGAAGCTCTTGGCCGCCGCCTCTCTGGCCGCTTCGGCTTCGGTGGCCGTGGCCGGCATCATCGGCTTCGTCGGGCTAATAGTCCCGCATCTCGTCAGACTCTTGACCGGACCGGATCACCGCTCCCTCTTGCCTCTGTCGACTCTGGGCGGGGCTCTGCTCCTTCTGTCCGCCGACACCGTCGTCAGGGCCTTCCTGCCCGGCGAGATCCCCGTGGGCGTCCTGACCGCCCTCTTGGCCGGTCCGGCCTTCTTGGTCATCTTCCGAAAAAAAATGAAGGATCTCATTCATGGCTGACAATTCGCCCAGGCTCGCCAAGGGGCCGTGGCTCGAAGCCAGGGATCTCAATTTCAGCCACGGCTCCCGCCAAGTGATCAAAAACCTCAACTTGGCTTTTTGCCCGAATCGGCACTACATCCTTGCCGGCCCCAACGGGGCCGGCAAGAGCACGGCTCTGGATCTCTTGTCCCGCTTGAAGATCGGCGATTCGGGACAAGTCGGCCTTATGGGCCGAGACATTCTCCGCTACGACTCCAGGGATTTGGCCAAACTGATCGCCCTGGCCCCTCAGAACTCCAACTTCAATTTCGCCTTCACGGTCAGGGAAGTGGTCAGACTGGGCCGGAGGCCCCATCTGGACAGGTGGGGGAGATTAAAAGAGGAGGATCATCGGATAGTCGAAAAAGCCATGGAGGATTTGAATCTCGGCCACCTGGCCGACAAGCCGGTGACGAAGCTGTCCGGCGGAGAAGCCCAGAGAGTCGTTCTGGCCAGAACCCTGGCCCAGGACTGCCCCATAGTTCTTCTGGACGAGCCCACCAACAGCCTGGACGTGGCTCAGGCTCTGGAACTGATGGCCATTTTGCGCCGAATAGCCGAATCGGGCCGTCTGGTGGTCACCGTCAGTCACGATCTGGCTCTGGCGGCCACCTTCGCCCATGAGATAGTCTTTTTGAAGGACGGCGGCCTGACCGCCGCCGGCCCTAGAGACGAAATCCTCACCAGCGAGCTGTTGGCCGAAGTCTTCGAAGCCGAGGCCCAAGTTCGAACCGACGAGTTCGTCGGCGGACTGTCCATTTCCTTCCGCCGCCGAACGACCTGACCAATCAGCCGACGACTCGCGGTGGGCGACTCGCAGCCGACGAGTCGCAGTCGACGACTCGCAGTTGGCGACTCGCGCTCCGAGCGGTTCCGCCCCCGCCGCTGTTCAAACCTTCTTCAGACCCGCTGTTGTTCAACCCTGACAGACTCGTTGCCGTTCAGACCAAATGCTGTTAACTTAAGCTGAGGAAAATGCGAACGTTCGCATTTTT
>JAIRTO010000281.1 GCA_031254895.1 Deltaproteobacteria bacterium
TTATTTTCTATAGCTACAAATCTATCATTTACAGAATCAAATTTATCAATTATGAAATCAAATTTAGTATCAAAGTTCTTTTCCATAGATTCAAATTTAGTATTATTGCTTTTTTCCATAGATTCAAATTTACCATTAACGGAATCCAATATAATGTTCAACAGTCTATCGGATTGGCCGTTTCCATTTTTTGGAGAGAGATCGACTGTGGAACGCTCAACTGCAACGGAGTTAGAAGATGTCTCTTTTGTTTCGGACACTGCAGGTTCAAGCATTTTATCGCCTCCTTTGATGATAATAATTGTAAGCTTATTTAAGCAGAATGGCAAGTAAAATCGTCAAAAAAAACAAACGATTTGTCGGCAATTTGGGGGAGCCGTTCAGCGAACCTTTCATGCATCGGTCAATTAGCGTGTTCATTTGTTGACAATTTAGCTAAAATCGCTGAATCGTCACAGTTCGTTCATAATAAAAATCATTTCGAGCTGGGCAATGAAAATTTAGCCGTCACCTTTTTTGGTTTAAAACTATTCTTTCTGAACTCCCCTCGATGAAAAATAGTCTATCGTTAATGTGTAATGGATGATATGAGCTAAGAAATATAAACTAAAATTTAATTGTCTTATTGTATTTTCAATGCAATACTGTTAACTAAATATTAAGTCAGCAGAAATGGTTGATTTTAAGGTTTTTTTCTGTATCTAAAATAATTCGCTGGCGCTGGATTGGTTGACCAATTTGACCAACATCATAACTTCTAATTTTTGAACTTCGCCTATTTTACTCCTCACAAATTTTTAATGATATTCCTGATATCCTCAAATTTGTTTGGCGTGTCTTTAAAAAATCAATAAAGCCCCCCAACGAAAGAGAAGATTGATGATTAGGCGTTTAAATGCGCCTGTTCAAAGCTTCTACGACGGTGAAATGTTTTTGTTGTTTTTTCCAGCGAATTATATTGAAGAAAACTTTGGCGCTCAATAGCCGATCAAACTTGCCGCGTCGGAAACCGGCAAGGTCTGATCCGGCATAGGAGACTTTTTCGCTTCCAGATTGTTCACGCATATTGCGGCCATAGACCTCCGTGATCGGAGCGCTGCCAGAACAAGGAAAGGAGGCCCGGCGCATCAAGCTTTTGCCTTCTCCGACCATCGTCCCTCTTGCGATGGCCATGAACATTCGGAGACATGCTTCGCAGGAGGGAGTTCCTAAGAATGATCCGTCAAGGTCTGAAAAACTTGGAGCCAAAGTTCGCTTTCGAAAACTTCCCTTCGGGAGCGGCCATATCAAAGGCCAGGAGCAGGATTGGGGACGACGTTCCAGAAACGCCCGCCGGGAAAATTCCAGAAACCCGTCGCCCGGCCTAAAGACGATTGGAGCCCAAGACAAAGGGTTCCGACTGACGGCTATTGATGGAACCTGCTTTTTGATCCCGCAATGAGGAACCCCCTTTGGGGTTCATTTCGGTTTTCCTTCTGCCAGGCGAGGCCGCTTATCCCCAGACGAGGGTCGTCGCCCTTGTTGAACCTCGGGACGAGGGCGATTGCGGAGGCGGAAATTGACGCCTACGATATTCATCGATGATGCCAGGAACAATCAACCCCAGTTTAAGTTAACGGCATTGGGTCTAAGACCGTCAACAAATCTGCGGCCGAGACAGGCTGGAGACCAGTTAAATATGCCTATTTTTGTTTCGGTCGCGTCGAGGCTAGTAGAGCGAAAAGGCGTTCTCCACGCCGAAAACGACGGCTCCGCCCTCAAAAACCTTTGCCTCGCCCGCATAACTTGCGCATTCAGCGCCTCAGGAGGTCATGGCCATGCTGCCCTGCAGCGCAGCGCGCTAGACTGCCGCTGAGTTGATCGAGTCGCGGCCGAGAAAATGCAGGGCGAAAAACTCGTAACTCGCTTGTCGCGTTATGGCGGCAGTTCTCAGTTTTTCCAAGGCAAGGCCCACGTTCCGCCGCCTAGTTCAGATCGAGGCGTACAGCACAAATTCGGCAAAGGGCGCGTTCTTGCGGCACCAGAATCGGTATTCCGGGGCCATCTCCTTCAACAACAGCGGAATCTCCCACATGTCGGCAAGTCGATGATACAGGCACACGGCCAGACGCGGCCTGCATTCCGTTATTACTTGCCGCGCTCCTTGCAGAGCTTTCATCTCCCAGCCTTCCACATCCATCTTGATGAAATCCGGCTTGACCGCATTTTCTCGGCACCAGTCGTCCAAAGCCGTCACGGGCACAGCTCCGTCCGAGCTTTCCGTCAACCGGGCGCCGCCGATGTTCCCGGCTTCCATGACCATGTTCATGCGGCTTGAAGCCGCGCCTACTCCGGCCGGCACGAAGAATATGCGTCCTAAGCCGTATTTCTCCGCGTTGGCGAGCAGATAAGCGTGAGCTTCAGGATTGGGCTCAAAGGCGAAAACCTTTCCCGCCCCTTTGTTTACGGCCCAAACGGCCGTTTCGCCGCAGCAAGCTCCGCAGTCCAGAAAAACGTCTCCTTCGCGAATTTCCGCCGCCCCGCCGTAGCTGTACTGCTCCAGCACGAACAGGCTGGCGTACATCCAGGGAATTACCCATTCGGCGGAAGGCGCATACTGCAACTCGGGCAATTCATGGGAAGCGAGCAGGCTTTTCGCGCGGTCCAGAGCTGAGTTCCACGCCTCAACCGACACGTTGCCGGCGAGGCGCAACACAGCCTCGTCATCTCTGAGCAGTCCGCGCAAGATCATAAAGCGCAGTTCTCGCAAATATTGTTCCCGGCTCGCTTCGTCCTCGAACATGCCCGCGACTCGCTCCAGGTCGCAAGCGCGAGCGACCAGCGGAGCAACGGCCTGTCTCGCCCGTTCCGGATCCAATTGTTCCGTCTCGGCCGCAAGAGACGCGACAAATCCGCCTCCCCGCAGGTTCGGGGCTTGCAGTCCGCGATCCCGCATGAGGCGGTCAATATGCCCGATGACCTGTCGGCCGGTGATCAGCCTGGTGCATTCATATTGGCGTTCCGTGCCCTTGTGGCGCGGACACCAGAAAAAATCACGATGGTCGAAATTGACGGAGGTGTCGTCCCAGCAGCCTTTGCAGCCATGGGAGCTGTACGCCCTGTAGGGCGTCTCGAACTCGCAAATGGGGAGGGTGAAGCCGCTGATCAGGACGACCGGAATTTGGCAGGCCCAGGCCAGCCAAGAGAGGCCGCTGGAAAGGCCGACGAAGAAATCGGCGTGGCGCAGGAGCGCGATGCGCTCGGAAAGGGGCAGATTGCCGGTAAAATCTTCCGCTCCGTGGGGTATCTGGTTCCAGGTGAAGCCCAACCCGACGGTGGCGTCTCTGTCTATGGCCAAGACCCGATAGCCGAGGGCTTTGAGATAGCCGACCACCATGTTCCAGCCGTGCCCGTTGTTCCAGAATTTCGCCTGACAGGAGCTTTTGGTGGCGATGCAGACGTAGGGCTGTTCTTTCAGTTCAGGGCGCCGGGGAACGTCCAGATTGAGGCGCGGCGGCTCTTCCTTCGGATCGACGCCCAAAATATGCCCGGCGGTGCGATGCAGCCCCACCTGCCGAAAGTCTATGGGCTGATGATCGACGTTCCCGCCGAAGAACAGTCCCACCCGGTACGAGGCGTAAGGTTCTTTCGTTTTGACTTCCTGCGGCACGGAAAGGGTCATCTCCGGGTACTGTTCGCGGTAGATTTCGATGAGTTCCTTGCCTAAGGCGCATTCCATGAGGCAGCCGTGCTTTTTGAGAAACTTTTCGGCGTAGGGGAACCAGCCGATGAGATCGCCCAGAGTGCCCACCGGAAATTTTATCAACACCGGCTTGCCCTTGAGATCGAGGGCGTGATCCACCAACGGAACGAAGTTGCCTCGCTCCCAAATCTTGACGACAAAGGGCACATAGTATTTTTTGGCGCTGACGACCCAACCTTCGTCCGCGTCGCAGACGAAGATGACGTTGCCGGACTCGGCGTCGTGGATCTCCACATGCCATTGCCCCTTCGGCAGCCAAACCCGCGCTCCGTCGTTGAAATCGAAACGGACGCCCTTCGGTCCGACCTGCGTGGGCAATTCCGGAGGAAGAATCAGGAACGGATCGACCGGCACGGCCGCCCCGGCGGCCGGAGCGGCGACGGAAGAAGAGGCGGCAGGATACTCGGACGCGGAAAACGCGGCGGACAGAGAAGGTTCTTCGCCGAAGCCCGGAGAGGCGAGGCCCTCCTGTTTTCCGGAATTATCAGGCGGGTTTTCTTTCTCAACGACAGGCGTCGCTGAATCGGCTTTGGCGTCGCTCATCCTTGCCCCCGGCTGCTCGTTCTCGTTTTGGCCGTCCCGGCGGGGACGGCGCGGCTCGCTTTAGCGCTGTCGCTCATATTTCCACCCTAAAGGACGCCGCGAAAAATGCGTCGGCATTTTCGCGGCGTCGCCTGGTTTTTCGTTAGCCGCCTTTAGTATAGGCTCCGATGAATTTTGCTGTCTATTGCCCGAAAGGGTAGCCTGACCGACAGTTTTTTTGTCCGTCAATTCAGCTTGGCCGGACATCGTCCTTTCTGAGCCAAGGCCGGCGCCGCGCGCGAAAGCCCGCAGGAACGTCTGACGACCGCCCCGCTCGAGGCCAGAAATTTAGCCGGTCCCATGACCGGATCCCATAACCTGGTCTCATGACCTGATCCTCTTGATCGGGTTCCCTAACCTGATCCCATGACCGGATCCACTAACCTGGTTCCCTAACCTGATCCCATAACCTGGTCTCATGACCTGATCCCCTTGATCGGGTCTCCTAACCTGAGCCCATGACCTGGCTTCATAACCTGATCTTATAGCCTGGTCTCATAACCTGAGCTCATAATCTGATCCCAAGACTAAGCTCCCCTTGACCAGGCGCCGCTCATAAAGTCCTTCGCCAAAAAAAACGACAGCGGCGGTCGCTGTCCAAACCGGCGTTTTTTTGTCGCCTCTCTTTTCTCGCCTTCTCTCCCGCGCCTGGAAACATCCCTCTAAATATCCAGAAAGGTAACAATTTGTTCCTATCGTGGCCCGCTCAAAACGGCTAAAATCCTTGCCAACGAAGTTTCGCGCATCTTTCCTCGAATAGCCGCGTTCAGGCAGAGGCTCTTCCTAAACGCCGGGCTCTTCCGCTAGGGAGCGACAGCTCTGGCCATCTCCGGATCAAAGCGGTCAGGGCCTATAGGTGGAAGCGTCGAAGCGGCCGCGAGCGGCTGCGGACGGCCGCAGGCTCTGGCGGGCTGGCCCATTCGCCCCATTTTGGCCAAAGGGCCAAAAGACGTCCTCTCCGTTTGCGCCAGAGGCGCATCGCCTTTGGCTTCGAAAAATCTTGATCATTACCGCGCAGGAGGGATATTCATCATGCGTTTCATCATTCTCCGCATTTCTCTTTTGGGGCTTTTGTTGTCCGGCTTGGCGTTTCCCGCCTTCGCCGCCGACAAAACCTTCACCAACGGCCTGGGCATGGAATTCGCGCTCATTCCTTCCGGCTCGTTCATGATGGGCTCGGACGTGGCTGACAAAGAAAAGCCCCGACACAAAGTGACGATCAGTCAGCCGTTCTACCTGGGCGTCCATGAGGTGACGCAGGCGCAGTGGCAGTCGGTCATGGGAAACAATCCGAGCCAGTTCGCCGATCCGAACAATCCCGTGGAGATGGTTTCTTGGGATGACGCGCAGGAGTTCATAAAGCGGCTAAACGCCAAAGAAGGCCACAACCGTTACCGCTTGCCCACCGAGGCGGAATGGGAGTACGCGGCCAGGGCCGGGAGCTCGGCCGCCTACGGTTTCGGCGATGACGCCGGCCAGCTGGACGTCTACGCCTGGCATAGCGGCAACAGCTCAAACTCCTCGCATCCGGCGGGTCAAAAAAAGCCCAACGCCTCGGGGCGTTATGACCTGCACGGCAACGTCTGGGAGTGGGTTCAGGATCTGATGGACTATAATTATTACGCCAATTCCCCCGGCGTCGACCCCCAAGGGCCAGCCTCAGGCGAGGACGTGCACGTGCTCAGGGGCGGGAGTTTTGGCGACGACCCGAATGAGTGCCGCGTGGCTTACCGGAGCGCCTCCTCGAACTACGGCATGCCCGAATACGGTTTTCGGCTTGTCTTGTCCCTGGAATGAGGGGCTAAATACTGACCGCCAAAACTGACCCCCGCTTCAGGCTTTGCAGCCTGAAGCGGATAGGGTCATGGCCTCCTTTGGCCAAAGCTTCGGCTGGAAAAACAGCCTCTCGAACCTTCCCGGATCGTCTTTCGTAAATTCCTTCCTCCAACTGTCCAGCCCCATCTCGCCATTGTCGTCCAAGCAAGTCAACCCAACAAAAAAAATAAGCCTACAAGCGCGGATGGTCTTCAAGAGCTCTCGCTCTGCCAGAGTCCGTCGTCGCCCGACAATTCTTTCTCTTTTTAATGGGCGAATATGATAAAATTCCTTTTATTGACCGCTCGTCATCCGCGCTGAAGGCTTCCCAACCGAGACGACTCGTCTTTTTCCTGATTGTTCTTCATGGTCAGGAGGCGTGAAAACAGTCTCGACGCGACCAAGCTCGCGAAGGCCTAGGCGTTCGAGGACGCGGAGAACCGCAAGGCCCTGTCTGACGGCTTGACCGGAAGGAGCCGCTTTGCAAGGAAGACTGGAACAGGCCATGGCCAGGGTCGCCCCCTGGCTGGCGGCCCTGGAGGAAAGCAGTTGAGCCGCGCCAAAGAAGCCATGTCCGATCTCGGCCGTCACCTGGAATTGGGCGAACTGGTCTTCAAACCGCCCGAAGCCCTGACTCTCAACGTCTTGAATGTCGGCCGACTGTCCTTTGAAGAAGTCTTCGCCGACAGTCTTTTGGTTTCGCTCTCCTGGCCGCTGCCGCCCTACGATCGCGAAACGCTGCCGGCGGCCTTGAAGATCTGCGCTCTCGAGAGCCGCCATATGCGGCAGCTGAAGGCCTCCCTTCACAAGGACGACGTGGTCTTGTCCGTCCAGTTGTCGGACAGCGAGATCGCCGCTCCGGAACTGCAGAGGACGATGATCTGGCTCCTCTTCTTGAGGGATAAGATCTTGGGCCGATGATCTCGAGACAATGATCTCGAGACAATGAGCTCGAGACGGCGAGCTCGAGACGGGAAACTCGATATGGCGATCTCGAAAAAATGATCTCGAGCCGACGAAATCGAAACAGTGATCTCGCGGCAGGGAACTCGAGACAATGATCTCGAGTTGGCGAGCTCGAAACGGCGAGCTCGAGGCGAAGATTTCTTAGTTCGTCGCGGTTGCGACGTTTTTGTCCGCGCGGACTTTTTCTTTAAAATCTTTAACTTTCATACATTCTCTCTTCAATAAGCGATTTAATCGCCAGAGCCGGCCGTCTCGTTCGAGACCGTCTTTCAACCCGGCTCTTTAGGAAACATGAATGGCCATTGATCTTTTGAATCCGTCTTTAGGCATCCAAGGGATACTGGAGCCCCTCATCGACGAGGCCAGGCTTCCCGAAGCCCGTCCTCTGGTCAGCAACGCCTCCGCCGAGAAGGGGTTGGACAACTTGTTCGATCTTTCCGGCACCGACCTGCAGATAGACGCGGCCTTGCGTCCCGATTTGGCGGATGACGAAACCCTGAGGCCCGACGTCTTCAAACGCGGCCTCAGAGAGGCTTACGAACTATTGAAGACTAACCGACACCCGGACGTCCGAAATTTCGTCCGCCAAGATCTGGCTCCTCTGATGGAGAACGGCGAGCTTTTCGAGACTTATCTGAGTTTGCTCATCGGGCCCTGAAGCCGACCTTAAGGAAAGGAATAAAACATGGAACAAGGGCAACTGGAAGTCTTGAAGATTCTGGGCTATCTTCTGCATCGCCTGGGGCGGCTGGAAGAAGCGGAGCGTCTGTTCAAAGCTCTCCTGGTCGTGGCTCCCGACGACGGCTACGTCCGGCGACTAGGCGCGGCCGTCTCGCTGGCCTTGAACGAGCCTCGAAAAGCTCTGGCTGATCTCGACGACGTTTTGAGAACCGACGAAGCGTTGGCCCGGCGTCCCGGCCTGCTGCTGATGAAGGTCGAGGCCCTTCTTCGCCTGAACCTGACCGACGAAGCCGCCGCAACCAGAGAAGAATATTTCGCCAGTCTCGCGCGATTGACCGAAATCGCCTAAAGGCGGCCAGGGCGAGGAAATCGGCCAACCTTCCGGCCGGCCGTCCTGATTTGCCCGCAGTTTCGCAACAAACGCCTTGCCAAATGGAAGAGACTTCATCTCCGCCTGTCGCGAGTCTTCCGCCGCGTCAATGGATCCGACGGCGAACGTCAGCCGACGTAGGCGGGGATTTTTCGCGGCCCTCCGTCTCGAAGCGCGGCCGGGCGCCCCTCGCATCCGGAAAAACTCCAGGGGCCAAAGACTCCTGGAACAAAGGCTCCGGGGGCCAAGGACTCCCAGGCTTTGACCGGTCTGGACAAAAAAATGATTTTTAGAAGGAATCCCTCGTCATGACTCTGGACTATCTCGCGCAGATGCTGAGCGAAACGATCAGCAACACCAGCACCCTGGCCATCAGGGGGCGGGTGGAGCAGGTGGTGGGCACCATCATCCGGGCCGTGGCCCCCGGAGTCAAAGTGGGCGAGCTGTGCCTCCTGCGGAATCCCTGGGACGGCTTCGTCCTGCAGGCCGAGGTGGTCGGTTTCTTGAAGGAGGCGGCTCTCCTGACGCCGCTAGGCGATTTGCAGGGCATCTCGCCCGAGACGGAAGTTCTGCCGACTGGGCGGATCCATTCCGTGCCCGTCGGCGACGATCTTCTGGGCCGCGTTCTGGACGGTCTGGGCAATCCTCTGGACGGCGGACCGCCCCTGTCTCCTAAAACCCATTATCCCGTCTACAACGATCCCCCCAATCCCATGACCCGCCGGCTGGTGGAGAAGCCGCTGCCTCTGGGCCTGAGGGTTCTGGACGGGGCGCTCACCTGCGGGGAAGGACAGCGCATGGGCATCTTCGCCGCCGCCGGCGGCGGCAAGAGCACCTTGCTCTCCAGCATCATCAAAGGCTCCGCCGCCGACGTCTCCGTTCTGGCCCTGATCGGCGAGCGCGGCCGCGAAGTGCGGGAATTCATTGAAAGGGATTTAGGGCCGGAGGGACGCAAAAAAGCGGTTCTGGTCGTCTCGACTTCCGACCGCTCTTCCATGGAACGCCTCAAGGCCGCCTACACGGCCACGGCCGTGGCCGAGCATTTTCGGGACGAGGGGCGGCGCGTCCTTCTGATGATGGATTCGGTCACTCGCTTCGGCCGAGCCCTTCGAGAAATTGGTCTGGCCGCTGGAGAGCCGCCCACCAGGCGGGGCTTTCCCCCGTCCGTCTTCTCCACTCTGCCCAAGCTGATGGAGAGGGCCGGCAACTCCGACAAAGGCTCCATCACGGCCCTGTACACGGTTCTGGTCGAGGGCGACGACATGACCGAGCCCATCGCCGACGAAACGCGTTCGATATTGGACGGCCACATCGTCTTGTCCCGCAAACTGGCCGCCGCCAACCACTACCCGGCCATCGACGTGCTGGCCAGCGTCAGCCGGGTCATGAACGCCGTGACGGAGAAGAAGCATCGCGATTCGGCCAGCCGCTTGAGGCAGATTTTGGCCAAGTACGCCGAAATAGAGCTGCTCGTCCAGATAGGCGAATACAAGAAAGGCTCCGATCAGGAGGCCGATTTCGCTCTGGATCGCATCGAACGGGTCAACGCCTTTCTGAAGCAGGGCTTGGACGACCGCTCCTCTTTCGAGGAGACCGTGGCGGCCATGGAAAAGGTCGTGAGCTGATCCCGATTTTTTTTCCTTCCAAACCTGGCTCGTCGCTTGTTATTTGCCTCTAATCCTCAAACAATCAGAGGCGACTTGAAATAAAATTATTTGAACTCTAAAGCGTTTCAAAAGTCCCCCCTTGTCTTGCCCCTCTGGGCCATTAGGAGTTCCCATTGTCCGGCGATTCCGTCTACCCTCTGCAATCGCTCATCTCGCTGCGCCATTTCCGGGAGCAAGCGGCTGAAAGAGAGGTTCGGGAGGCCGAGACCCAGCGCCGTCTGGCCGTCGCCGAAAGAGACCGCAAAGGCCTGGAACTCGAGGATTATCGCCTCTACCGACAGAAAGAGACCGAGCGGCGCTGGAGCGAACTTTTGGGGCGGACCAAGAGTTTGGCGGATTTGGACGATTTCAGAGCCGGACTGGCCGATCTGGCCCAGAGAGAACTCGACCTGGAGATGGAGCTGGAGCAGGAAGAGAAGAAGGTCGCCGAGAAAACGGAACTTCTGGCCCAAGCCAAAGCCGCTCTTTTGGCCTGCGTCAAAGCCAGAGACAAGTTGGAAAGCCACAAGGATCTATATTTGGCGGAGGCGAACAAGGAGAGCCAGCGCCTGGAGGATCTGGAGATGGAGGAATTCAGGCCGCTCATGGGGCCGGCGGAGCAATGAGTCCTGTCGTCGATCCTGGTCAAGGCGGCGCCAACTCGTCGAAACGCCCGATGTCGTATTCTACTAGGGACTTCTTACCAAGAAGCATGTCAAATCATTGAGAATACGGCGTTTTCCTGTCCGAAGGAAGACAAAAAGAGTTTCATCATCAAATCATCCACCTAAAATAGATTCGTTTGTTGGCGGCGAGACGTTGCCGATTGCCGGGTGCAAACGGCACGCGCCGAAGCCGTGAAGCGGACGGACGAAAAGGCGGCGCGGGTCACGCGGCGGCTTTTTCGGCTGTCCGCCTTTACGCAGCCAAGGGCGGCGCATGGCCCTCGGCAGGGCCCCGCAGGAGCGCCCGCGGCGGCTATGGCGTAGCCTAACCGTCAGAGCGGGTCACACGCTTCCATGAAGCGGGTGAAAACGTCCCGCATTGGCTGTCGCGTTTTACTTGGGTTCAACTCTATAGTGACCGCCGCATTGCAGGATGACAAGCTGACCATTTTGCATATTAAGCGGTTGAAATCGTCAATCCGGCGCGACCGCCAACCGGACATATCCCCTTTCAGAGGTTCAGGCTTGCCGATTCCCGAATATGGGTTGCGATCATTATCTTTCAGCAATGCGTTGATTCGCTTCAGGGCTTTTTGTCACCGGCCTGCCAGCCAACATGTTCTTCCGCCGATTATCCGAAATTTCGGATAAGCAGCCGAGCGGCTTCTCCTCTGCCTCGTGACGGCAAGGAAGCTGACTTATGGAGTGGAAAATGCGAACGTTCGCATTTTATAAGGCATATTTAACTGGTCTCCAGCATGTCTTGGCTGCGGATTTGTTGACGGCCTTAGAACGCGCCTACGGAACGGCCAGGTTTCGCCCAACCTTTTTCCATCCTCGACAGAGCCCGTCATAACGCTTGACTTCGAAAAAGTCACAAAAACATCTTATGCGTGACGGTGAAAACAGAAGCAAAGCGTTTAGCCATGGCCGCGTTGACCGAGCGCTTGCCGCTCTCCAATTCGGAAACGCTGGTTTTTGGCGATTCCAAGCCGCTTGGCCAATTTTTTTCGGGTCATGTCGCTCTTGCCGCGAATCAGCATTCCGACGTTGCCGTCAGGAAAGACCTCTTCAAGGGAGATAGATTTGTCACCGTTTCCATAGGCAGACCAATCGTTTGCTCGGCCAGGGCCAAGAGGTCTTTCAAGGCAGTTTCAAGCGCTGAAAAAATTGGCTGCCGGAACTTTAACGTTCAGATTGATTTTAGCCCATCCGTCGGCAATTTTCGTTTTCGGCGGTTCCGACATGTTTGTCCTCCTTATTATTTCAATCCCCAGATCGAAAAATAACCTCATGAGAGTCGTCAATTATCTTACGAAAGCTCGGAAGCGCGGCATGATAATCCAGCACGTCGACGCGAAACGGCAAAGTCGAGTCCTCAAAAGCTTCTTTGAGATTTCCGATGACGGACAGAGGCTGCCGGCCGTCGCCGACCACGGCCAGGTCAAGATCGGAATGCTTGCCATGTGCGCCCTTCTGCCGTGACCCAAAGGCCAAAACCTTGCCTGGGGGAGCGTAGTCCTTCAGAATGTCCAAAATAATTCCAAACTCGGAATCAGTGACGTGAATCATGAGAGTTCTTCAAGCCGTTTAAGGCTGTCTTGAGCATAGGGCAAAAATATGAGAGCAGCCGCCAACGCTTCTTCGGCTACAGCATCGCTATAAATGTACGAGGTGCGGTTGCGAGCTTGATAAAACTCCATCCACTGATCTACATCGTCAATGAGCGTGTTTTCAGCGCAGATTCGAAAAAATTCCCGCCGATTGACGCCGCTGACCATAGTAGGGTTAAAATTCATCTCCAGCCAACGCTTCATGGATTTACAGCATAGCTCGCAAGTCGTTTCAAAAGTCCGAATCAACCCGGAGCGCAATAGTTCCCGCAGGTTTGCCGTCGTGCCGCCATCAATTTGTTCTTCATATGTTTTGATGGCCTCACGGTAAAAAGAACGGAACTTCTCAACGACGACAGATCTAACACTTTATTCACGTTGCCTTTTCCTTTTAAAATGCTTGCATTTGGCAAGAAATTAAGCAAATGTCGTACAGGCCGCATAGGAGAAGTTTTAACATCCGATGTTTTTGGTTGACCTAGCGTCGTTTAGGAGATTGGCTTTGAATTGCGGGGCTAATTTATGAACCGCTTTTTTTTGGGAGATGCAGGTGGATTTTCCGAAAGTGCGGCGTTTTTTGATTCCGTTTCGGATGTGCCTAAAGCGCCAGTATTTGTAGGCTATGCGGCAAAACTTAGATGTAAAGGACGCAGAAGTTAAAGATTATGTGTGATTTTGTTTTGGCTGTAAATTCCGCATCTTGGCTTCGGATAGAGGCATAATTGGTTTCACTTGAGCCACCTTTCAAATTTCACTCAAAATTTTACCTAAAAATCTGCGAAGTCGCAAGAGGTTATGTAGTCGCATGGGACAATGAAAATGCGAAAAGTCTGATGAATGGAGGATTTTCGGATAATGGCGGGAAAATAAGAAAGGGCTGGAAAAGAAAAAGCCGGAGCCGGAGGAATATAGATAGCGTCAGAAGATCTCCCTCCTAAGCTTCAACAGGGCTATTGGATCATTTGAAGTTTAGCTTTGATCGTCATTTCCTGCTGGTTGCCCTCGCTTATCAAGAGTAGATTGGCAGGATTAACAATGGCTTCCCGGGCTGCGCCGTCAAAATGAAGGGCGCTTCGTTGCCGGCCATAAAATTGCCTGAGCATCGAGAAACAGGCGCATTGCATATGCTCCGCAAAATAATCCAACGGTTCGTCAAAATCGTCCGATAGCCATATTTGGCCCTCAAAAAGGCCATAAACGTCATCCTGGCGGTTAGGGGGCGTCACGAAATAACTTGCTGTTATTTCGAAGGCGTTATCCTTCAAAATCAGAACAAAAGCATGAAATCAACACTAAGTTATTTTTTGACAAACCCTTAACGTGAGCCTCATGTTTTTTTTGGGGGATAACTATTACGGTTACGAAAATGCGAACGTTCGCATTTCACCAAGCTGCGCTTTGACCCCGAGCATTGCAAATGGCTTTTTGTCTGTAATGACGACCAACAGCGCCACAATGCTGGACTGAAAAAAGGCAAAAAACGCGAAGTCAGGAAAAATAAACTAGTTTTTAGCCCTCTTTTTGACAGTTTCCGCCTGACATGCTAGTATTTTCGCCGAATATGACAAAGGCGACGCGATCGAGCCGGAATCGACGACATGTTTTCCGTTAAAAATGTTTCTAACTTTCGATCGTCGACGAAGAACGGTTCGTTTCCAGGTTTGCCGGTTTTTCCGACCAGATCGGAACTTTACAGTTTTTAGGCCAAGCGACCGAGGGACAGTTCCTCAAAGCCGATCTGGTTTCGCCAAAAGCGACGTTCTTTTGGAGACGTTTTTGGCCGTCGGCTTTTTTGGCGACGTCGTCAACCTCGGCCGTCTCGGCAGGACAAACGGTCAGATCGGGACTGGAAACGGGGCGACGGCCGAAGCCCTTGGGCGTCAGTTTTTTTCGCTCCAGCGGGGCTGAACCGCCTAATTCCTGGCTGGTCAACATTCCTCTCCGGCCGACTTTATTGCCCCCCTTTTCCGAGCCTTCCCGCCTTCCGCGCTGGTTCGCTTTTTTGGAGAAGACGCTCATGCAGACGTCCTCTGAAATGATCGATGACGTGCTTCTAGTCAGCCTGGAAGGAAAGATCACCGGCAACAACTCGTCGGATCTGGAAAAGAGCCTGAAAGCTCAGGTGGATCAAGGCCGACTGAAGATCGTTCTGGACTTCGCCGCCGTGGAGTACATATCCAGCGCGGGCCTGCGCGTCGTCCTGTGGCTAGCCAAGCAGCTCAAAGGAAAGAACGGCGGGCTGTCCCTTTGCCGCGTCAGCCAGGGCGTCATGGACATCTTCAAAATGTGCGGGTTCGTCGATTTCCTGTCCATCTTCGATAGTCGGGAGGCGGCTCTGGAGAATCTCAAGTGACGAACGAAGCGCAGTCTTCCTAGAACTAACGGCGGAGCGGCGGGGCTCGTTCGTCGGCGGACGAGCCATCGAGAGGACGGCGTATTTTAGAACGACCTATTCTGAAACGGCCTTTTCTGGAGCGGCCCATTCTGAAGCCGACCGGCCGGCTGTTTTTCGCCGCCTGTCTAATGAAGGCCGACATCCGCCTTCAAGAGAGGCGCCTTTCTTCCGGGCCTGGACGACCGCGAGAGCCTTTTTCTTAACCGCGCCGACGTCGGCAATGCGCCGCCCTCGGCGTTTTTCCGAAGGCATCTAAGATTTTTGAACGAGAAGCGACCTTCGGTTGGAGGATCGTCCGCTTTTTTTGGAAAAATACCGCCGGGGCGGGAAGCGGCCCTCCCGGTCGGTATTCTCTTCATGACGCCAGGGGACTTCATTGCGCAGAAAAATCGTATCCCTCTTGACCGGCACGGTGCTCGTGATCGCCATCATCGTCGTGATCATCAGCCGGCGCGACATAACCCGAACCGTTTTCGAGCGGGAATCCCACGCCGTCGCCAACACCGCCGAACTCGTCGCCCTGAACATCGCCACTCGCTGGAGCGCCCTATTGGACGACAAAATCCGCATGGTCAGGAACGAACGGGCGGGGCTGATGGAGATAGGCACTTTGCTGATGTCTTCTCTGGAAAGCTTCACGGAGGACGAGGAAACTGGAGAATCGTCGCGGGAGGAAGCCCAGGCTGAGGCGCTGGACTGGCTCGACGGTCTGAGACTGGACGACGAGCAGCGGGAGATCTTCATTTACGACGAGAACGACGTGATCGTGGCCAGCATGGATCCGGCCCAGATCGGGCAGGATCTCTCTTGGGCCAAGGACTTCAACGACCAGCCGCTGACGACCTCCATGCGCGAAGAAGCCCGGATGTTCGGCCACGGCTTCACCATCTACGAGTATGAGACGGCCTCGGGACAGCAGGAGTCCCGCTTCGTGCACGTCCGATATCTGCGTCCGTGGAACTGGGCGCTGGTCGTGAGCGACAGCTCCAAGAGCGTCATCGCCCAGATCGAAGCTCGGAAGACGGAGCTGGAGATGGAGGTTCTTCAGACCCTGTCCACTCTGGTTCTGGCCCAGAACGGTTTTGTGGTCATCTTGGCGGACGACGGCAGATTGGTCGTGCCGCCTCCGCCTGGGCGGGCCGAGCTGCTCGAAGAAGGCGGCGCCGAATTTCTAAAGGCGCTTTCTCTCGCGAGACAAGCGGCGCCCGACGACGCCGTCTCCATCGGATTCCCTTTCCGCTACGGCGGAGAAAACTGGCAAGCCGAATATGGCCGTTTTCGTCCGCTGGGCTGGACCATGGCCGCCCTGGTGCCCGAAGAAGATCTGACCTTGCCGGCGAGGCGGCTGGTGAGCCGGCTAACCGCCGTTTCGGCGGCCGTTTTCGGCCTTTCGCTCATGGGGGCCTTGTTCTTCGCCGCCCGCCTCGTCCGTCCCCTCGACCGGCTGACCAGATTCGCCCGGGCCTTGCCCGAGCAGGACTTTTTGTCGCCGGAAGGCGGGCCGCCGGCGGAGATCGCGGCGCTGGCCGCCTATAGCCGCGACGAAATAGGTCTTCTGGCCTCGGCCTTTCAGTTCATGGATCGGCGGTTGAGAGAGAACATCCTCCGGCTGATCCAGGAGACGTCCGGCCGGGAACGCCTCGAGAGCGAGCTGGACATCGCCCGCTCCATCCAGCTCGGCCTTCTGCCGCTTCCGATGCCCGAAGAGACCCGCCCCTTCGTGGACGTGCGAACCCGCATGGTTCCGGCCCGAGAAGTCGGCGGCGATCTTTACGATTTCTTCCTCCTCTCCGACAAGGAGCTCTGCCTCGCCATCGGCGACGTCTCCGGGAAGGGGGTGCCGGCGGCCTTGTTCATGGCCATCACCAGGACGCTGATCCGTTCGGCGGCCCGGGACGAAAAGGAGCCCGGCCGCATGGTGGAGACCATCAACAATCGCCTTTCGGAAAACAACCCCAACCTCATGTTCGTGACCTTGTTTCTGGCCTTGTTGAACATTGAAAGCGGCGAGTTGCGTTTCGTCAACGCCGGTCATCCTCCTTCGCTGGTCGTTTCGAAAGAGGGGCGGACCAGACGACTGGAAGGACTCAGCGGTCCGGCTTGCGGAATAATGGAAGACCGCGGCTACAAGACTTTTCAGGATCGCCTGGAGCCCGGCGACTTGCTGATAGGCTACACCGACGGCGTCACCGAAGCCGTGAATTTGGCCGACGAGCAATACGGCGAAGAGCGATTGGAAAAAGTCCTGAGCCGCCCCGACCAAAGCGCTGAGGAGACGGCGTCGGCCATCCTGGCCGACGTCGAGACCTTCACGTCAGGCGCCGAGCCTTTCGACGACGTGACCCTGATTGTGGTGAAGCTGTCATGAAGACGATCTTTCTTTTTCTGGCCTTGACGGCGGCGCTGGTTTTGGCGTCTCCGTCCGTTTTTTCGGCGGAAGCCGAATCGCCCTCCCTGGCGGTCGAGCCGGCCTCAGCCGACGAACGGACCGGAGCGACCGAAGATCCGGAGGAGCCCGCTTCCGCGCGCGCGGAGGTCGGTCAGTCCGCGCCGGCCTCCGAACAGGCGCTCTCGACCGCCGAACCGACGGCCTCCGCGTCGGAGCCGACGAAATCGTCCCTCGAGGGGACGGAGCCCGCAGTCAGTGAGGTCGAGCGGACGGCGCCCAGGCCCGATGAGGTCGCGCGGACGGAGCCTTCAGTCAATGAGGTCGAACGGACGGAGCCCAGGCCCGATGAGGTCGCGCCGGCGGCGTCCAAACGGGTCTTTTCGACGTCGCCCGTCGCCCGCCCCGACGGGAGCAAATGGCGGATCGGCTATTACGAAAGCGGCGATTATGAGGAATACCCTCTGACTCTGCAGGCCATCGCCGAAGGGCTGCAAACTCTGGGCTGGCTGAAGCTCCCCGAGATTCCCGAAGGGCTGTCCGGCCTGCGTCTCTGGCTGTTTTTGTCTGAAAACGCTCAAAGCGACACGCTGGAATTTGTGCGCGAGGCCTATTGGAAACCCGGCAATTTCGACGAAAGACTGCGCGCGGGAACTGTGGCCTCGTTTGAGGAGTACTTGAAAACTAAAGGCGATCTCGATCTGGTGATCGCCATGGGCACCTGGGCCGGACAGGACTTGGCCCGGTTGGGCGCTCCCATTCCCGTCATCGTGGCCTCCACCAGCAATCCCTTGGAATCCGAAATCATCGCCAGTCCGGAGGACAGCGGTCTGGACAACCTGCACGCGCGGGTCTATCCGGGGCGCTATCGGAACCAAGTTCGGCTTTTCCGCCAAATAGTCCCTTTCCGAACCTTGGGCATAGTCTATGAGGATTCCCCCGAAGGCCGCAGCTACGCCGCCTTGGCGGACATAGAGGAAGTCGCCGAGGCCGAGGGGTTCTCCATCGTCTCCTGTCACGCGCCGTTTTCAGACACGGACTCCGTGACGGCCATGATCAAGACGCTCGACTGCTACCGGACCATCGCCCCGCGAGTCGACGCCATCTACGTGACAACCCACCGGGGGATCACTTCCACGTCCATCTGGACGATTTCCGCCTTGCTGCGCCGGGCCCAGACTCCGAGCTTCTCCATGCTGGGCTCCGAAGAAGTTAAGGCGGGGATATTGATGAGTCTGGTGGAAACCAAAAAATCGTATCTGGGCTTGTTCCACGCCGAAGTCATAGCCCGCGTCTTCAACGGGGCCAAACCCAGGGAATTGAACCAGTTCTGGGCCGATCCCGCCAAAATCGCTCTGAATCTGGAGACCACCCGCCAGATAGGCTTCGACCCGCCCGTGGACATTCTGCTGGCCGCCGACGAGGTGTACGAAACCCGGGAAAACGTCCAGGCCGCGTCGGAATGAACGCCGGATTTTTCGTTGTCTAACGCAAAATGGCTGAATAAGGGCAGGTCAGGGATGAGAGGATTAAATCCAATGCTGTAAACTTAAGATGATGAAAGCGTGGAAGGATTGTTTGCAAAAATGAGCTTGCCAGGGGCGAAGCTCCGCAGAAGCACGGGAAAACCAAATTCAAGGGGAGTGAAACGAAAGATGTCCAGTTTACCCCTCCGGAAAAGGAGCACGGCGTTAAACCAAAATGAATCAGCCACAAGGCGCGGATTATCCGTCGATGAGGCCAGGTACAACCAATCCCCGGCTAAAGTTAACGGCATTGATGCTAGATGACTAGAAAAGTGTTGATAATCCGGCTCGTTCAGAGTATGCTAATAGAGCAAGTATGGATTGCTGAAATACCTTAACAGTTAAAGAAGGTTATCG
>JAIRTO010000333.1 GCA_031254895.1 Deltaproteobacteria bacterium
CTGGCCCAAAAAGCTTTAAAAGCGAACGTCGAATCGAAGGAGCCCAAAGACCATTCCCGCCCACGAAGAAATCCTTCCGAGAGACCCTCTGGGAAGCCCATGAGGAGGCCCCTTCCTAGAGATCTTTGAGGAATCCTTCGGGGAGCCGCCTTCCGAGAGACATTCTGGGAGTCCTTCGAGGAAGCCTTCAAGGCGGCGGCCTCCGAAACGACTACTCGCCATAAAGGCGGGCTTTTCGCCGGCTCCCTTAAGGGCGTCTTCCAGACGGCCGCTCGCTCTTCGACCTGCGTCGACCTGACGCTTTTTTTCCACTGATTTTTAAGCCTTATGAACAGCAATAGAATCAAATACAGAGAATTGATGAAGGAAAACGCCGCTCAGCTTTTTATCATCTGTTTGGCTTTTTTCATCATGATGGTCATTTCGGGCCTGGGCATGTTCAAGGTCTTGAACGAGAATCTTAGTTCAACCATACGTTTTTACTTAAATGAAGCTGAAAAAGAAATTCAATGGTATTTGGAAGAGCCGGAAGTGGCCTTCAAGATGGTTCATTCGACCGTCATGACCATGTTGGACGAGGCCGAGGAGGAGGAGGATCCGTTCGCCGGCCGGGCGGAAAATCAGCCGCAAAATTACGCCGCTTACCTGGCCAAAATCAACGCCGAGCTGACGGATCCCGTCTCCGGCATACCGGGCGTTCTGAGAGTGTACGGCTTCATCGAGGGCCAGCTTTTCAACGCCGACGACGTTTATTTCAGAGTTCATTCCATCGTTCAAAACACCCTGTGGCATCAAATCGGTCTAAGCAGCCTCCAGCCGACTTTCACCAGCCCCTATTACGAACCTCTGACCAACAAGCTCATCATCACCTTATGTCAAAATCTCGTTGACGAGGAAGGAACCTCTTTTGGCGTCCTGGCTTTGGATCTCGACCTGGAGCTCCTGACTAATTACTCCAAATACATATCCTTCAGAGAAGGAAGTTATTCCATTATCGTCAACGAATCCAGATATATTCTCGCTCACCCGGACGAATCGAAGATTTTCAGCTATTTTAACGAATTGGACTCTGAATTTAACGAAATTGCCGAGCTCTTGAGCGGCGGCAAAAAGATGGTTCAGTCCAACTTCAAAAACATATATGGCGTAAAGTCAATAATCTTCTTTCTAAAGATGAACAACAATTGGATCATAGGACTCATCATCCCTGAATCGACATATTACGCCGGGTTTTACACCTCTTTGGGGATACTTCTCTGTTGCGGCACCATCCTGATGTTTTCCCTCTGCTTTCTCCTCTTGCGCGTCGACTTCGCCAAAAAGAGGTTCGAGACGGAGAGCCGAAACAAAACGTCCTTTCTGGCCCGGATCAGTCACGAGATCCGCACCCCCATGAACTCCATCGTCGGCATGAGCGAACTGTTGCTGCGCCTGGAGAAGGAACTGTCGGACCGGGCCCTGTCCTACTGCCGCAACATCAAGTCGGCGAGCGACAATTTGCTGATCATCATCAACGACATTCTGGATTTTTCCAAAATAGAGACCGGCAACATCACCATCGTGGAGGCCCAGTACTCCCTGACTTCTCTGGTCGGAGAACTCGTCGCTCTCACGAACGTGCGCATGACCGAGGATTCGGTCGTTTTGGCGGTGGATCTGGATCCTCATCTGCCGGATCTTCTCATCGGAGACGTCCTGAAGATCCGTCAATGTTTGCTCAACTTTCTCTCCAACAGCATCAAATACACGCGAAACGGCTCCATTAATCTGGATATTTCCGGTCGCCGCGAAGGCCAGACCTTCGAGTTGATCTTCTCCGTGAAGGACACCGGCATAGGCGTCAAACGCCAAGATCTGGACAAGCTCTTCCACGATTTCATGCGATTGGACCAGGATTCCAACTCTCGGGTCGAAGGCACGGGCTTGGGCTTGGTCATCACCAAACGCTTCTGCGAGCTGATGGGGGGACGCATCGACGTGGACAGCGTCTACGGCTCCGGCAGCGTCTTCGCCATGACTCTGCCCCAGCGGATCGCCGATCCGAAGCCCCTGGCCGCCGTGGTCGACCCGGCCTCGAAAAGAGTCCTCGTCTTCGAGAAAAGACGGCCCCTCTTCCGCTCTCTGGCTCACAGCCTGGCGGCTTTGGACGTCCCGCACGATCTGGTCACCACCTCCAGCCGCTTGGACGAAAAAATAGCCGAAAACGAATATACGCACATAATCCTGCCCCGAGAGCAATATCTCCGTTGCGAGGTCATGCTCCAGATCCGTCAGCCGAAAGCCGAAATAGCTTTAGCCGTGACGGAGCTCCTGCCGGCGGGAGCCGGCAAAAGGCTCTCCAACCTCCTCTCGCCCATCTACAGCCAGCCTCTGGCCGCCTTCCTGAACGGCGAGCTGGAGCCGGCGGCCGAACAACCTGGCGGCAATCTCTCCTTGTCGCAAGGGGTTCCCTTCGTCATGCCCGAGGCCAAAATTCTGGTGGTGGACGATCTGGAGACCAATCTGGTCGTGGCCGAAGGGCTTTTGGATCTGTATCAGGTGCAGACGGATCTTTGCCAGAGCGGCAAGGAAGGCGTCGAGATGGCCCGCCAAAACGATTACGACGTCATTTTCATGGATCACATGATGCCGGGCATGGACGGCATCGAAGCGGCCCGACTGATCAGAGATTCGAACAAGCCGGACGTGCCTATTATTGCCCTGACGGCCAATGCCGTCTACGGCATGAAGGAAATGTTCCTGAACAACGGCTTCAACGATTTTCTGGCCAAACCGGTGGACAGCGCCCAGCTGGAAGAAATATTGGAGAACTGGATCCCCAAGGACAAGCAAAAAAATCCCCTCGACCAGATCCACGACGGAACCGCCGACGCCCCCGACCGCCAAGCGAACGAACCTGCGCCCCACGCGCCGAACCGCCTCGCCCAAATGCCCCTCGCGCCGAAGACCGACTCTAGCTTGAGCTCGATTTCGAGCGACGTCTTCCCGAGCGTCCCCAATCTCAACACGAACGCAGGCCTGGCCAACAGCGCCGGCAAAATCGACAACTATCTCCGCTTGCTGAAAGTCTTCGTGAAAGACGCCCTCTCCATCGGGCCCGATCTGACCAAACGCTTGGAAAACGACGATCTGACGAATTACGTCATTCAGATCCACGCCCTCAAAAGCGCGGCCGCCTCCATTGGAGCGCAAAGCCTGTCCGACTTGGCCAAGGAACTGGAACAGGCCGGCAAAGCAAACGATCTTTCTTTCGTCAAGGACGAGACTCCGCGCTTCGTCGCGGCCTTGAGCGACATGGTCGCCTCGGTGGAGAAGCTCCTGGCCGATCGCCTCTCGGCTACGGGGAAGGATCGCCTCTCGTCGACGGAAAAGAAAGGAGATGAGGAAGATGAGGGCGATGCGGAGCTTCTCGATCCTGAAGTCGCAGACAAGCTGGAGGCTTTAAAGCAAGCCTTTAGCGACGTCGACGTCGGGGCCGTCAGCTCCTTCATCGAACAGCTTCGAGAGGTCGCGAAAAACAAAAAAACCGCTGAAGCTTTGGAAGAAATACACAACTGTTTTTTGGAAGTGGAATACGAGGAAGCCGTCGAAGTCATTCAGGCGCTTCTGGACTCTGCCGTTGGCCTGGACTCTTCCGTCTGAAGATCTCGAAAGACTTGTCGGGCTTCGCAAATGACCCGGCACATTACTAAAAAATTATAATCGGAACTTTCCGTTTTCCACGGGAATCGCCTCCGGTCGCTGCCTGCCGCGCCAACATTTTAATCGGAACACTGTACGCCGCGATCGCTTTGTTTTCACAGCCTCGGCGGGCCGGTTCCGATTATTATGCTGTTCCGATAACCCCTTGCTGAGAGCTACAACGGCGTTTCAATTTTTTGCAAAATAAAAAATATAGATGTACAAAAAACAAGTTGACTAATTGCGTTATTACGAATATAATGTGTACGATAAACGAGCGCTGAAAGAGCATGAAACGAGAAAAAGATGAACGAGCATGTCACCGCCGAGGAAATGGCGGAACGTTGGAATGTGTCTGTTCGCCAAGTTCAAATGTTGTGCAGGGCGGGGAAAATAGAAGGCGCGCATAAATTCGGAAAAGTGTGGGCTTTGCCTGCCGACGCGCCGAAGCCAACGCGCACGGGCAAGTTGAAGCCGGAACGCCGACCGAAGCACAAGGAAAGGTAAGTGAGCTTATGAATACGGATTTGAAAGACTCCGCTCAGCCGTTGGTTGAAGAAATTTCAGCTATGATTGAGCAGACGCGCCAAGTTGTATACGCAAACGCGGATCGAGAGACGATTCTTCTGTTCTGGAAAATCGGGCGGCGTATCAGCGGCGACATACTGCAAAACAAACGCGCCGACTACGGAAGACAGATTGTGTCGGAGCTGGCGACACAATTGGCAGCAAAATACGGACCCAGTTTTGAAACGCGAAACCTTCGCCGCATGATACAGTTTTCAGAGCAGTTTCCTACTGTGGAAATTGTGTCGGCGCTGCCTACACAATTGTCTTGGTCTCACTACGTCGAAATTTTGCCGCTCAAATCAATGGATGCGAAACTCTACTACCTGAATGAGGCCGCATCGGCGACGATAAGCACGAAAGCTCTGCGGAAATTCATCTCACGCCGGGCATACGAGCGCAGGGAGATTGCGAACGCCCAAATAACGCCGAACACGGCGCTGCCTTTTGATACGTTCAAGGATCCATACCTTTTCGACATTCTCGGTCTGAAAGACGACTTCGCGGAAAAGGATTTGGAGTCGGCGATACTCAACGAGCTTGAAAAATTTATCCTCGAATTTGGCAAGGGGTTCGCGTTCATGGCCAGGCAGAAGCGCATGGTTATTGACGGCGAGGATCATTATCTGGATTTATTGTTTTTTTCACGTCCCCTGCGCCGCCTCGTCGCCGTGGAACTTAAACTTGGGCGCTTCCAAGCCCAGCATAAAGGACAGATGGAAATGTATCTCGGGTGGCTCGACCGGTAAGAGCGACAGATAAACGAGGAAGCTCCGATTGGCCTTATCCTTTGCGCTGAAACAAGCCGCGAGAAAATTGAACTGATGAAGCTGGACAGGGACGGCATCATGGTGGCGGAATACTGGACGATACTGCCGCCGAAAAAAGTGTTTGAGGAAAAAATCCGCGAATTGCTCATAGAAGCTCGCGAGCGTCTTGAAAGGCGCAAAAAAATCTCCGGAAGAGCCACGAAACTGCTTACATAATCATTGGAAAAAGATGATCTCCCATAAAATAAAATTGTAGGCCAAAGCGGGCGGAAACAAGCCCGCTTAATTTTTTCTAAATTATTTTTCCGGTATGTGAAACTATTTTCTCTCCACGAACGAATATATAAGCAGACAGGCAAAAAGGAAGGTGCGCGGTTGGATGAGGAACGGGATTTAATCCGCAGGGTGCAGCGGCACGGCGACCGTGCCGCCGCCGACGCGTTGGTGCGGAAATACTACGACGAGATTTTCGGGTTTGTCCGCAAGCAGACGCCGGGCGATGACGAAGCGCTTGATGTGACGCAGGATGTCTTTATCTGGCTCTTGCGAACCATCGGGCGCTACGACCCGAAACCCTTAACGGCTTTCTCATTCCGTCCGGCCTGTCGGACAGAAGTTTTCGCGCGTTTCCTTGAAACCAATGCAGATTGTGCGTGAGCAGTTCATGGCAGCGCGGATCATCGTTGCATTTGCCGATCACCACTTCGTAAACCTCGCGCCAAGTGCGGACAATGAACTGTATGTCCCCTATGATGACGGCGTTCGGCTTCGTGCCGACAAATTGCGACAGGTTTGCGTTCAGGCGGACAATTCTCTCCATCATGCCGTCACCCCCGTCTGCGCCGCCCGCCAATCCCACAAAAGCCCCACAATCACCGCTTCAATCTGCTTTGGCGAGTATTAGGGCGGGAAGAACTTGCGGTAATGGGCGCTGCTTGTGGGCGAAGCGGTCTCCGGCTTCTTTTCTTCGGACAGCGCCTTGTCTATGACCTCCGCCGTCAGAGTTCCCGCCTGTTTCATCTTTTTAAGCCGTATAGCTTGCGACAGCGACGGCTTGATTTCGTGCCTAGTCATGCAATCCGCCACAATGTGCTGCTCGTCGAAAGACAGATAAGAGAGTTCCACAGCGGTATTGAAGGCAAGCTCGCGGGAATCCGCCTTGTCAAGCAATTTCTCTGCGAATTCCGTCAGTCTCAGCAGTCTAAAAACGGTGTTCTTGCTCTCGCCGGTCTGCTCCGAGATAATCTCATGGGAGCGCTTGTCGCTTTTCTTGGAACTGTGGTAGAGCGCGTCCATTTTCAGCTTATATGCCCACGCTTTCTCGCTCGGCAGGATTTTCTCCCGCTGCTGCAAGTTGGAGTCCACCATAGCCACGACCGCGCTGTCGTCGTCGAGTTCGCGCACAATCACGGGGAGTGTCGGCAGCCCGATAAGCGAACACGCCATCTTGCGGCGGTTGCCGCAGAGCAGTTCGTACGCTCGCGGCGGTCATCGTCTTGCCGACGCCGCCTTTCAAAGTGGATACCGCGATGATTTTGCCCATAGATTCCTCCGTTCTATGGGGCCTTAATTTTTATTCCTAATATG
>JAIRTO010000344.1 GCA_031254895.1 Deltaproteobacteria bacterium
AAATATGCGGAGTTGCTGCAAAGAGGTCATTCTCCGGCCGAGGCGCAGAAGATGATCTTAGACGAGGCGCAGAAGAGCTCTCAAAAGACACCAATTCATAATCAGTAGGGGCGGCCTTCCGCCGCCCGCAGCCCCGTCCGAAAACGCCTCCTAATCATGTCCATCTCGCAATTGCGCTGGACGATGCGCCTTATGTATGCCTTTTCGTTTTCTTCCGCATCTCGCTTATGCTGTGCGAAAGAGCGCTGAAATCGACGATTTTGCGCAGAAACGAACGGGTCATGATGCCTCGTCCTCAATTTAGGGGCGCTTTTATAACGGAAGAGACGAAGCGCCGGATTCGGATGACCATGCGTCAGCCCGATGCCTACAGAGGAAACGACGGGTGCTGGCCGCGCGTTTCGCTGGAAGTGGAAGTCGCGGTTTACGATGTCAATCAGGAGAGAAACCAGCAGATCATGAAGCGAAGCTGAGCGCTGTAGGGCTACTTCGTGAAATTGTTGCTGTTGAAGGGCAATAAAACAACTAAAACAGTTTTAAATATCCTTAGTCAAAGCATTTATCCCCCTCCGAACGACAAAATTTTCTTTGCTGTGTGAGGAGTTCCGAAAGAAGCGCCTCGCGACATATAATTTGACGTTTTAGTTCCAATTGCACAGGTCGCATTTTTTCAATGCGCTTTTTTTTTGACGACAAAGCCCATGAGCAAATTATGTCTATGAGTAAAGAAACGTCCTGTTTTTCCCGAGGACTGTGGAAAACCTTCGACTCAATAACATGATTATTTTCAAGATGGCGGTCAAGTTCGCCAAACTTCAGGCTTTGCTCATGAGTCAAATCCCCCTGACTATTTATGTCTTTCCGTGAAAACGACTGACTAAAGCTTGGCCATAAAGGGCGGGATCGTCCAAAAACGGCAATCGTCCTAAAACGGCCAAAAAAAGTTTTTTCCCCCGAGCGCGAATTGACGCCTGGCCCCGCTGGAACGAGCCGATTTTTCGCCGCTTCTCATGAAAATGGCTCGGCCATGCGCCGAGACGGAGCTGGAGCAATTAAAAAATCGACCTGCCGCCGCAAAAAGCCGCCCAGGGAGTCATGAAGCTGATATGCGGGCGTCTTTTTTCGTATGGAGGACGTCTTTTTTGACCTGTCTTCCGGCCCGGCCTGATTGAACTTTTCGTCCATAACCAGATCATAGGAGCCATAACGGGTCATGAGGAACCGTTCTCATGATCTATTCTGGTCAAGCTTCCCCGGTTCGACTTCTCCGGCGAAGCTTCGATTCTGACCGCCAAAACCGCCTCTCGCTGACCGAGAGGATCTTTGAAAGAGCCGACATGACTTTCCTTCCGTTCGCCGTAACCAAAGTGGAGCCCCACGACGCCGAGGAGCTGATTCGCAAGCTCAGAGACGTCACCATGCTGAAAGACCGCGAGGCCAAGCCTTACCAAGACGCCAAACTGGAACTTAGGCCAATGAGCTATGACCATTTCCGTCCGGCCCAACGCTACGTCTTGAGCGACAATTTGCTCAAAGTTCAGCATCTGGAGTGGGAACTGGCCAAATTCGGCCACGATCCCATGAATCTTCCTGGCTATCTGACCATATGGACCAGTCAGAGCGAAGAGCCCATCGACCTTCTGCCCCCGATAGTCGAAGCCATCCCGGAAGCCGACGGAACGGCGGTCAACGTCATAAACGACGGCATGCACCGCCTTTTCTCCGGGCGACTGGCTTGGAAGATCCCTCGCGTGGTTTTGGCCGAAAACCTTCCTCCCCAATATCCTTACTACGCCTACCCTATCCCCGGGACGTCTCCCTGGGATCAGGTGACTATTTTGGCCGGCGACGCCATCCCGGCGGGCTACATCAAAAAATGGCATCGGACGGCGGACAACAAACGGCTCTACCGCGACTTCAACTCGGCCTTCCAAAACGTCGGCGGCCCTAGAGGACAAGGCTGACCAGCCACAGCGACGAGGCCTCACGCCCATGACCGATTTTTACATTCCCCCGCTTATGGAAAGACGTCTGCTGAACCGGCCGGACTGGCATCAGTATTTTATGGCCATCGCCAAGGTCGTCAGCACGCGCTCCACCTGCTCCTCCAGGCCCGTCGGCTGCGTCGTCACCATAGGCAACCGCATCCTGGCCACCGGATACAACGGCGCTCCCCCTGGGGAAACTCACTGCACCGATCTAGGGAGCGACGAACAGATTTACTGCGCCCGCAGAGCTCAGAACGTTCCCGACAGCCTCAAGCTCGCCGTCGGCTGTCGAAGCCTGCACGCCGAAGAAAACGCCGTCGACTTCGCCCATCGCTTCGGCTTGGCTCATTTGTTGGCCGGGGCGACCGTCTACACCACCTTGTCCCCCTGCATCAGATGCATTGAAAAACTCAAAAACAACGGCATCAGCCAGATCTACTATGAGCTTTCCTATGAATCCATGGATCAGGAACGAGATAAAGAATGGGAAACCATAGCTAAAAATACATTCAAAGTCTATGAACAGTTGTCTATCAGTGATTCGGACAATCAAAAAATAGCCGGAGCCCTTATCGGCATAACTTCAGAGCGTCTCATCCCCTCTTCCTGAACTAAAATTTCAGGCTTTTTAGATGCGTCTTTTCAGGTTATTGCTTTTATTTTATTAAATATATCTATTATTTTATAATATTTATACTATTTTATAACTATAATAAGTAAAATAATTGCGTTTTGGGTCTTTCATGGAACTTATTCTAGAGCTGCCAGCCAAAAACTGCGAAATAATAAACAAAAATGGAACGATAGTCCTCTGCACTCTTTGGACGCCGGTGGACTACGTTCAGCGCAGGCTGCAGGAAAGCCGACCGGATCTGTTGACGACGGCGAGCGAGCTGGCTTTGATTGGCGGTCTCTACGGCGGCGGCCTCAACGTCATGCTCCGACATCTGCACCGAAATCCGCAATTGGAGACCATTGTTCTCGTCGGCAAAGATTTTTCAGGGACCTCGGAGCATCTCAAACTTTTTTTGGCCGGCAGGATCAGTCTGACCGGCGAGAGGCAAACCTACGTGTTCGCCGACGGTCATGCGGAAGATTTGGAGAAAATGCTCATCGAAGGGACTGACTCGGCCTACGTTTCCGACTCTTTGCTTTTGCCCGAAATGCTGCTGACCAGGCCAGAAATCATAGATCTCTCCGGACCCGTAACTGAGGAAACGCTTACCCGGCTGGAGGAAGTTTGCCGCCATCGCGCGCCTAAAAAACCCCCGATGCGTCGTCCCGAGCTGGTGGAGTTGCCCCAGCCTCAGGTGACCACCTTCCCTTCGGATCGTTTCTCTCACGCTCTGGGCGGCCCGACCATAGCTCTGGCCTGGAAGGAGCTTTTGGCGACTCTCGCCCGTTTCGGGCGAAAAGTCCGTTTCCGCAACGGCAAAGAGCGTCTGGAGCTCTTCAACGTCAAAACGGTTGTGGACGCTCCCGGAGACTTGTCCGACGACGAAATCAAGCTGTTGAACGTTTCGCCTCGGCAGCTGCAGGACTACCGCCGACAGCTTTTGTCTCCGGATCTGGAGCAGGGCTTGTCCTACACCTACGGGCACAGGATGAGGAAGCACTTCGGCGGGGATCACCTGGCCTGGGCGGCCAATGACCTGGCCAAGGCCAGCGACGGCCGTCACGCCTACATCGCGTTATGGGACAATCAAAGAGACCAGACCGGCCATGACGCGCCCTGCCTGGTCTCGGTTTTTTTTCGCAAAATCGACGGTCAGGTCCACCTTTCGGTCGTTTTTCGCTCTCACAACGGCGGACGGGCCTGGCCGGTCAATTGCGCGGGGCTTTTCGGCCTTTTGGAGACGGTCTGTCGGTTGGCCAACGAAAGCCCGGAAAGAACGGAAGAAGACGACCTCACGCCCGGGAAGCTCATCGTCAACTCTCTGTCCTTGTCGCTGGATCCGGCCGACCTGCCGCAAATCTCGCCGCTCCTGGAGGAGCGCCTGCAGCGTCCTTATAAACTGGTTCCCGATCCCTTCGGCTTTTTCAGAATAACCGTGGATCGCGAGAGCCAAAGCATCGTCGTCCACCACCATTCTCCGGAAGGAGAGCTTTTGGAACATTTTTCTGGCCAAACCCCATCCGAACTGGGTCGGCTGTTGACCAAATCCAAAAGCGTCTCGGATCTCAGCCACGCCATGTATCTGGGAGGGCAATTGGAAAGAGCCTACCGCTGCCTTCGCGGCGGTTTGGAATATTCGCAAGACAATTCTTCATTGGATTGAGCGATTCGCCAGATTGAGCGCTCCGCTTGAGCGAGCCCATGGAGAGAACAAATCTCTTTTGAACGAACGAGCCCCAGGGAGAGAGCAATCTCCTTTGAACGAGCGAGCCCCATGGAGAGAGCAAGCTCCTTTGAAGGAGCCTCCCAGGGAGAAAGCAATTTCCTTTGAACGAGCGAGCCCCATGGAGAGAGCAAATCTCCTTTGAGCGAATGAGCCCCAGAGAGAGCAAGCTCCTTTGAGTGAACGAGATCCTTTGGACTGTCGAATACCAGGGCTTCATCCGGCTGGGGCCTTTGCTGAACAGGCCAAGCGCCAAATCGCCCTTTCGCCGAATTGTTCCGACGAGAGGACGATTTTTGCCTTCCCGAAACGGCTAAGCCGATCTTGTTGAACAATTCCTCCTTAAAGGGAGCGAAAAAAAACGAACGGCGTCCGTTTTTTCCGTATTTGGGGCGAATAATGACTCTTTTTGACGGACTGAACGAACACCAAATCACGGCCGTAACCACAACGGAAGGAGCGGTCAGACTGGCCGCCGGTCCCGGAACGGGCAAGACCAGAACCTTGACCACTCGCTTTTGCTATCTCGTCTCCGTTTTAGGCATAAACCCCGCCAACATCCTCTGCGCCACCTTCACCAACCGAGCCGCCGACCAGATGAAAAGACGAATCAGGGAACTCGTCGGCGACGTCGACGTCGGCTACATATCGACCATACACTCCTTTTGTCTCCAGCTTTTGAAGGAAGACATCCACGTCTTGGGTTATCCGAAAAATTTCTGCATCATCGACGTGGAAGATCAGAAAACGCTGCTTCACAAGATTTTCGAAGACATGAAAATATCCATGGCCGACTACACCATCAAAAGAGCCGTGGACGAGGTTCTGGAAGCCAGAAAATTGGGTCCGGACAATTACATGCAATCCATTTTTCTTTTGAACAATGAAGAATTGAGGGAGCAATTTCAAAAAACGCCCTCGAGGGAAGACGGAATATTTCTGAGATATCTCTATGAGCAAAAGAAGAACTTCGGAGTGGATTTTAACGATTTAATCAATTTCGCCAGCTATATTCTGGACAACTACCAGGACATCAGAGCAAAGTGGCAAATGCGCATGCAATACGTCATGATCGACGAATTCCAAGACGTCAGCGCCCGCCAATACAAACTGGCCGTCTCCTTGGCCGGACTGCACAAAAACCTCTTCATCGTCGGCGATCCCGATCAGACCATTTATTCTTGGCGCGGCTCGCACACTTCCTTGTTCAACAACTTCACCGAGGTTCACCAGGGGACGAGTCTGGAACTGCCCCTCAACTACCGCTCCACTCCGGAAATAATCAAAGCGGCGGACGCCGTCATCAGCAAAAATCCCGACCGTCTGCCCTACAAACAGACGTCGGCCTGCTCGTCTGGCCCTTTGCCTCTATTTTTCAGAGGCAAAACCGACAAGGAGGAAGCCAAATGGATCGGCGACAAAATAACGGAACTGCTGGCGGAGGGTCAAAAATTAAAGGAGATTGGCGTCATCTACCGGGCCCACCACTTAAGTCGGGACATTGAGGAAAGCCTTATCGAGAAGAAGTTGCCTTACCAGCTCTTCAGCGGAGTGGAGTTTTACAAAAGAGCGGAAATAAAAGACATGCTGGCTTGGCTGCGCATGCTCTCCTCCGCCGACGACCCCTCTTTTCTGCGCACAATCCGCCTGCCTCGCCGAAAAATAGGCAAAAAGCGTCTGCAATTTTTGTCTGACTTTGCGGACGCCGAAAGGCTGACCTTGTATCAGGCTCTAAAACAATGCCACAGCCGTCATATTTTCTTCGCCACCGGGGCGTCCGATTATGTGAGAACCATAGAATACGTCAGAGGACTGACGGAAAACCTCTCTTTAGGGGATCTTTTCCAGCGGCTCATGGACATGTCAGGATACGAGGCTTATTTGCGGCATCAGGGCGACCAGAACAGATTGGACAACGCCTCCGAGTTCAAGCGCTCCTTATTGACTTTCGCCGAAGACGAAGAAGCGACGCTGCAGGATTTCCTGGACAGAGCCGCCCTCTTCGCCAATATTGACCGCAACGACCGGACCGACTCCGTAAAGCTCATGAGCATTCACAGCTCCAAGGGGCTGGAATTCGAAGTGGTATTTTTAAGCGGCCTCAGCGAGGGGGCGCTGCCCAGCCGAAAGGCCTTGACCTCGGACGATCTGGCCGAAGAGCGTCGGCTTTGCTACGTGGCCATGACCAGAGCCAAAAACAGGCTGTTTATGACCGACTCCGCCGGCAAAGACATACACGGCGACTACAAGCGCACCTCGCGCTTCGTCGGCGAAGCCGGCGCAAACAACGTCAAACTGACCGGTCATCTGGAGCCTTTCTCCCGCGCGGCCGCAACCCCGTCGCGGCAGTCGTCCGTCGAGGCGTCTTTTCAGCTCGGGCAAAAAGTTTTTCACGCCTTTTTCGGCGCCGGCGCGATAATCGACGTCAACTCGGAGAAAGCGGCCTACACCATCAAATTCGACAACGTCGCCTCTCCCCGAACGTTGAGCTTCAACGCCCCGCTCAGTCCCCTCGTCGAAGACGAAATAGTCCCGAAAGACCTGTAGAAAAATCGGCCGCCGAAAATGCCCCTGAACTTTCGCAAGGCTCAGAAACGCCAAAAAAAAAGCGTCAAAGACTTCGTCCTATGCTTGGCCGAACGGGAACATGATTCCATCTCCCTTCGACTAGAGGCTCAAAAATCTTAGTCCAAAGAAAGCGCGGCGCCGTAGGCGACGGTGTATTGCGGTTCCGCCGCCACCTTGACCTCCGTCAGGAGCTCGTCTTCGAGAGCTTCAACCAAGCCCCTGTTCATGGCCGGCCCGCCGTCGAGCCAGACGCAGTCGTCGTCGACGCCGCCCAAAAGGCTAGCCGCCCGGCGGGCCACGGAACGGTGCAACGCTTTGATGATCGCGCTGGTCTGGACGCCTCTGGACATAAGAGACACAATCTCGGTCTCCGCGAAAACCACGCATGTGCTGTTCAATTCGATCGTAGGGCCAGATTCTTGGGCCAGAGAGTGGAACTTGTCCAAAGGAACGTCCAGCAGCCTCGCCGCCAGTTCGAAGAAACGGCCGGTGCCGGCGGCGCATTTGTCGTTCATCCGAAAGTCCGAAACCTTTCCCGTCTCGGATATTTTCAAAGTCTTCAGATCCTGGCCGCCGATGTTGACGGCGGTTCTGACTTGCCCTTGACTGAGCTTGAACAAGCCCCTGGCGTTGGCGCCGATCTCGTCCAGCTTCGCGTCGGCCGCGTCATAAAGCCTCCGGCCGTAGCCGGTGGAAGCCAGGCCGTAGCTCTGAGTTTTAGGCAAGCCCAATTCGTCGAAGCCCTTTCTGATTAGAGCCTCGGCCAGGCGGGCTTGCTCCGGAGCGGTCGCCGTCTGATCGCGCCAGATCATCTCTCCAGCTTCGACGAACGCCGCCTTGATGGCGGCGCTTCCCAAATCAAGTCCGACCCGCAAATCCATAAAACATCCTCTCCTTCCGGAAACTTTCGCCAATTATTCTTGGCCGAAAACCAATTTCAAATCATTTGGCCTTTAATCGCCAAAAAAAGCCTGGCTGTCCCGCCCATGATGCCGGGGCGCTCACGAAATGGAGGAACGCAAGGCCTCCAGCCGAGTCAGCAAGTTCCGATCGTCTTCTTGGCCATAGTCGGTCTCCAATCTGAAGAAGCGCATGTCCAGATCATGAAGGCTCTTGTCCAGAACGACGCTGTCCATTTCGTAGGGATGGCAGCCCTTCAGAAGGTG
>JAIRTO010000349.1 GCA_031254895.1 Deltaproteobacteria bacterium
TATATGTCTAAGACAATCTTTGTCATGTCACAAATTGCGTTATTCAGTTTTTGCTTGTTTAATATAAATTATAATTCAAGAGCATAAATGACTGTCGCAAAAATTGAAAACCCATAAACAAATAAATATGGATTATATTATTTGAAGAGGCGCGATAGACGGCTATTTATCCAAAGTTAGAATGTTTTTGGAGCGGCAAATTACCATCTTAAGCGTCATCATGACAGGAAATTTGGTCGACAAATATTATGAAAATTTATTTTAAAGATGTTATAAGCGGTGATTGTATATTTATAAGTCTTATATATTATATTTAATATGGAATAACAACATATGCTATTTTAGATACAGGATATTTTGACATGAAAAAGGTTATTTATTCTAGCGGCGTCTGATTATGCGCATTTCGCAAGTTTAAAGCCTACAAAAACAGCTTGGCGATGAAAACCAACAAAAAAAAGGCGAAAAAGGCGGCGGAATCTCAAGACTCGGTCTGGACGCAGGCGGTCAATTTATAGAAATGAGAAGGGGAGTCAGAGACTCAAGCCTCTTGGAACGACAGCATAATAGCATATTTTGGCCAGGCAGGGCAAAATCGGCGCAGACGGCGGGAACTCGAACCATTGAAAAAGCTCTTGAGACGGCGACGCTTAGCGAGAGAGTTTTGTTTCTCGCTGACGGCGTAGGGCCAGGTTTGTTCGCTTTCTTCGGCGGCAAAAAGAGTCAAGACTGTTTCAGCCAAAAATCTGTTTTTGGCTGATTCGTTTTTTTTGTCAAATGATAGCCATGGGCGCAAAATAGACTATTTTTTTTATAAAAAATAGGTAGTTATATTTTGATAGATTTCACTGGCGTTGGAGCTGACTCTATTTGACCACGTTTTATCATAAAAAATTAAAATAAAGCTTGGCTGAAAATCGAAAAAATGATAGGATCTAACCAGTAAATTTGATATTTTTTCTATGTCTCGCTCAAAATTGGGACGACTTTGTAGCCTTTGTCGTCTGTCCGCTTTTTTTGGGTTTTGGCAAAAAGTCTTTCATATTGAGTTCTTAAGGGATTTGGACTTTCGTCTGGAAAACAAAGGCCGAAAAACTAACACCGCGTAATATATTAAATTAAACATTTTTTCTATTTTCTTTCCTGATTAACATGCTTAAGTCAAAAAAATAAATAGTTTATGCTCCATTTATTTTATTAAGTTTAACAAATATTGTATCTAGTGATTGATATTGTTGCTATAATTGGTCATATATCTCACAGGTTCATTTGAAACGCTTTGCGTTTTCATTGACAAGGCGGTTATATTGGTCTGACGCTTTTTTCATTGCGTTTGGGACTGTCGTTCAGGCGGTTCCAAGGGGGAGGAGCACCATGGAACGGCCGGAAAATCTTCTCAGCGTAGCTCTCGAAGCGGCTGCCGCAGGTTCAAGTTACCTCTTGGAAGGCTATGGTCGAACTTTGGAAGTCAGATTCAAAGGGGCCATTGATCTTGTCACTCAGTACGACGTCGGCTCCGAGAACATCGTCCGGAAAATTATCTCCCGTTCTTTTCCCGGGCATTCCATCCTCGCTGAAGAAGGCGGCATGTCGGGTCAGCAGTCGGCTTATCGCTGGTACATAGATCCTCTTGACGGGACGACCAATTTCACCAGAAGCCATCCGTTTTTCGCCGTCTCCATAGCCTGTTGTCTGATCGTTCCCGGCAGACCGCCCCGGCCTCTGGCCGGCGTCGTCGAAGCGCCGGTGCTCCGAGAGTCTTTTTGGGCTTATGAGGGCGGCGGCGCTCATCACAGCCAGGAAATTCGAGGACGCGGCGAAATAGAAGAACGGATGAAGACCACGGAGACGTGCGATCCCGCCGAGGCGCTCATCAATACCGGTTTTCCCTATGACATCGCCAATCGTCCGGAACAGATTTTGTCTTCCATGTCCAGAATCCTTCCCAAGGTCAGGGCCGTTCGGAGAGCCGGAGCGGCTTCTCTGGACTTGGCTTATGTGGCCTGCGGCCGGGCCGACGGCTATTGGGAATACGGCATAAAGCCCTGGGATGTGGCCGCCGGCTGCCTCCTTATTTCCGAAGCGGGCGGACTTTTTTCCGAACTGAACGGCGCGCCTTACATATTGGAAAAAAGCGAGACGATGCTGGCGGGCAATCGGTTCATTCACGGTCGCCTGCTGTCGCTGTTGAACGGATAGCCGAAAAGTCTTTTGGTCGCTCCATGCGGCAGCTCCATGCGGAAAACGCGGCCGCCAAAAAACTGGTCGAATTCGACCAGTTTAAAGCCGGGTCGCCAAACCGCTCCCGCCCGCAAAGGACAGTTTATTGCGAATCGCGTCCTCAGCCAATTTTGGCTGACGTCGGCGGGAGCCTCCGGAGCCTTGGCCAGGCCGGCAAGACTGTCGCCGGTCGCGCCAAAGGACGAAACCGATGTTTCAGCGCCTTTCAATCTGGCCCTTCATGGTCTGGTCAGTTTTTTTTTCGTCCCTTTCTCCGCAACAATCTCCAATCTCTCAATCTCAGCCGCCGCGTCCTCAGACGCTTTTTTTTTTGGCCCGGTCTTTTTAAGCCAAAGGACGACGTTGAAGGGTTGGCCATTCTCTCAGCGGATTAGACGCCGGCGCTTTCAGGTTGAACGACGGGGCATGACGACGAATGAACAAATAAAGAAATGGGGGATGGAAAAATCTGTAGGGAGACGAGAAAAGGAGCTAGGCTTGATGGAACGAAAGGCGAAAGGCGAGAGACCGGGAAAAAGAGGTTTTGACAATAAGCTCGAAAAACGCGGCAAAAGAAACGACGGAGCCAAAAATAGGCTTCATTGAGCCGTCGTCATAGGGGAACGATCATAGGGGAAGGGTCAAAGACCAAGAGTCAAAGACCAAGAGGAAGGCTCGGTTTCGGAAAAAAATTTGCTCATTTAAGCGTAATCAGTCAGATTCCGGCCGCCGACCAGGCCGAGGCGTCAATGAAGAGCGCATGGCCTGGCGGCGAAACAACAACAGCGGACGGAGAACAGAGATAATCAGCGAAGCGTGGGGACAGTCGGCGAAGAATGAACGGTTCGAGCGCAAGCGTTCGTCCGGCGCTTCTCGAACAGTTTGGTTCGTCTTGTCCAGATTCTCAATTCTTCGTTTATTTTTGGCGATCAAAAAATGCCGAGACCGGAAAGTTCGTCGCCGGCCAAGATGCGATCTATGTCCAGCAGGATCTTGACCCCTTTGCCTATTTTGGCCATGCCTAAAATATATTCGGTGTTGAGTCTCGAACCGAAGGCTGGAGCGGCTTCGATTTCGTCGGCCTTGATGTTGACCACTTCGGAAACATAGTCGACGACGATGCCGATGTGAATGAATTTTTCGGGGTCGACCGCCACGTCGACGACGATGATGCTGGTGCGTTCCGTGTATTCGGCCTCGCTCATGCCGAATTTGAGTCTCAGATCGACGACCGGGATGACTTTGCCTCTAAGATTAATCACGCCTTTGACGAATCCTGGAGTCTGAGGAACTGAACGGATAGGCATCATGCCTATGATCTCTCTGACTTTAAGGATGCCGATGCCGTATTCCTCGTTAGCCAGGGAGAAAGTCAAAAATTTGCCTTCTTGTCCTGCCGCTCTGCCTTTGTTCGGTTCAGGCTGGCTTCTTGCTGAAGTGGCGCTGCTCATTTGGAAGTCTCCCTGGGTGGTCCCGCCTGGTTTAGAGGTCCGGGCCTTTGATTTCTTGAGTAAAGTAGGCTCATAAACGTCATTTTCCCAGACAAAAAGGAAAGACGCGGACAATTACGCGAGCGGCTCGCGTCGGACGGCCAGCCGGCTGGACAGACTGACCATCATAGTCAAATTCACGACAGGCACTTCCTTTTATGGAAGTTTATTTAGTTTAGATCACTTGGCCAATAAAGTCCAGAGCCGTTTTCGGACTTGGGCTTTAGATTACAAGCGGGGTAGTTAGGTCAGAATATGTTTATGCAGGTATTTTAGATATATAGTGTTGTCTATATTG
>JAIRTO010000003.1 GCA_031254895.1 Deltaproteobacteria bacterium
TTTCGAGATGGGACAATACAACGCCATGATCGAGGCCATCTCCAACGTCACCAAGAGCGTCACCGACACTCTGAAGTCTTTGGCCCAGAAGACCGGCTGAAGCCGTCTCGTCCGCGCCAAGGGCTCTGTAGCCGAAGGTCTCTTTCGCTCTGGCTTTTTTGCCGACGGCTTTTTTGCCGACGGCGCCGAAGACCGACGTCCATCTTTTTTGGCGGCTTGGCGACCGTTTTTCGGCGACCGGCTTTCGGCGCCGGTTTTCGCCGAAAGCGTCAGTCAACGTCTTTTCCGGCCTGAAAGGGTTTTCTTGTGCCCCCAGAACTGAATCCAACGCGACCTGCGCCCGCCGCCGCCACGACTCGCTCCTCCGGAAAAATCGACGCCGGAGCGGGCGCCGATCGGAGAGACATCTCCAAGGAAAAAGCCGAATTCGATCATCTCCTGTCCGGCGGTTCGGACGAAGCTTCCCGCCGCGAGGAGGAAAAGAGGAGCGGCTCGGCTTCCTCGCGGCCCGGCGAAGAGCCGGCCGACGATTTGAGTTCTCTTTTCGGTCAAGCCGGCCAGCATCTTTTGGGCCAGGAGGCTGCGGCGGCGAGCGCCGGAGCGGCGACGGCCCCGGAATCGCTCTCGGAGGCCGGCGCGAAGATGGAGGAGCTGGTGGCCCGCATACTGGTCTCCGAACCTTCGGCGGCCGAAGAACAGGTTCGTCTGATCGTGGATCCGAACGTCTTCGACGACCTCGAAATCCATCTGACCAGAGGAGCGGACGGTTTTCTGCTGGTGGATCTGCGTTCCGGCGACCCGAACACCCTGCAGAGCCTGGTCGCCCATCATGTCTCCCTTAAGGAGTCCTTGGAAAAAAGCCAAGGAGACGCCTTCAGGGTGACCGTCACCGACACCGCCAGGGAAGACGACGACCAAAACCGCCGTTCCCGGGGCTTGGGCCTCGAGCCCGCCGACGAAACGACGGAGTGATCCTTGCCCGAACCGCCCGCCATAGTCCCCAAACGCTCCAGACTGGAAGCCTTGACCAGAGACGCTCTAGCCGGCGTCTTCTCCGCCAGGGAATACGCCTCGCCGGCCGGCCGGCTCGCGATCATCTTCGAGCCTCTGGCCGAAGAGCTCGAGCCTCGGGCAGTCTTCGACTCCTGGTCGGCCGAGCCGGGCGATCCGGCCTCGGAAAAGTCAGCCTCGGACGAGCCGGTCTCTGACGTATCGGTCTCGGACGAGAGAGGGCCCGGCGACGGGGCTGATTCGGCTGCCCGGTTTTCTCTGGGCCTGGTCTGGGGACGGCGGCTTTCCTTCGCCTCCCTCGACGGTTCGGAGCTCGTCTCTCTTTTGCCCCAGGCTCGCGGCCTGGACGCTCGTCGTCTCCCCGACGAATTGAAGCTGGCTTTTCTGGATCTGGTCGTTCAGCCCGTTTTGGACGATCTCTCCGCCTTTCTCGGCGAAGAGGTCTTTTTCAAGACCCTTTCGGCCGACGACAAGCCGACGGGGGGACTTCTGAAGTTCAGCCTCTCGGTGAAGGGAGCGAACGGCAGCCTCGTGACGGGGATCCATCTGGCTCCCGGTCAGGCCGACAATTGGCGAGCCCTGTTCGAGCGGCTCTCCCGGCGGCCGAAAAACGCTCCCTTCGACCCCGAAGCTCTGACTTTGCCCATGACCGTCGCCTGCGGAGGCGTTCATCTCTCCATCGCCGAACTCGCCTCTCTGGCCCCGGGGGACGTGCTTTTCTCCGATCCGCCCATTCGGCCCGACCGCTTCCATCTGGAGTACGGCGGGCAGTTGCGGGCCGTCCTCGAAGCGGAAGGCCGGACGGCCCGACTCATCACTTCTCTGACCAAGGAGACCCAAGTGCCGCCAGATCAAGACAGCCCCGACGGAAGCCCCGGCGAGGCCCGGTTCGTTCCCGACGCGTCCGATTCGATCGAGACTCTCGAGGTTCCCTTGCGCTTCGAGGTCGGCCGCCTGAACCTGACCATCCGGGAACTCCGCGCCCTGGCCCCGGGCTCGACGTTCCCCCTGCCCGACCCGGAAAACGAGGTGACGGTCACCTGCCACGGCCAGAAACTGGCCGCCGGCCGCCTGGTGGATCTGGAAGGGCGTCTCGGCGTCGAGCTGACCAAAATCGACCGAGGCCTCTCTCTTTTGGCCGGCTCGCCGAAGCCGGCGAGCCGAACCGATCAGGCCGACGGCCCCGGCGACTCCGGCGGCCCCAACGAGCCGGTCGGCGCCTTCCCGCCGGGCGCTCAAGGGGCTCCTCTTGCCTAGTCTAAGTCCGACATATCTCATCGGGCTGATGGTCGTCATGGGCCTTCTGCCCTTTTTTCTGATGATGGTCACTTCCTACGTGAAGATCGTCGTGGTGACCACGCTGGTTCGCAACGCTCTGGGCGTCCAGCAGGTTCCGCCGGCCATGGTGATGAACGGCCTGGCCATCATCCTGTCCATCTTCATCATGGCCCCGGTCGGTCATCAGATGATGAACCTCTCCAAAGACGTGGAGCTCAGCCAGAGTCCCCAGCCCAGCGACCTCATCGCCGCCGCCGAAGTCGTCGCTCCGCCTCTGCGGAACTTTCTGGAGCGCAACACCGAAGGCTACGTCCTCCAGAGCTTCATGGACGCGGCCCGAAGAATCTGGCCTCAGGAACTGCGGGAGAGCGTCAACGAGAAGAACCCTCTCATCCTCGTGCCGTCCTTCGTGATCACCGAGCTGACCGAAGCCTTCAAAGTGGGGTTCATTCTGTACCTGCCGTTCATCGCCATAGATCTGATCGTCTCCAACATCTTGCTGGCCATGGGCATGATGATGGTCTCGCCCATGACCATATCTCTGCCGTTCAAGCTCATGCTTTTCGTGACTCTGGAAGGCTGGCTGAAGGTCTGCCAGGGGCTCTTGTACAGCTACGGCTGAGAAGCGGCAAAAAAGGGCCTCGACGCGGCCGCCGACGTCGCCGACTTTATTTATGGTTTTATGGCGACGCGTCATTTATGTTTTTAAGGCGACTTTTTTTCGTTCGTTTTTG
>JAIRTO010000077.1 GCA_031254895.1 Deltaproteobacteria bacterium
CGGACTTGGCTATTTTTTAAAGGCGTGAGAGAGCCGGCCAGAGGGAGGCAGATTTCAAACCAGATCTTTTTGCGAATTTGCCAGAACTTTTGCGAATTTACAATCGCCGCCTGTTTCGCCCAAACCGATTGCGATAGAAGGCGTTGAAATGTGTATAATACGCCTTTTTTCGTTATCATCATGATATCATTACGTTTTTACCTATTTCCCCTGCCTAACTTTGAAAGTCGGACTTTCTTATTTTTTAAAAGGCGGCCAAATGGTCTCCGCCAGATCCTCGTTGGTCGGCCGGAAAGGAATCGCCGCTAGCCCCGCGCGCAGCCCTCTCTCTAAAAAAATTGGTCTGGGGGGAGCCAAAATAGCCAAAGTGGAAATACTCGCCACACGCCTCTAAAACGCGCCGCAAATCAAAAAAAGCCGCTCTTCCCAGCGACGGGAGAGCGGCTTTTTGTTCGCTTAGTCGTTTGTTTTTGTGTAAGCCGGCTGGTTATTTCACTTCTTCAAATTCGGCGTCGACGACGTTCTCGTCGTTTGGTCCGCCGGCCGCGCCGCCTTCCGGCTGGGCTCCCGCGCCGTCGGTCTGCCCTTGCGAGCTGGCCTGAGAGTACATCTTTTCGGCCAACTTGTGGCTGACCTGGGTCAGAGCTTTGGTCTTGGCCTCAATAGCGGCCTTGTCGCCGTTATCCAGCACGCCCTTCAGATCGGCCACGGCCGACTCGACTTCGCTGCGGGTGGCCGAATCGATTTTGTCGCCCATCTCTTCGAGGTGCTTCTCCGTGCTGTAGATCAGGGAATCGGCCTGATTTTTCAGTTCCACCAGCTGTTTGCGAGCCTTGTCCTCTTCGGCGTGCAGTTCGGCGTCTTTGATGAGCTTTTGGATCTCTTCCTCGCTTAAGCCGGAGGAAGCGGTTATGACGATGGACTGCTCTTTGCCGGTGCCCAGATCCTTGGCGGAGACGTGAACGATGCCGTTGGCGTCGATGTCGAAGGTGACTTCAATTTGGGGCACGCCTCTGGGGGCCGGGGGAATGCCGACCAATTCGAAGCGGCCAAGGGTCTTGTTTCCGCTGACCATCTCGCGCTCGCCCTGCAGGACGTGAATGGAGACGGCGGGCTGATTGTCGGTGGCGGTCGAATAGATCTGGCTGCGTTTGGTGGGGATGGTGGTGTTCTTCTCGATGAGGCGGGAGAACACTTCGCCCTGAGTCTCGATGCCCAGCGAAAGCGGAGTCACGTCCAAAAGGAGGACGTCCTTGACGTCGCCTTTCAAAACGCCGCCCTGAATCGCGGCGCCGACGGCCACGACCTCGTCGGGATTGACGCCCCGGTGGGGATCTTGGCCGAAAATCTTCTTGACCTCGTCCATGACCCTAGGCATGCGGGTCATGCCGCCGACCAGGATGACTTCGTTGATGTCGGAGGCCTTCAAACCCGCGTCCTTCAAAGCGGTGTGGCAGGGACCGACGACTCTTTGAACCAGATCGTCGACCAGGCTTTCCAGTTTGGACCGGGTCAGCTTGAGGTTCATATGTTTGGGGCCGGAGGCGTCGGCGGTGATGAAGGGCAGGTTGATGTCCGTCTCCATGGAGGTGGAGAGCTCCATCTTGGCCCGTTCGGCCGCTTCTTTCAGACGCTGGAGGGCCATTTTGTCGTTCAGAAGATCAATGCCCGACTCTTTCTTGAATTCGGCGGCCATCCAGTCGATGACCCGCTTGTCGAAATCTTCGCCGCCCAGAAAGGTGTCGCCGTTGGTGCTTTTGACTTCGAAGATGCCGTCGCCTATCTCCAAAATGGATATGTCGAACGTTCCGCCGCCCAGGTCGAAGACGGCTATTTTCTGGTCGGTCTTCTTGTCCAAGCCGTAGGCCAAGGCCGCCGCCGTCGGCTCGTTGATGATGCGAAGAACGTTCAGGCCGGAAATTCGGCCGGCGTCCTTGGTCGCCTGTCTCTGGCTGTCGTTGAAGTAAGCCGGGACGGTTATGACGGCGTCGGTCACGGTCTCGCCCAAATAGTTTTCCGCCGTCTGCTTCATTTTGGTCAAAACCATGGCCGAAATCTCGGCGGGGCTGTAGACCTTGCCTCTGACCTCGACGGCCGCGTCGTCGTTGTCGGAGGGAACTATCTTGTAGGGAACGACTTCCAAGTCCCTTTTGACTTCAACGGAATTGAACTTCCGGCCGATAAGCCTCTTCACGGCGTAAATAGTCGCTTCCGGGTTGGTTATGGCTTGGCGTTTGGCCACCTGGCCGACCGGGCGCTCCCCTGAATCGGTGAAGGCCACCACCGAAGGCGTGGTTCTGTTGCCCTCGGTGTTGGTGATGACTTTGGGCTCGTTGCCTTCCATAACCGCCACGCAAGAATTTGTGGTGCCTAAATCAATGCCGATCACTTTTGACATTAATAAGATCCTCCTTAAGGAATCAAAAATTTAATTGGTTAAAATTGCCTTAACGAATATTTTAATTGCCGTTCAACGAACTGGCATATATCGGATGTTTCGTCGTCGCGACTTGGACAAAAAAACCGCCGCAAATATCGTCTGAACCGCGTTAGCCTAAAAAATCTTCCGGTCTCGAATCGAGACGGAAAAAAAACGTCCGTTAATCTATCGCCAAATCTTGCGACGGCCTATTGGAGCGGTGGCTCGTTTTTGACCACCACGACTTTGGCCGGCCTCAGAAGTCTCTGGCGCAGAAAATAGCCCTTGCCGATCAGGCGGCAGACGGACTTGTCCGGCAGCTCCGGATCGGGCTCCTGGCCGATGGCTTCATGAACGTTAGGATCGAAGGGGTCTCCCCGGGCCACCGCCACTTCCTTCAAACCTCTTTCGCCGAGCCTGTCCAAGCAGCCTTTGATGGTCATGTTGACGCCTTCGGCCAGGTTTTTGACGGCCGGGTCGTCCAGTTGGGCGTAGGACAGGGCCAAATTGAGGTTGTCCAAAAGCGGGATGATGTCCCGGATGACGCTTTCCGAAGCGTACCGATCCGTTTCTTCCTTTTCCTTCTGGAAGCGGCGTCTGGCGTTTTCCTGCTCGGCCAAGGCCCGGAGGTAAAGATCTTCGAACCGCTTGGCCTCCGCCTCCCAGTCGACCGGGGGCGTCTCCATCGGCTCCTCGGCCGGCAGGCCGTCTTCCGGCGCCGACTCGGCTCCGACCGTCTCGTCGGCCTCCCAGCCGTCGGCCAAGTCGGGGGCCTGCGTCGGCTTCAAATCGCCGCCATCGACGCCGTTTTCCGGTTCGCCGCGTTCTTTGCTGATAGGCATGATTTTCTTGATCCCTCCGAAAGCCTTGTCGTAATCGCTTCGCGACATGATGAAAAAAACTCCAAATATGCAGGCGCAAATAGTTCTGGCGCAAAAATGTCCAAAAAGGTCATTGTCTGGAAAGCAGACTGCTGACGACCCTGGCGGCGTAGTCCACCACGGGGACTATCTCGGAATAGTTGAGGCGTCTGGGGCCGATGACGCCCAAAGCCCCCGAGCCGTGGAGCCCCCCCGAGTAGGGGGAGGCGACCAAGGCCAACCCGTCGGCGCCCTGGCCGGAAGGGCCGAGAACCACTCGAACCCGCCCGCCGCCGGTCACCTCGTTTAGGAGCTCTATGAGGCGGCGCTTGTTCTCGAAGGCCCGAAACAACGCCCGCATGGCTTGGACGTCTTTGAAGTCGGGGTGGTCCATGAGACGGCCCCGGCCTTCGTCGTCCACATAGATGTCGCTTTCCGGCTCGTTTTCTCCGGTCATGGCCTGCTGAGCCTCGGCGGCCAGATTTAACACCCTTTGAAAGATTTCTTCGAACTGGCTTTTTTCCCGGCCCATGGCTTCGATGAGTCTGGTTTTGATTTCGTCCAAGGCGTAAGGAGGCTCCAAGTCCTCCAAATAGACGTTCACTTCGTTCAGTTCATCCTGGCTGTAATCTTCCGTCGGCCGCAAAAGCCTGTTTTGGATGACCCCGTTTTCGGTGATCAGCACGGCCAGAACCTGCATATGGCCTAGACGAACGAAATAGACCCGCTTCAGCCACAGCTTGTCGCGGCTGGGCGCCATGACCAGCCCGACCTGACTGGTGATCTCGGTCAGAAGTCTGGTCAGAAGGCCGAACAACGGCGCCTCTCCGGCTTCCTGAGCGGCCAGGGCGCCGTCAATGGCTTCTCTGGCCCCGGGAGACAGCGAATCGGCCTTCACAATATGATCCACGTAAGCCTTGAAGCCTTGCTCGGTCGGAGCCCGTCCGGCCGAGGCGTGGGCCTGGCTGAGCAGGCCCAGAGACTCCAGTTCGGCCAGAACTTTGCGGATGCTGGCGGGCGAAAGGCTCAAATCGAAGCGCGAGGCCAAATTTTTCGAGCCCACCGGCTCGCCTGTCCTGATGTAGTCCCGGACGACGGCCTCGAAGATTTCCTTCTGACGTTGGCTCTGAAAAAGACTCATAAAATGGACGCGGGCCTCGAATAGTGCGCCGACGACGAAGCGACCGCGCCGCCGCGCGAGTTGCCGCCGACGCGAATCGGCGGGAAGGGCGGCCAGGCTTGCCGTTCCTTTTTGGGAAGGGATGACGACCCCGCCTTGGCCGCAATGAAAATAAGCATTATAGCCGGACCTGTCAAGTCTCGACCGCCGCCGG
>JAIRTO010000153.1 GCA_031254895.1 Deltaproteobacteria bacterium
GCCCTATTAAATAGATGAATATGATTATTTAAAAAGTTGTCGCCTTTCATATGATTGGCTTGCATTTCAATTACTACTTTTTCTCCAGAATAGAGAGTTGCAAAAACATCAAATCTAACCGAAAGTTTATTTCTATACAAAATTAGCAGTTCTGAATCTTGTATTGTTATATCTTTATTTAATCCTTTATCAATTAATTTAGATATATCATTAATAAAAGAATTATAATCTTCACCTTCTTTAATTCTTACGCCTGTAACATTTAATTGCGGAAAAAATATGCTTATTAGATATCGTAAAAAACGAAGCGATTTATCATATAACACCATAGCTTTAAAATTAAAATCTGTAGATAAAGAGGCTGGTTTAGTCATAATTTAAAACTTTCATACACCATAATGAAAATACGATGATTATTATATTATTTAATAGAATATAAACTATTTTATTTCTATTTTTTACTTCTTATTTTGCTTTTTTTTACTGCAATTATCGCAATAAAAGCCGGCTAAAAAAGAGATTTACGGCATGACTGACTGACTTTAAGAAGAGGAAAGCGCTAAAAACATAAAAGTCACAACAATTTAATGTCGCTTTTCTTGCAGCCAAGTCTACAAGATATGGCTGGTCGGGTCAGTAAACCAGGCTGCGAGCTCCATGGCATTTCGAAGTGCTATTTGGAATAGGCAACGCCTCAGATCGTGACTATTCTCAATTACTTAAATTTATCACAAAAAAAACAAAATGTAAACCACTCTCGCAACCTTGATTTCTTCTGCGTTCGGCTCAGTTTCATGTCCTAACTCATTATGTCTACAGCTTTTTTTTATGGCCGCCCTTCGCCGAACGAAAAAAAAATTGCGTGTCGGCCTGACCATTTTTCTTTTTTTATTACCCTCATTTCATGCTCATAAATCTCTCTCCAGTCACAGAGAAAACAGTTTTGGCATGCAAAAGATAGTCAGTCGCCAAGATCTATCCAGCGAAAGACTTGCAAAATTTAGTCTCTCAAAAGAAGAACTCCGCCGGGCAAAGCGCTCGATTATCCTCCCTTATGACAGCCTCCGGGAAAACCGCTCTGGAGAGGTCAAATTTTCAAAAAACTCTAATGTGGCAACAGCGCGCAATGTCCCCAGAAATCCGTTAGCCTTGAAAAAGCTAAGCTCTGTGAGCGGCAATATTTGGCGAAAACCCGCCGCAACCCTTCAACCGCTCCTCCTTAACTCGCCTCCATGCGGTCAAGCTCGGATTCTTGAACCCGCCAAAAAACTCTGACGCCTCGCTTTCTCGGCAGACTCAAGAAAAGCTCCTCTCGCTGCCGAACTTAATAATATGCCGTTCCGCCGAATTTAGCCAGTCCCCTCCTCCGCCTCTTTGGACGAATCACATATTGTCAATAAACGATCGCGCCTCAGCCTTCGAGGGCGCTCCTCTGTCCTCGAGGCAGCTAAAAAAAACTAAAGGCGCCTCTTGAGGCGCCCTTGCCGCTGACCATTCAGGCCCCTGACCGTCCAGGATCCTGACCGTCCAGGCTGAAACTGGCGATTTTCTGTAAGCGTTAGTTATGGATCAGATAGTTATACCATATTTAATGATTAAAATGCAATAAAATTGGTGTATTATAAATTTTAAAATTTTAAATGACATTTTCATTATGCCTTGAAATAATATATTACTTTTGTCATAATAATTTTGTGTTTGGTTGAAAGTCTTTTAGTAAGATTTTATAACCTTATAGGCAATTTTAAAATTTTTATATGATATAGTTGCCTTATACGATACTTACTCGTGCTATATATTTTTAAATGCAAGATATATATAAACATAGCCAATAATAAATTATGACGAATATATATAGAACCTCCGTAGAGCAAAGGAGTTTAAAAAATGAAGCTGGGCAGCAAAGTAATGATAGGCTTCATCACGGTATGCGGCATTTTCTTCATAATGTCGGCCTTCGTCGTCATAAATTTGGAAAAAGTCAGAGACGACACCGACGCTCTGACTAAATGGGTCATAACGGGCAACTACTCGATTTCCGCAGTGGAGCTATCCATGGCCATGCAGGGGATCCACATGGAAAACTACACCTCGTCTTTCGACTATTCCCATTTCCAATCAGTTCAGCAATGCAACGACGACATCGAAAAACATTTCGCCCTTCTCGAAAGCTACTTCGCCGACGGGCTGAGCGCTCGAAACCCCGAGCTCCAGACCGGAACTAACGAACTGAAGCAATTGTACAAAAACTTTTATTCGTCCGTCGCTAATCAGCCGGTCGTTAGCGAACAGATAAACAAAGCCAAAAACGAGGTTTTGTCTAGATTCGAAGACATTAACTCCAATCTCAAGATGTATGAAGAAGCCTTGCAAAAATTCGTCGATCAGGACATCAATTTCGGCACGCCCAGCGAAGAGATCATCCGGTATTACCAAAGTTTGGTCAAGGCCAAAGATTTCCGAGAAAACGCCTGGGAAGTGTACAATCATTCGTATGAGGGCTTTTTCTTGCAGAATCCGGAAGAATTGGAATCGGCCATCTCTTCCGCCGACGAGCTGATGAAGAAGCTCAACAGCGCCCTTCCAAGCCTCAAGGTCCAGAGCAATCGCGACATGATCCTGCGGAGTTTGGAAGCCGTCGAAGTGTTCCGCAATTCTGTCAAGTCCATAAAAGAATCGCTCGTCAGGTTCGTCACCGAAAACTCGCAAACGGAAAATAATTGGCATATGGCTACGGGCAAAGCCAGCGAAATTGACTTGGCCTTCACCGACTACAACAACAAGTTGGCCTCCAGCAATCAGCAAGCTCTGGCCAAAGTCGTCAAAACCATGATCGTCGGGGTCGCGGTCGCCCTGATGTTAAGCTTGATGCTGGCCTTCATCCTGACCAAGAGCGTCACGGCGCCGCTGATTAGAGTCATCGGTCTATTGACCGAGGGCTCGACGGAAGTCTCTCTGGCCGCGAACAGATTGACCGAAGCCTCCAAAGCCTTGGCCGACGGAGCGACGGAAAACGTCGCCTCCCTCGAGGAGACGAGCGCGGCTCTGGAGGAATTGTCCTCCATGACCAAACGAAACGCCGACAACGCCTTGGAGACCAACAGTCTCATGAATCAAGCCAAGGTCTCGGTCGGTCGAGCTTCTCAGCACATGAACGAAGTCATCACGGCCATGGAGCAGATAGGCGCTTCCGGCAACGAGATCAGCAAAATTATCAAGACCATTGACGAAATAGCCTTCCAGACCAACCTCCTGGCTTTGAACGCCGCCGTCGAGGCGGCCAGAGCCGGCGAAGCCGGAGCCGGCTTCGCCGTCGTGGCCGACGAAGTCAGAAACCTAGCCATCCGCAGCGCCGAAGCCGCCAAAAACACGGCCGACCTGATCGAAACCACCATCGTCAACATACAGTCAGGTTCGGAGATGGTCAACGTCACCTCCGAGAATTTCAGCACCGTCTCCGACGCTTCCCAAAAGGTGGGAGCGCTTGTTTCCGAGGTGGCCGAAGCTTCCAAGGAGCAGTCGCAGGGGATCAATCAAATATCCATAGCCATGACCCAAATGGACAAGGTGACTCAAGCCAACGCGGCTTCGGCGGAAGAATCGGCCAGCGCCGCCAGTCAGCTGTCGGGGCAGGCCGCCGTTCTCGCCTCCGCCGTGGAAGACATGAACAAAATCGTCTTCGGCGCCAAAGCCGCCGAAGACTTGAACGCGTCACACGACGCCTCTTGGACCAGATCGGAAAGCCGGCCGTCCAACCATCACAGCCAGACCAAGACGAGCAAAAGCGCCTCCAGCGTCAGCAAAGCTCTGCCCATGGATCCCGACGATGATTTCGACTTTTGACCCTTTCGCCCTTTTCGCCAAGACGGAGACGCCCGGACTCGACAGTCCCTGACTTTTTCGTCAGTCCCGCTCGTCAGCCCGCATCGGTCGCCCCTGGTTTCGAAAGCTCCCGACTGTCCTTTCGGGCTAGAGGCGTCCGTCCAGCGGAGAAATCGCGATGACGACGATCAGAAAGACGACCAAGATGCCGAGAAAAATTCGACGGTTCTTTCGCTCGGCTTATTTCGAAGGAAATAGCCCGCCGGGATCGGAACCCCGTAATCGTCATTTGGTCAGCAATTGATCGTCAGCAGCTTTTCCAACTTCCTTCGCGCGGCCGGCGGAACCGCCGACCGCGCGAAGAAGAAGATGATGCCCTTCTCCCAAAGACGGCGACCTGGCCTTTCGCGACCGCGCTAAAATCAAGGCCGCCAAAATCTTTGGAGGCAAGCTTTTCGTCGGCGAGGCGAGAGAGCATTCCGAAACGGCGAGCTCGTCTCTTTTTTCTCTCTTCAGGTCGTCTCGTCCATGTCCAAGCGTCAGAGCTTCTGTTCAGGCTGTCAGAGCTTCTGTTCAAGCTCTCGCCTCTGTCCTGGCGTCAGAGTCTCTGTCCTGTCGTCAGCGCCTCTGTCCTGGCGTTAAGCCTCTGTCCTGGCGTCAGATCCTCTGTTCAAGCGTTAGGGCCTCTGTCTTGGCGTCAGCTCCTCTGTCCAGGCCATCTCGCCTCTGTCTTGGCGTCAGATCCTCTGTCCAGGCCATCCCGCCTCTGTTTTGCCTCAGATTCTCTGTCCGGGCGTCAGTGCCTCCCTAGCCTTGGAACAAATTGAAAAATAAACCAAAACTTCGACCCTCCGATTTCAAATAGATCGCCCTCTACTGGCGCGTCTGAAATCCAAAACCTCTTTCCCCGACATCTTCTTCCGAATCCGCCCCGTAAACCGCCTTGGCCGACGAAAGTCCGTCATATCTCTTATTTCGTCTTCGTTTTTCGCTCGAACGTTTGCGCCTTCGTTTTCGACCATCTCACTTCTTCTCCGCTTCTTCTCCGCTTCTTCTCCGCCAACTTCTCGCCTTCGATCCTCTTCGCAAGATTGTCCCCTTTGACTAAACCGGAACTTTTTGACTTGTTCTCTGGAAAAGACGATAATAACCAAGCAACATTACTGGCCAGGTGCTTTTCGGCGGTCCTTTAGCCTTCAGCTAAAGATCTGTCTTTACGGAGGATTTTTGTTTTGGCCAGAGAAAGTTTCCTCGTCACCGGCATGAGCTGCGCCGCCTGCGCCGCCAGAGTGGAGAAGGCCGTGAGCGCCCTGCCCGGCCTGAAGTCCGTATCCGTCAATCTCCTCAAAAACAGTCTGGATGCCGTCTATGACGAGGCCCAGAGCAGCCCGGAAGCCATAACCTCGGCCGTGGTCAAGGCCGGTTACGGAGCCAGGCCGAAGAAGGCGGAAGCGGCCGACAATCCGACCGGAGCGGCCGAAGACGAAGAAAAGGTCATGAAGCTCCGTCTTCTGGTCTCTTTCGTCTTCAGCCTGCCGCTGGTCTACTTGGCCATGGGCCACATGCTGGGCTGGCCGACGCCGGCCTACTTCCAGACCAACGTCATGGCTTGGGCCTTAACCCAGTTCATTCTCTTGATTCCGGTCATGGCCGCCAACGTCCGCTACTACCGTTCCGGCTTCATGGCCCTCGTTCGTTTCGGCCCCAACATGGACAGCCTCATCGCCATCGGTTCGGCGGCCGCCGCGGTCTACGGCCTGTGGGGCTTGTATCTGATGGCCCACGGCCTCGCCGTCGGCGACCAACATCTAGTCCATGAAGCGGCCATGAACCTCTATTTCGAATCAGGGGCGACCATCCTGACCCTGGTCACCTTCGGCAAATTTCTGGAAGCCCGAGCCCGACGCCGAACCACTCAAGCCGTGGCCAGCCTGTTGGATCTCTCGCCCAAAACGGCCGTCGTGGAGAGAGACGGTCAGGAAATGACCATCCCCTCTCAGGAAATCCGGGTCGGCGACATCTTGCTGGTCAGGGCCGGCGAGACCGTGGCCGCCGACGGAGTGGTCAGCGGCGGCACCGGAGCCGCCGACGAATCCAATCTCACTGGCGAAAGTCTGCCGGTGGACAAAAATCCCGGCGACAAGGCCATCGGAGCCACCGTTCTTCTCTCCGGCTTTCTGCGCGTCCGGATCGACAAAGTCGGCCAGGACACGGCCCTGGCCCAGATAATCAGGCTGGTGGACGAAGCGACCAGCTCCAAAGCTCCCATCGCCAGGCTGGCCGACCGCATCAGCGGCGTCTTCGTCCCCGTGGTCATCGCCATAGCCCTTCTGTCCGGCCTCCTGTGGCTGGCGCTGGGCTACGACGCCTCTTTTTCGCTGAACATCGTCATTTCCGTTCTGGTCATTTCCTGTCCCTGCGCCTTAGGCCTGGCCACCCCCACGGCGATCATGGTCGGCGCGGGTCAGGGAGCCAAATCGGGCATATTATTCAAATCGGCTGAAGCTTTGGAACTGGCCCACGCGCTGGAGGTCATCGTCCTTGACAAGACCGGCACGGTCACCACCGGACGGCCGAAGGTCGCCGGCCTGGTCGCCGCCCCCGGCCATGACCCCGACGAGATTCTGGCTCAAGCGGCCAGTCTGGAAAAGCTCTCCGAGCACCCCTTGGGCCAGGCCATCGTCAAAGCCGCCCAGATCAAGGAACTGCCTTTGACGGAAGCGACGGATTTTCTTCAAACGCCGGGAATCGGCTTGTCCGGCCGCCTGTCCGGAAAGACCGTCAAAGTCGGCAACGAAAAAGCGCTCGAAAACATGCCAGCGAAGCCTGAAAGCCTTCTGCGGGCGGCCGAGGATTTCTCTCAGGACGGTGCCACGCCCTTATTCGTCGTCGTCGAGGGCGAAGCGGCGGGCTTAATCGCCGTGGCCGACGAAATAAAGCCGACCAGCGCCCAAGCCATAGCCGAACTGAAGGCCATGAATCTCGAAGTGGTCATGATCACCGGCGACAACCGACGCGCCGCCGAAGCGGTCAGTCGAAAAGTCGGGGTGACTTCCGTCCTGGCCGAAGTTCTGCCGGGAGACAAAGAGCGGGAAATCAGAAAGCTCCAGAAAAACGGAACCCGAAAAGTCGGCATGGTCGGCGACGGGGTCAACGACGCCCCGGCTTTGGCCAGGGCCGACGTGGGGCTGGCCATCGGGGCCGGAACGGACATCGCCATGGAAACCGCCGACGTGGTTCTGATGAGAAGCGATCTGGCGGACGTCTCCGCCGCCGTCCAACTGAGCCGCCGCGTCCTTCGGAACATCAGGCAAAACCTTTTCTGGGCCTTTTTCTACAACCTCGTGGGCATTCCCGTGGCCGCCGGGGCTTTCTACGTCCTCTGGGGGCTCAAGCTCAACCCCATGATCGCGGCGGCGGCCATGAGCCTAAGCTCCGTCTCCGTGGTTTCCAACGCCTTAAGACTTAGATTTTTCAAACCCGTCCGGCTGGCTCCCGAAGTCGGAAGTCCAACCGAACGGCCAACCTGCGGCGCGGCGACCGAAAATGCGGCCGCTAGCGCTCAAATAAACGAGGAACGAACCATGGTCAAAAAACTTAAAATTGAAGGCATGTCCTGCGGTCATTGCTCCGCCAGAGTCGAAAAAATCCTGGCCGGCCTAGCGGGCGTCGACAAGGCGGTGGTGGATTTGCAAAGCGGCACCGCCGAGGTGACCGTCTCCGGCGATCTGTCCGACGCCGCCCTGACGACCCCAGTAACCGAAGCCGGCTATCCGGCCTCGATCGCCGGCTGAAGCCGCCGGTAAAAAAACCGATACGGCGGACGGGAGCGTTTTTGGCCGATATGGCCTCCATTAGAGCCAGCCCTGGCCGAAGAAGAGGCCTTTCGCCCCCTTTTTGGGCCAGAGTTTTTGGCTCCCGCTGCCGCCGAACCCCAAAACGCGAGCCTGGGCGAACCGACGACCCCTTTTTTGCGGCGATCTCTTTTTGGGCCGCCCCTTTCGGGCGGCCCAATCCACGGGATCCCTTTCGGCCGACGTCGTTCGGGCTCGACTCCAATCAGAATTGGCTCCTTTCAGGCGGCCCATTCGCGGTTTGGTTCTTTCGGGCGCCTCCTCTTGGCGTTTGACCCGCCTCTTTCGCCCCAGACGAGACGGCGAAACTTTTCTTCGCCAAGGGCAAAGCGATTGGCCTCCGAAATCGCCTGGCCCGGGCCATTTGACCAAGCTGTTTGACCAAGCTGTTTGATCAGGCTGTTTGACCAAGCTCTTTGACAAGACTTTTTTGGTTGAGCCCGCAAATATGGCCGCCAAAACCCTATTTTGACGCGTTCGGCAGCGTCGCCGTCGCTGCAAAAAGGGGGACGTCGAGCCTTTCGCGAGCCCCGCCAAAATTTAAAAAATCCCAGCCCGCCCTTGGGCGACTTGGCGGCTAAGGGCCAAACGTTTTTGTAGGTTATTGTTGACGCGAAAATTTATGGCGCCGATATTTTATGGCGCCGATATTTTTGGCGTTTCTTTGGCGCAAAAATAGTCGAAATGTTTTTTCATATTTTACGTTTTTATAATTTTGCGCTTTGGCTGGTTTATGTTTTTGAATCACATTTTTTAACGTTCGTCGCATGATGGTTATTGTTTATTATTATTAATTTTGTCTTTCTTTTGGGCTACCTTCTTTTTTCCAAACTTGGAATCTTGACGTAGGGGTTCTTATGAACCTAAAACTGCTATGGCTGACCATTCTGGTCGGCTTTTGCTCCCAGCCCCTTCTGGCTCAGGATTTTTCCGCCTACGGCTTTCAGCCGCCCATACAGGCGCCCACCGAAGCCGAGGCCAACAGTCTCCGAAAAGTGAAGAACCTGGCCGCCGTCTTTTCCGCAGTCAGCGACGTGACCGGCCAAGAGGCCGTCAAAGCGGACAGCGCTCAGGACGCCGTCAACGCCTTCACGCAAAAGCGGACAGCCGGACATTCGACCATCATTTTCCCGGGCGGAACAGGTTTCGCCGCTTCCGGAATCAGCGCCTACAACCCCAACATGCCCTTGACCGCTCGCCGTCTGGAACAACGGAAGGCCTACCTGAAAGCCTTCGAGCAGGCCAAAAGAAATCTGGCCGCCGGGATCGCGGAACTTCCCGAGGAAAACCAAAAAAAGCTCGTCGAAACGGCGATGGGCGACGAAAAAATCTCTCCCGAAGCGATTTCGCAGTTCATCTCCGACTTGAGCCAAGGGTTCGTCATCTACGACGTCTTTCACGATCCCAGAAATTCGCTAATCCATGTGACCCTGGTCGCGACCCCCGAGACCAAAAAAAATTTCCGAAGGCCTGACGACGCCGTCGTCATTGCCGAAAACTTCGACGAAGGACTCGCCCAGGCTCTCGTGCAGACGAACAACGGCTTGACCGCCCCGATCGGCGGCTTGACCGTTTTTGCCCCCTCTGCGGACAAATGGGCTTTCATCGGATTCGGTTCGGCCGCCGTCCAAAAGGAGGAAGGCCCGAAGGCCCAACGAGAGCTAGAGGCCGAAAAGGTCGCTCTCGCCCGCGCCGGTCTGGCCTTGGGCGGTCTCCTGCTTGGCGAATCCGTCGCCTTTTCGGAAGAACTGGAGCCTCCGACGGCGGAACTGGTTCAAGCTTACGAGACAATCGCCAAGGATGAGTCCCTAAAGGCAGAGGAAGCCGATTCGCCGAGCTCCCAAAAGTTGTCCGACCAAAAATTTGCCGCTCGGCTAAAAGAATTCGCCCATCGAGAGATCGATTCAGCGGAAAGGGCCAATCTGCGCCAAGGGCTCATCCCCGCCGCAGCCGAGACCAGAAGCTGGAAAGACGCTTCCGACTGCTTCGCCTACGCGGCGGCCGTTTATCTGCCCGGCGCCGCCAATTCTTCGGCAGATTATTCGGCGAACGACTCCGACCAATGACCCCGCTTGCTCTCCCTGGCTCTATCTTGGTCAAAGGGCGCGAAATTCACGACGTTCGCTGATGCGTCCTAAAAGACGCGTCGTCGCGGCGAGGATGGCGAGCAAGACGAGGAAGTAGAGGAAGTAGTCAAAGAATTTGAAAAGTTGAAGAATTCGAGCAAGACGAGCAAGACGAGCAAGACAGGCAAGACAAGAAAGACAAGCAAGACAAGCAAGACAAGCAAGACAAGAAAGACAAGAAAGACAAGAAAGACAAGAAAGACAGGCAAGACAAGAAAGACAAGAAAGACAAGAAAGACGAGAGGCCGAGCCGAATAGACGAAACGCGTTCTCTTTCGCCTAGGAGCTCAGTCCCCCCAAAAAAAGCCCACCCCGACGATTCGCTCGAGGGCTTCCTCCGTCGCTGCGAATCAGCCGACTTTCGGCGTCTCGGATCAGCCGATGCAGTTTTCGCGCAAACGAATCTCAGAAATTTTTGGGACAGAAATAGGGCGGGATTTTGTCGCCAGCTGGAGCTGGCGACAAAATAAAGCGCTGGGATTCTGTTTTTGAATATTGGAAGAAAATTAAGCCAAAAGAGTCGCAAATCAGTCAGCGACGATTTCTCCGCCAATCACGGAGGCCAGAACCCTGGTGCCGGCGATGGCTCTTTCCGGGCAGGTCAGGATATCTCTATCCAAAACGGCGAAATCGCAGAGTTTGCCCACGGCCAGACTGCCGATCTTGTCGCTGGCGAAGGCCGCTCTGGCCGCCCAGACCGTGTAGCTGGACAAGGCCTCCAGCCTGGAGAGACGCTGTTCGGGGCCAAAACCTTCCGGGGGATGGCCCTTGAGATCTTTCCTGGTCACGGCGGCATACAGGCCAAGAAAAGGATTGGGCGATTCGATGGGGCAATCCGAGCCGTTTATGACGTACCCGCCCCGGTCGACGACGTCCCGCCAAGCGTAAGCCCTCTTCAGCCTGTCCGGCCCCAAGCGAGATTCGGCCATGTGCAGATCCGTCATCAAGCCGACGCTCTGGATGGAGGGCACAAGACCCATGGACAAGATCTTTTCGCGGTCGCCGTCGGCCACCAGCTGGTAATGCTCCAGACGCCAGTTGCGTTCGGTTCTGTCCTGCCCCAGAACCCTCCCGATGCACTCCGTCGCCTGAGCCACGGCCGCGTCCCCGATGACGTGGATGGCCGTCTGCCAGCCGAAGTCCCTCGCTTGTTCCAGCGCGGCCTCCAACTCTTCGTCGGCGTATATGCGAGAGCCGCAATGACCGGGCCGGTCGGCGTAATCCTCCAAAAGCCAGGCGCTGCGGGAGCCCAGAGAGCCGTCGCAAAAAAGCTTCAAGCCGTCCACCGAGAGTCTGTCTCCGTACAAGCCCCGGATCGGGCCGTTCCTAATCATCTCGTGATCCCAAGGGACGGGCAGAAGATACAGCTTCAGACGAGACTTGATCAGACCGTCGGCCACGGCTTGACGGATGAGCGGGAAATCCTTTGGCCTGGTGGCGCAGTCGACCAAAGTCGTTAGCCCGTAGGCCGTCAGCTCGTCGGCGGCCCTTTTGAAGGCCTCCAAAAAATCCAGGCCGTCGTTGAGCGGCATGACCGAATAGACTGAAAACATGGCCTGCCCTATCAAAATGCCGACAGGCTCGCCCCGCTCGTCTCGGACTATCTCGCCGCCGTTGGGCTCTTGGCTCTCCTTGTTCAGACCGGCTCGCTCCAGAGCCAGAGAGTTGACCCAGATGGTGTGCTTGTCGATGCGATCCAACACCGTCGGATTGTCCGGGGCGGCCTTGTCCAGATCTTCCTTGGTCGGCCAACTCGCGTTCCAAAGGTTCTGATCCCAGCCTCGGCCGTGAATCCAAGCCCCTTTGGGCCGACTGGCCGCTTCTTGAGCCACCGCCGCCAACGTTTCCTCATAATCTAGCGAGGCCAGGTCCAACTGAGAAAGACGCAGCCCTTCGCCCAGAACATGAGCATGACTGTCGATCAGGCCAGGAATGACGTTTCTGTTGCGGAGATCCACCACTTCGGCGTGACTGGGCACAGTGGCCAACGCCTCCCGAAAGTCGTCCCCCACATAACAAATCCGGCCGCCCAACGAAGCCAGGACGGAGGCTCTGGGACAAGAGGGATCCATGGTCAGGATTTTACCCGAACGGTAGACGACCGGCTCGCCTCCCGCTGCGGATATGCCCTGATTGACTCGGTCAGACACGATAAGCCCGCCTAGAAATTTATGTTCAAGGGCCGCAGAAGCCGTTGAGATGCCGAGATGCTGAGAAAATGAGGAAAAAGCTATTCGAAAACTTGCGGAGCGCGCCGAGAAATTTTCCGCGTCAAAGCTGAAGGGCCGATGGCCCGGCTTTTAGCCAAAAAATCCCCTCCTGGCGGCTTTAGACTCGCCCCATCGCGGCCTCGTGAAATAAGGCGGGAGGCGCACTTTTTTCGGCGAAATTTAGGCCTCGCGAAGCCGCATAAAAACCAAAAACATTATATTTTATTTGCGCTTTACTGCCAAGACGAACCCTAAACCGACGCGCCGGGACTGATTAACCTGAATAGGCGAACCTGAATCGGCGAAACGTCGAACCTCGAAGGTCGAACTGGAGGTCAAACTATTGGGGACGAACCTCGAAGGTTTACGCAAAGTTTGGCGGTCGAGCTTCCGAGGTCAAGCTCTGGAGGTCGAGCTTCCGCGGTCAAGCTCTGGCGGTCGAGCTTCCGAGGACGAGCCTTGGGCAGCGAACCTTGAACACCGAACCTATGAAGGACTAGCCCCGGCTCATAAGCCGATCAAGGCCATCGTCCGTCTGTTCGCGGCGGACGAAATACGGCGACTTTTGGCGCCTGCGGCGATCGGCTGTCCGAGGCTTCGGGTCAGGATCTCGGACGCCTGTTTTTGTTGATCCCTGGCCTGGAACAAAGACTAAAAATCGTAAAAATGCTCGTCATGATTCAACAGACGGCAGCCGTTTTCGGTCACCACGACCAGCTGCTCCAGTCTGACCCCGACCTTATGAGGCAGGTATAGACCAGGCTCCACGGTCACGACCATGCCCGGGGCCAACACTTCTCGGGAACCCTGTTTGAGGCTGGGAGACTCGTGGACGGCCAGGCCCACTCCGTGGCCCAAGCTGTGATTGAACCAGCTTTCCAAGCCGACCTTTCTGAAGCTTTCCCTGGCTACGGCGTCTATGTCCTGGCCCATCTTGCCGGGGGCTATCGCCTCTATGGCCCTGAGCTGGGCCTCGCGCACGGCCCGGTAGATTTTTTTCTGCTCCTCGTCGACTTGACCGCAAGCGAACGTTCTGGTGATGTCCGAGGCATACCCCTCAAAACGGGCTCCGCAATCCATGACCGCCATCTCGCCTTCCGCCAAGGTTTTCTTCCCAGGGACGGCATGGGGCAAGGCCGCCTGCGGTCCCGAAGCGAAGATGGTCTCGAAGGAAGGTCCCTGGCCGCCGAGTTCCCTAAATTTGCTGTCCAGATAAAACGCCGCCCTCTCTTCCGTCCAGCCCGCCTCCAACTCTTCCCAGAGCAAGGCGATGGCTTTTTCCGTGATGGACAACGCCTCGGCTATGAGCGAAATCTCGGCGGGATCTTTGATTTTTCTCTGCTCCGAAGGGTCGAACCCGGCCATCCGCAGATCTCGGCCGAGTTTGGCCAGATATTGTTGCGCCCATTGCTGAAAAAAGACGGTCGTATATTCCGCTTCGCCGTATATGGTCGTCCCTTCGGAGATCAACGACGCCAGACTGTGGGCGTACCCCTTCAGGCCGACGGCGACGACCTCGTAGAGAGGGGCCTCGTCGGCGGCGGCCTGAACATATCGGCCGTCGGTCAAGAGATACTGCTTATTCGGCAAAATAAGGAGCCGGCCGCTCGATTCGGTCAGCATGGGATCGGTGGCCGAAAAGCCGGAAAAATACCGTCTGTTTTCCGGAGAGGAGATCAAAAGAGCCTCGACCCCATGGTCGTTCATGCGCCCCCGCAATATGCTAAGACGCTCCGATATCAACTTGTTCGCAGCCTCGACGGTTGGGCCGCCGATATCGCTTTTCGGATTGCTGGAAGTCATTTGGAAGCCTTTCTTGAAGCCATTTTTGTCGTTTTTCTCAATTTGGCGAAATGTTCGCCCTGCCTGTCGCAAATCGCCTCAACCTGCGGAAAGAAATCTTGAAAAACCTAAATTCGTCAGACGACGAGGCCAAAATCAAGGCCGATTCGGTCGGCCGTCAAGACGAACTCGGACGTTTCCCTTCGGCGAGTATAGCCCACCTTGACCCGGCTGAACAAGGCGAAAACCCTCGCCAAAATGGAAGCTTTCCCTTTCCGCCTCTGTTCTTCCGCTCCGGCGGCCCGTTTTTTTTTGAGATTCAAAAAGGCGCCGAGCTCTTTCGAGAAGCGCCGCCGAACAGGCTGAAGACGGAGAAAACCTTGGCGAGTCGAATCGGTCTCCACTCCCTTCTCTATCTTTTCCACTTTCTCTTCCTCTTGCTCTGCGCTTGTTCCGCCTCGCGGGGGGGCGAACCCTCTCAAAAACGAAGGCTAACTGGCTCAAATAGGCCAAAAAGATCTGGCCACATTTCCAGACTTTGATTCGCCTCCCGGTTTTTTGTAAACTAGGTCATCATCCTGTCGCCTCGGCCGTTCAAGCCGGCCAAAAAACCATAGCCCATTTAGGATCAGGGCGGCCTTCAGCCCTTCCTGACCCTCCGGCTCCCTGGCCACTTGGCCTTCTGGTCTAGGCGCATTTCCAGAATTTTAGAGCTTTTCGAAATCCTTTTGGCAAAAAGCCCCCGGCGCCCGCCGGAACCGGGCGCCGCCCGACAAAGACCCGTCAGACGCTCCGTTTTTTGGACGCGGCGTCTGTCGCCAACAAAGGAGCGGATAATGGCCGGCCTCGTCATAAATGTTCCCTACGGCGGTCTGGAAATCCCCCCGGCCGTCCAGAAACGCCTGCCGTTGTCCGCGGACGATTTGCGAGGCGAGCACTGGCGTCTCTGCGACCCGCACCTGTTGAGCATTTTTCAAAAAGCCGCCCAAGGAGACGACAAAAGGGGCCCCTGGCCGCTGATCCATTATCCCTTCAGCCCTCTAGTCGCCGACCCTCTGGGTCTCCTGGCTCAGGAGCTGGATCAGACGCGGGAACTAGGCCCGTTCGTGCTGACCAAAACGACGACCGGCCGGGAACTGCCCCAGTGGAGCGAAAAAGACCGCCTGTTTCTTTTGGAAAAAACCACCGTCCCTTACGCCGCCGAACTGAAGCGCCAATGCCTCGCCGAACTCGAGGGCCAAAACTTGTTGGCCTTGATAACCGTGCGCTCGTTCAGCTCCGAACCCCAAGCCTTCGAACGGGATCGCCGTTTCCCCAGACCGCAGATTTCCTTGGGTTCTTCTGACGCTCACACCCCTGAAGGACTGGCCGAATTGGCCGGGCACGTCTTCAGATCCTTAGGCTTCTGGCCGCAGCTAAACTGGCCCGCCTCCGGAGCCGCCGTGCCTCTGGAGCTCGCCGGTCAGCCCAGACTGAAAGCGTTAGGCCTGGCTCTCAGGCGGGATCTGTACCTCGACGAAAAGACCGGTCGACTAAAAGAAAGTTTGGAGGCGGTGGTCAGAGTCATGCGCACTTTTCTGAACCTCCTGAGCCAGGAGCTGGATCGGGTGGCCGAGGTGAAGCTCCGTCGGGCCTTCAGAACCAAAAAAGCTTCCAACGTGATCAAAGCCGACAGACCGACCGCCGAAGCGTAAATTCGCCCTTTCGCCGCCTTTCTTGGGGTTCCTGGTTTATTCCCCGCCCTCAGACGAACAAAATTCAGGACGAAGCTAGTTTCTTCCGACTGGACGACGGGCTTCTGCCGCGACTTCAGACAAACTTGATCGAAGGACATGTCGAGCGAGCTCGAAAGCCGA
>JAIRTO010000209.1 GCA_031254895.1 Deltaproteobacteria bacterium
CGGCGGCCACGTTCCCGCCGGCGATGGAGGTGAAGGCGATGGAAGATTGCACGGTGGCGGGCAGAGCGCAGAGAAACAAAAGGCCAAGATAAAGCTGCTGGTTTTTGGTCAGAGCCAGAACCGCCGGCTTCATCAATATTCCGACGATGGGAAACAGCAGGAAAGTGGAGAGAGTTATGACCAGGTGGAGACGCCAGCTGGTCAGACCGGCCCAAAGATTGGCCGGAGACAGCTTCAAGCCGTGCATGAAGAACAAAAGGGCCACGACGACGCTGGAAGTCAGCTTCAGCCCGTCATAGACCCGGCCCGTTGCGGGCAGCAAAACGGCCAAGCCCAGCGTCAGCAGCAAAGCGGCCGTAAAGCCGTCCGTCCTGTCCCAAACCGCCCGCCAAACGTTTTTGCTCATCAAACGCTCCTGTCATGCGCTCCTGTCATGTCCCATCGTCATAAAAAAACGAGCGAACAAGACGAAAACATCGTCGTCCCCTCTCCTGGCCGACGATTCTCTGATAATACCGCATGAAGAGCCGAATAGCCAGACTTAGGCCGTCCGAAAGGCGTCGCTGACCGCCTTGAAGACGTCGATAAGACTGGGATCGAAATGACTGCCCGCTCCTTCGACGAGGATCTTGGCCGCCTCGTCATGAGAGAAAGGCTTCTTATAGGGCCTTTTGGAGACAAGAGCGTCGTAGACGTCGGTGATGGCCATGAGGCGGCCTTGAAGAGGGATGTCGGAGCCGGCCAAACCTTTAGGATAGCCGGATCCGTCCCATTTTTCGTGGTGGGTCAAGGCCATGATCCTCGCCTCCGACAGATAGGTGGACTCGCCGTCAGGAAGGTTTTTGGCGATGCGGTCTATTATTTCGGCCCCTCTGGCGGCGTGGGTCTTCATGATCTCGAACTCTTCCGCAGTCAGCGGCCCCGGCTTCTTCAAAATGGCGTCGTCGATGGCGATCTTGCCCACGTCATGGAGCCTCGAGGATTGCAGAAACAAGGGAATGTCCCAATACCGCAATTCGTCGGGACAGCTGTCCGTGTCCTTCAAACGATCCACCATAAGCTGCAGCCAGTGAATGGTTCGGCTGACGTGTCCTCCGGTGGTTTCGTCCCGGCTTTCGACCAGATCCACGACCGTCTCCAAAATGGCGCCTTCAAGGAGCATCACCTTTTTGGTTTCGTCCTCCACCATCTGCTTCAAATTTTCGTTGAAGCTCTTCAGCTCCCGGCTCTGGGCCTCCAGCCTTAGCCTTTGGGCGACGATGGTCAGATGGATGTCCACCCGTTGACGCAAAAGCGTGGATTCGATGGGCTTGTAAAGATAATCCACCGCCCCCAGGCTCAAGCCCTCTATCTCCGATCCGACGTCGGCGTTGGCGGTCAGAAAAATCACCGGAATGTCCCTGGTCTCGGGAGACGACTTCAACAGGCGGATGGCCTCCAAACCGCTCATGCCGGGCATGTTCACGTCCAGAATGATGAGATGAGGCTCGACCTGTCCGACGAGCTCGAACATCCTCTGGGCTGACGGAACCGTAAAAACGGCCCCCCGGTCGGATAAGGCCTTCTTGGCCAGCATTAGATTCGTGGCCGAATCGTCGACCAGCATTATTTTCGCCCCAAGCAGATCATGCCCCATGGCTTGCTCCAGAACTGGCCTATGGCCGAATAAAAACCGAGGGCCTTTTTTTGACCGAAAGAACCGGCCAGCCCGTCAGCCGACCGGGGGAGGTTCGGCGGGAAAGGCCGCCCTTTCGCCGCCCGCGCCAAAAGATCCTGTTTTGGTTTTTATTCTTTCTCTCGACCAGGGTTTAGACAGTTTCGACCGCGTTCGAACGGCGGCCGCCGATGAACAAGAAAGCGAAAATGGACGCGCGGGGGAGGAACAATAGCCCCGATGTTCGTCATTCGTCAAAAACCGCCGACAATCATCTCAGCTGCCTGATGATGTCCTGAGCCTTGGAGTACTCGGCCATCAGGATCTGATCGGAAGCGGCCATAAGAGAAGCTTTAGTTTCGCCGTCGCTGGCTTCCGACAGCTCCTCGATCAGTCTGTCGGCCTGGACGACGTCGTTGACCTGCAGCGCCGACAAAAGAGCGTCCAACAGGCCGCCGTCCAGCTTGCGCGCAGGCTGATCCCGGATCTCGCCCGCTTCCGAGAACGACAAGGAGCGGCGTATCAAGTCCGCCGCCTTCGAAAAATCCCTTCTAAAACTCTCCAGCTCGCCATTCCGAAAAGGCCCCGCGTCTCCGGCCTGGCCGGCTTTCTCCAGAGCGGCGGCTCGGCCGGACAAGTCGACCAGGCCGATGTTGGCCGTCGCGCTTTTGAGGGCGTGAGCCACCGACGTCAATTCGGCCAATTCTTCCGGACCGCCTCGGAGAACAAGCTTGCGGGCCAAAGCGTCGGCGTCGAACAGAAAGGCCCGCAGAACCTCCTGATACTTTTTTAGAGAGCCGCCGCTTCGGCGCAAGCCGATTTGCGGCTCGAAGCCGTCGGCGGACAAGGCCGCCAGAAAATTGGCCTCGTCCGAGCCCGGCTCGATACCTCCCGACGAGGCGACGCGGGAAGAGCTCTGGACGGCCTTCTCCGTAGCCCCGTCCGAAGCGCCTTCCAAAGTTCCGGCCGAAGAGCCTTCCAAATTTTCGTCCAAAGTTCCGTCGGCGGATCGACTCGAACTCTTCGGCCGACGGCGATCGTGGGGGACCCACTTGTCCATGAGGCTATTCAAATCCCCCATTTCAATGGGCTTGGACATGTAATCGTCAAAACCCTGGTCAAGCAGCGATTCTCTGGCCCCGGCCACGGCGTTGGCCGTCAGCGAGATGATGGGCGCGCTAAGACAGCTGCCGCCCAAGGATCTCAAGCCGTGCAGCGTCTCGACGCCGTCCATTTCCGGCATCATCTGATCGATGAAGAAAAGATCGAAACGCTCCTCGGCAGCCAGCTTTAGGGCTTCGAGGCCGCTCTGACAGACGGCGACCTCCATTTCGAAAGGCTCCATCAGCCCTTTGGCCACGACCAGATTGGTGGCCACGTCGTCCACGACGAGAACCTTGAAGCCTGGAGCGGCGAAAACGGCCTCTTCGGGCGGCCTTATCTCAGCCGGCCGCAAGGAGAAATCGCCTATCGGCCTAGGATCCAAAACGACCTGGCGGCAAGTGGCCGTAAACACGGAGCCCCGGCCGAACTGGCTTTCCACGCTGACGTCTCCGCCCATCAAGCGACACAAAGTCTGAGCGATGGAAAGACCCAAGCCGGTCCCTTCAATTTGACGGTTAGAGCCCTTGTCGTCGAGACGGACGAAATCGTCGAACAGATGCTCCAGATCTTCCTGCTTTATCCCGACTCCGCTGTCGCCGACGGTGAATTTGAGCAAAATGAGGCTTTCGTCTATGGATTCGAAATCAGCGGAAAAACTGACGAATCCCCTTTGGGTGTATTTGACGGCGTTGACCAGCAAGTTCAAGATGACCTGCTTGACGCTGTGCTCGTCGCCGAGAAGACTTCTGGGCAAGGACTTGGCCACGTTGGAACGAAACTCCAAATGAGGCTTTTCCTTCAACCGCACCGAAATGCTGGCCAGGACGTCCGTCAGCAGGCGGCCCAATCGGTAAGGCTCTTCGCTTATGTCTATCTTTCCGGACTCCATCTTGGAAAAGTCCAGGATTTCGTTCACGAGACTGAGCAAGGTGCCGCCCGCGCCGGCAATCTCGTCCAGATGCGCCGGGATGGAGCTCCCTTTGGGATCCCGCCTGGCCAATTCGGAGAGGCCTATGATGGTGTTTAGAGGGGTGCGCAGCTCATGGCTAATTCTGGCCAGAGAATGGGTTTTCAAGCGATTGGCCTTTTCCGATCTGTCCCTCGCCCAGCTGAGTCTAAGCAAAACGATGCTCAAAGTGGCGGCCGAGACCAGAGCTATGGCCAAAATGACCGGAAAGGTCCTGACCGCTTCCCCGTAATAATAGGCCACCGGAGAGATGGTGCCCAGAAGCCAGCCGTTCTCCAGACGGCTGAAAATGCCGACGCATTTCTCGCCTTCAATCTCGAATCTTTCAATCACCAATTCGTCGGGATCGTCAGGCATCCGCTCCACCAAAGGAGCGAAGCCGGAAAGATCGTAAAAATAGTCGCCTATTCTCTCCGGATCAGGATAATAGAGAAGACGCATGGAGCTGTCGGCCAGCAAGGGGACGAATCCGGCCGTCTCGGGTTGCAGAGAGGCGACTTTCTCCACCACGGGCGCTATCAAAAATTCCATGGCCATGACCCCTCTTTCCCTCCCGGCGGAGTCGATTATGGGTCGGGACATGGCCACCACCGGGCTCGAGGAGTTTTCCGCCAAATAAACGTCGGTGTGATACACGTGCGCTTCCGCTCCGGCCGGGACCGGAGGGCGCTCCGTCACCCCTCTGTACCACTCCAGAGCATGCAGAGCCGTCTCGGGAACGGGGGAGACGTCGTCGACAGAGACGAAATTGCCGTCCAGATAGCAAAAGGCGGCGTTGAAGATGGGCCTAAGGTTGCCTTGGGTGGAAAAGGCCGCCGTAAGTCTCTTGATGAGATCCAGATGTCCGTATGGTCCCACGCCCCGATCCAAAGCGATGGACATGACCATGGCCGCATGCAAAAGAGCGTCTTCGCAAGCGCGATTCTGAGAAAGAATTGAATTGCGATAAACCTGCATCTCCGCCGTGCTGTAAAGATCTATTTGACGACGCAGGACTCGGCTGACGAAGAGATAGCTGGCCAGCGTCATGATCAAAAAAGCCACCAGCACCAGAACTATCAGCTTATAGTCGTTTTTCAATCTTCCAATCATCGAGACGCTCCAAAAACGGAGACTCCGGCCTCGGGACTAACGACTGAGGTCAGGATCTAAAGGAAGAAAACAGACGACAATTACAAAATAAAACTCTATTTTATATTTATTCTGAATCTATTTTTGAAATAGACATTCAATAATCGCCAAAAAAAAACGGTCGACGGCGGCGACCGGAGCTATTTTGGGAACAGAAACGGAAGCGGCGCCGCTTTCGATACAATACAACAAGTGAAGCGATATGACCAGAGCAGGAACTGTTTGTTTTCGGTCACTTACCCATCGAAGACGCCGCCTTCCCGCGCCAGTTTCACTCTACAGGCCGCGCCGTTTCGACGCGGCCAAAAGACGAGACTGACATCTGCCGCTTTTGAGGGCTCTTTTCGGCTCCAATCGGCGAACATCTTTAAATATCGGCTTCACCCGGGTTTGGCCGGCGAATGGCTTGGCCAGAGGGATATGGAGGAGGAACACGAGCAAATCGAGATGGTCAAGGGGAGGTCAACAAGGGCTGCGGACGAGGGAAACGAGCGAGGGGAAGACAACTTGACGGGTTCATGTTTCGCCAAAAAAGGCGCCAGCTGAAAACCGGCCAGGAACGAGAAAGCGGACGAACGATAGAGGGGAACGGGAAGAAGAGCTGGAGAGTGGGATGTTTTGAGCAAAAAAGTTAGGGCTAAAGCAAAAATTGGACACTAAAAAAGAAAATTGGCGCTCGATCAAAATGATCAGCGCAATTGCGAGATGGACATGATTAGGAGGCTGTTTCGGACGAGGCTGCGGGCGGCGGAAGGCCAGCCCTACTGATTATGAATCGTTGTCCTTTGAGATCTCTTTTGCGCCTTGTCTAAAGATCTTCTTCATCGCCTCGACCATGGAACACTCCCTTTGCAGCAAATCCAGCTTTCTCTGCACGCGTTCAGCAATGCGCTTAGCCAGGCCTTCTTCCCAGACTCCTTTTTGGCATTCTTCCAGGATTTCTTCCAGGCCTTCTAGATAGCCGTCCCTAAAGCTCGCCTCCAGCTCTCTTTCCATGTCGAACTCATAATTCAACATACTTTGCGCCTCCTTCTCGTATTTATCAAGAAAACTTTTTCTGCGGCAGGGAACGTCTTTTATGACGTCCCCCAGCACAGATCACGTCAAACGCGCCGAAGCGCCGGGAGCCTTTGGTTAGAACAGACGCGTTGCCTTTGATTGGGATGCGGGCGCCTTGCTTTCGGTTTTGGGCAACCAATTATGATCGATCAGGATGAATCTTTCTCAAGTCATCCTATTTCTATGACTTCTTCTGCGGACTATCTTCATCCATCTATGGGCGAGC
>JAIRTO010000212.1 GCA_031254895.1 Deltaproteobacteria bacterium
CATATGCTTGTTTCCATCGCTTGCGGCGAATTGTTCCTCATGCCGTTCATTTGTAGTTTGATGACCGGATAAGTCGTCCAGTCATAATCAGAACCGTCGATCCAAAGTCCCTTGAAGAGATCTCTTCGCCCACGCAGAATGTTTTCCAAGGTGTTCACAAGGAGCGATTTGCCGAAGCGACGGGGACGCGACAGAAAATGAGGCACTTTCCGTCGAACCAACTCGTATAGCAGTCTAGTCTTGTCGGCATAGAAATAATCATCTTGTCTGATTTCGGCGAAGTCGGTGATTCCTATGGGCAAATCTTTCATTGTGACCTCATTTCTATCGACTTTGGCAGCGCGTGAAGCCAAGCCTTCAAATCGCGTCGAAGGTTGGGTGCGTATATCGATGGCGGCCGCCGTTTTGGGCGTCGGATTCGGCGTAAGAAAGCGGATCCAAAATTAAGGGCGGCCAACGTAGCCGACTGTCGGCATTATTATAACTCATTAACCCAATCTTTGCAGTTTCGATAGACAACAGTAAAAAAGAATAATTATATCAGACTGTTACCTAAGAAGGCACGTTAGACTTTATTTAAGGACTGCTTTTAGCTAAAAGCATTTGCCAATATTTTCTGCGGCGATTCCTGCACGACCGGCAAATGACGACTTGGCGACGACCTAACTTCCGCCTTTTGTTTCGGAAATGCCGTGACAACTTGCCTTACATCGTTAAATAGCGTCGATAATTTTGCGTAGGCTCATTATCTGAACGGCCCTCCCTCAGAAATGTTTGGCTTTCGACTTGGGCGCCGAGGTCGTCTCCGGACGCTGATTGACTCTAAAAAACGGCTCAAAATGAAAAGGTCTCGGCTTGGTGGCGATAATCCGACTTGATGTCCTCGTCAGCGCAGTTTCCTCGATCAATAACGATATTGGGCGAGAGGTTTTTTTTGGCGCAGCCTGTCAGGCCGAGCCTTATAGACCGTCATTCGCTTTCGGAATTGTCTTGGAGTCCTTGGCGTTGCCGGAGAAAGCTTCCCGGAAAAATAAAGCCTCTTGAAAAGCGGTCTGTCAAGATCTGTTACGTAAAATATGGACAAACGAGAGAGCCGATTCGACGAGTCGCGGAGCTTAACCGCGCTGCTTGCGCTTCCCTGTTTCGCCAACTTCCCAAAGGGCGCGCGCTGATGATCCGCCATTTTTCCGTTTCCGCTTCAAGTCGCCTATCAGACCAGGCCGATTTGTCGGAGACGCCGTCGGCGAGAACATTGAATCCTTTCTTTCACAGGGCGATTTGGTTTGGGATGAACTGAACGCCATTCCGTCAATTAGACCTCGGTCCGTTCGCTCTAAAATGGCGCCGGCCTCCTGCTCCGCCTTGAACCGAAGAGGCCCGAGACGAATATTAGGCCGGCCGCCGAGCATCCTTTAGGCGTGCGGCTCTAAATTTCGACCACTATGTATTGGCGCTCTGTTGGAGTATATTAGGGCATCATATGCTGGCCATGACTATGGAACAGTTATTGATTGACGGCAAATACTTTTTCGGCTTTGTGACATGGGCGCGAAAACTATTAAACTCAAGAAAAAACCAAGGGGGCGCAGGAGGAAAGTCATGCTGACGGCCTTTCTCGTTCTTCTGGCCTTGTCGGCGGCTCTGGCCGTTTTCGCCTGGCTGTTTCTCAGCCAGGACAAATTCGGAGCCTTGCCGGAGGGCGACAGATTGCGGAGGATTCAGGCTTCGCCCAACTATAGGGACGGCAGTTTTCAAAATTACGTCTCCACTCCCCAGGGGCTGAACGAAGACTCCAGCTTCCTCGGCTCCATGATCGAGTTTTTGAGGCCAAAGCCTCGGCTGGTTCCTTCCCGTCCTCTGCCGTCGGTCGATTCGGATTTGGGTCGTCTGCCGGAAGACAGTCTCGTCTGGTTCGGTCATTCCGCCTTTATGCTGAAACTTTCGGGCCGGACCTTCCTAATTGATCCGTCTCTGAGCGAGCAAGCTTCTCCTTTCTTCTTCACCACAAAGGCTTTTCCCGGGACGCTCGTCCATGCGCCGGCCGACTTGCCGCCCGTCGATTACCTGCTAATCTCGCACGATCATTGGGATCATCTCGACTATCCCACAATAATGGAAATAAAATCAAGAACCGCCAAGGTGGTCGTCCCTTTGGGGGTGGGCGCTCATTTTGAGAAATGGGGCTTCGAGCGGGACAAGATATTGGAAGGAGACTGGTGGGAGAGCTTCGAATTGGCAGAGGGAGTAAAAATAACTCTCGTTCCTTCCCGACATTTTTCCGGTCGCGGCCTGAAATGGAACCAAAGCCTGTGGACGGGTTTTTTGATTGAAGCTGGAGGCAGAAGAATCTTTTATAGCGGCGATGGCGGATATTTGCCTCAATATGCCGACTTTGCGGAAAAAATAGGCCCCTTGGATCTGGCCGTGATGGAATGCGGCCAGTATGACCGACGTTGGAAAGACATTCACATGACGCCGGAAGAGACCGTCGGGGTCGCCAAAATTCTGGGCGCGACTTCCGTCATGTTGGTTCATTCCGGAAAATTCAGCATCGCCAACCACCCCTGGGACGACCCCTTCATCCGTTTCAAACTGGCCGCCGAGCAGGCTTCCCTCCGGCCCGTCACCCCAATGATCGGCCAAATTGTCCGCTTCGGCGAACCCGATCAAACCTTCGACTCTTGGTGGACGGGGATAGATTAAAACTCGGCCAATTATTGATATTTTGCCTCTTTGTGGCCGATAACCCTAACACGCGCCTAAATAAAATTCAGACTGCCGCTGGCCGCATTTTGCTATGTCGGCAAAGGGCTTTTTGGCAAAAAAGCGATTTGACGATCTGGTTGACAACTCCCGAGCAATGCAATAATATATCATGTCATTTGATTGAACGTTTTAGCGAAACTTGCGCCGCCCCAGATGAACTGTTTGTTCCTCCATGGATGACGCCGGCGGCGCGTTCGGCAAGTTCGGGGCGTCGCCTCGGCCTTGCGACGACATAGTTCGCTAAAACAAAATTCTTGCGAGGTTGACCATGAAAAGCAAAATTGCT
>JAIRTO010000251.1 GCA_031254895.1 Deltaproteobacteria bacterium
TCCGTCTTGTAGTAATTCAGATAGGCGTTCATCTGACCAGCGTGTTCGATGCGCAGCTCGCCGATTTTTAGGTCAATCAGCACATACGCCTTGAGAATTTTGTTGTAGAAAACCATGTCGACGTAATAGCGGGTGTTTCCGATGGTCACTCTCTGTTGGCTTCCAACGAACATAAAGCCGCGTCCAAGCCCCAGCAGGAAGTCTTCGATATGGCGAATCAGCTTCGCTTCCAAGTCTTTTTCCAGCATGGGCTTATTCTCTGGAACGCCGATGAATTCACAGACAAACGGCTCTTTCAGCATATCCTCTGGCCGTGACAGCGTTATGCCTTTTCTGGAAAGCGCAAGCGCCTTTTCTTTGTTCGCTTTTCCGTCGGACAGCAAAAGGCGCTCAAACAATGATGCGCCGATTTGCCGCTTTAGTTCCTCAACCGACCATTTTGCGTTTTCGCATTCATGCTCATAGAAGGCGCGGGCGTCAGTGTCTTTGACGGAAAGCAGTTCCAGATAATGTGACCAAGACAATTTTCCAGAGGCCATCTGGATTTTTGGGCGCTGCAGATAAAGCTCGCGCATATTGCATAGGTTCGAGCGCGAATAACCGCGTCCCAGCTTTCTTGAAAGTCGTTTTGATAATTCGGTCAGCAGTTTAGCGTCATGCTGGGATTTCAATTCGCCATTTTGCTCCCGCTCCACGATAATGCGCCCAACCTGCCAGTAGGTGTCGAGCATAGTCTTGTTGACTTCGCGGGAGAGGTTCGCTCGCGCCGCTGCCATGATCGCGCGAATTTCAGTCGCCAATAAATCCATTGCGTTGACGCTCATCCCCCTGTCGCCTCCTCCGCTCGCGCCTTGCCTGTCAGAAGCCGCTGCGTCAGGCGCTCAATAGAATAAGAACCTCCCGCATGTTCCAAGGTAAAAGATAAAGAATCTCCCATGCTTTATGTGTTGGCTGAAAAATAAGAGCATTTTTCTCTCCAAAAGGAGAGTCGTTTTGCGAAAAGGCGTAGTTGCCTACAAAGCGCTGCACTAGACGTCACTCTTGGTACAATTGTCGGTTAGGCGGCACATGCCATTTTTCGACGTCATGAAATAAGCCGATCGGCGCCTTGTTCGGCCCGACGAACCGCTTGTTCACGGCGACGAGCGTCTCCGGAACGAAGAGAAAGACGTAAGGAACGTCCTGGAAAAAGATCTCCTGCGCCCGATCTAAAGCGGCTTTCTGCACGGCCCGATCCAAGGTGAAACGGGCCTTGTCGATCAACTCGTCGACTTCGCTGTTGGCGTAGCTGATGAAATTCAGTTCGCCCGGGCTTGTTTTGGAGGAGTTCCAGACGTCGAACAGATCCGGTTCCATGGGGATGGTCCAACCCATGATGATGGCCTCAAAATCCTTCTTGTCGATGAACTCCTTCAAGAAAGCCGCCCATTCGACTATCTTCGGCTTGACCTCGATTCCCACGTCTTTCAGTCTGGCTTGAATGACCAGGAGGGTCTGCTCTCTGATCCTGTTTCCCTGATTGGTCATGATGGTCAGAACGAAATTTTGGCCGTCTTTGTCGATTATGCCGTCGCCGTTGGTGTCGCGCCAGCCGGCTTCGGCCAGCAAGGCCTTGGCTTTGGCCTGATCGAACGGATAAGGTTTGACGTTTTTGTTGTAAGCCCACATGTCCGACTTGTAAGGCCCGTTGGCTTTTTCTCCGAAGCCGAGAAGAACGCCGTCTATAAGTTCGTCCTTGTCTATGGCGTAGGCGATGGCCTGCCGAACCTTCGCGTCGGCGAGCCTAGGGTCCAAAAGATTGAAGCCCAAGTAGGTGTAGCCGAAGGAGAGATAGCGGTAAAAGTCGTTGTTCTGGGCCAAGACGGGATTTTCGTTGGCTTCGATCCACTGATCCGGTTCGAGAGTCATGTAGTCCAACGCCCCAGTGGCGAACTCCATCATCTGAGTGGACATGTCCGGAATGATTTTGGTGATCAGGCGGTCCAAATAGGGCCGACCGTCGTAGTAGCCAGGGTTGGCGGCCATGATGATTCTCTGGCCGGTTTCCCATCTTTCCAGCTGAAAGGGACCGGAGCCGGCCGTCGTTCGGGCCAGCGGGCTTTCGTCGAAATTCTTGTCGGCCAGAAGGTGTTTGGGCATGATGGAGAAGGACCAGCTCAACAAGGCTTTGGACAGAACCTGACCGTATGTCACCCGGAAAGTCAGATCGTCTATGGCCTCGGCTTTGACCATTTGTTTGAAAGGCTCCCCGTAGGCGGTCGGAGTGTTGGGGTCGCGCATCACTTCCCAGGTGAAAACGCAATCCTCAGCCGTGAACGGCTGTCCGTCAGCCCAGAAGACGCCCGGACGCAGTTTGAAGGTGATGACCAGGTTGTCTTCGCTTATCTCCCAACTTTCAGCCAGATCCGGAACGATATTGAGGTTTTTGTCGTATTTGACGAGCCCCAAATAAGCTTGGCCCACCACCGCCGAAGACGAGGTGTCCGAAGACAAGGCCGGAATGAAGTTTGACGCGTCGCCGATGGAGGCGCCGACCAGAGAATCGCCGTTTTGCGGTCCTTGAGCGATCGCCGGCCCGCTCAAAAAAAAAGCCAGCCCTAGGAGCAGGAAGACCGAAGCCGCCCTTCCAGGGAGTCCAAAAGACCGAAAAAAGCGGGAAGAAGGGAACGAACGCGGAAACAGTTTCGAAAACATGTCAATCACTTTCAGCCTCGCTGACAGGGACAGGAAAAAGCCGGGCTCCTGGTTGAAGATTGTGAAGTCCTTGGGTACAATCGACGGCGAAGGCGGCCGACCGCCCAAAAATCGTTTGCCTAAAAACGCGGCCCGAACTTTTCGACTCGATAAGATCAGCCAAAAAAATCGCCGCCAAAAACGAGCCTAATCCATTGACAAAACCTTATGTTTGAGCAATCTTGCCGCTAAAAAGAAAATTTATATTCCAAAAAAAAGACTAAATACGAATTACATAAACGAAAAATAAGGCTAAACAGTAGACTAAATCATAATATGACACATTATTTATAAGACTAAACAAGCCTTTTTCTTATAATAACGCACAGCTATAGTTTATGCCAGCCATAGGCCTCAAGTCAAGAGAAAAGCCGGATCGCCGGCCCGCCGGCGAAAAGGCGACGAAGCTCTTTTGAGTAAGCAAAGCGTCCCTGGGCGTCCCTGGGCGAGCGCGGGCTTATGGCTTTCAAGCCGGATTCATTTTGTCGAGAAGACGACAGGCCAAGGTCAGGCTTTGGCCTGGTCGAGGTCTGGCCAAAGCCGGACGCGCCAGAAACGAACGGCACGAGAAAAGACCCTGTTTCTTTTTGGCGGCGGGCCAAGGCTCTGGTCCGCCGCGATTCCAACAGCCAGCCCTTTGCGGCCGGAGAGAACATGTTCAGCCAGAGCGGCCGAAAACCGGTCACCCCCACCCAATTGACCAAACGCATCCTCGACGACTTCAAGCAGAACTTTTCCGATCTCGTCGTCGAAGGAGAAATAAGCGGCTTGACCAGAGCCAGCTCCGGACACGTCTACCTGCAGTTGAAAGACGAGAGCAGCAACGTCAAAGCGGTCATCTGGCGCTCTTCGGTTCCGGGCAGCGGCCTTGGCTCGGTGAAGGACGGCTTGAAGGCCCTGGCTTACGGCTATTTGTCCGTTTATGGTCCAAGAAGCGAATACCAGCTGATAGTTTCCAAGATCCGTCCCCATGGAGCGGGCTCCCTCAGCCAAGCCTACGAACTTTTGAAAAAAAAGCTGTTCGACGAAGGCTTGTTCAAGGCTGAACGAAAAAGAGCCCTGCCCTACCCGCCTCGACGAGTGGCCTTGCTCGCCTCGAACGGCTCGGCGGCGGTCAGGGATTTTTTGCAAACGGCCGTTCGTCGACATCGCGGAGCCTGGATCAGTCTTTATCCTGTCCAAGTCCAGGGCCGAGGCGCCGCCGAAGAGATGGCCAGAGCTTTGGAGGACGTCAACAGTTGGGGAGACTTCGATCTTGTCGTGATCACCAGAGGGGGCGGTTCCATGGAAGACCTATGGGCTTTCAACGAAGAGCTTCTGGTCAGAGCGGTGGCCAACTCCCGGGTTCCGGTTCTGGCGGCCATAGGTCATTCCACGGACAGTCCGCTGGTGGAGATGGCCGCCGACGCCAAAGCCATCACTCCGACGGACGCGGCCAACGTCGTCTTTCCCAGAGACGAGGAGCGTCTCAGACTCTTGTCTTTCCAGATGGACGAGCTCGCTCGCCGAACCAGAGACAGATTGAAAGACAAAGGCCGTCAACTGTCGGAAAGCGTTCAACAGCTTGGACAATTCACCTACCATCTCAAAAGCTGCGCCCAAACGATCGACAATTGTCTTTTCCGATTGAGGAGCAGCGTTCTGGCCTACATCGGCGACTGCCGAAACAAGCTGAATCAGCTTTCTCGCGATCTCGAGCGTCTCTCTCCCGCTCGAGATCTGGCTTGGAAGGAAGAGAGGCTCCTAAAACTGCTGACGGCCTTGAACAAAGCCGGAGACCAGTTTCTGGAGACCAGAAAAAGACGGCTGCAAATTGGCTTGAACGCGCTGGAGCTTCTCTCTCCGCTTTCCATCCTGAACCGGGGCTACGCCGTAGTCTCCAACGAGTCGGGCGGAGTGGTCCGCTCGGTCGCGGAACTGTCGCCGGGACAGCTCATCTCGATTAGATTGCCTGACGGAAAAATGCCGGCGGCCATATGCTCCAGCAAAAAAAGATAAGTCCAAAATTTCTTAGTCTTCTACGCCCAAAAAAGCCAAAAAGAGGGGCGCCGCTTGAGACTTTTATATTTATTTATTTCTATTGGAAATAAATATGCCGTTAAATTTTCTAACATATAGACTGTAAATTCTATTATTTCTATTAACTTATATTTATGCTATATAGTTATCTAAAACTGTTTTTGCAAACTTTTTGCTTTCTTAATATCGCTTTTTTTGTACAATTATAGTAATTAAAAAACGGCTGAGCGGGCTTATTGAGAATACGCTTTCATTAAGGACTTCCTTCCGGCGAAACCGTCTTTTTCATCTGCTCTCGGACCAGAGAAAATTGGCTCCCCTCCCCCCTCAAAAATTGGCCGAAAAAGGGGCCCCTGGGGCGGAAACAGGAAACCTAAAAAAAATTAGTCTCATAATTAAGGGCAGTTATGTTTCCAAAAAAAATTATAATGACCCCTCTTTTTTTTTGGTTTAACCTCTTGCAGCAGATCTGAAAGTGTAAT
>JAIRTO010000300.1 GCA_031254895.1 Deltaproteobacteria bacterium
TGACGCGCCTCCAAGGATGAGCCCTCCAGCATGTTTCACGAGTTCGAGGCGCCGCTTACGGGCTTCAGGATCGTTTTGTTTGGTTGGCGTTTAATTTTCGTTTCGGCGGGCTCTGACGACTTTCTCTAACCTGTGGCTTAAACCTTCCGTTTTTTTGGTCCTTTTTCTAGTTCGTCATAGCTTTGCCGATTATAGTCTAAAAATGAACCGCCTGATCTCGTTTTCCGCCCGCCAGACTAGCCAAGATGAGGCGATGAGGCCATTAATTGACGAATTGGCGACGTTCAGGCCCGATCGTCCGACTTCCGACCTTGATAAATCTTCCGTAGTATAAGATAATGTCGACGTGCGTTTTCCCCTTCGATTTGTGCCGCCCTTCGCCGTTGGAGCTTCTTCGGCGGCCCTTCTGGGGCTGACGGAGCCGGGAGTTCATGTCCGCCGACAGTCCGCTCTCCGCCACGCCTCTAACTTCGCGCGCCAGCGACGCAACTTTTTCCGTCTTGTCGCCTTTTCGCCGCCAATGAAATAGTCGCGCCCGTTCCGGAAGGTTTTTGACGAAAGATCTTTCGGTCAATGCCTCTTGGCGTTTCGTTAGAAAAAACAGGCTCTTGGCCGCATCGGCGGACGATTTGTAGTTTCCGCTTTCCTTCTCTGACCCGCTCGGCTGCTCGTTCGCTCGGCGGGGTTCGGCATTTTTTCCGCCTATTTGGCGGTTTTCAAGGTTTCTATGGATCGCAATTTCGAACTCGTCAGCGATTTTTCTCCGCAGGGGGATCAGCCGGAAGCCATAGCGCAGCTGGTCGACAATCTCCGCGACGGGGCCAAATCTCAGGTCCTTCTGGGGGTGACGGGTTCCGGCAAGACATTCACCATGGCCAACGTGATAGCCAGTCTGGGCAAGCCCGCCTTGGTTCTGGCGCCCAACAAGACTTTGGCCGCTCAGCTATACGGGGAATTTAAGGGATTTTTCCCCCGCAACGCCGTCGAATACTTCGTCTCGTATTACGATTACTATCAGCCCGAAGCCTACATTCCTCAATCGGACACTTTCATCGAAAAAGACAGTCAGATCAACGAAGCCATCGACCGGATGCGTCATTCGGCCACCAGAATGCTGTTCGACCGAAACGACGTGTTGATAGTGGCCTCGGTGTCCTGCATTTACGGCTTAGGCTCGCCTGAGGCCTACCAGGCTCTCATGCTTCATCTTCAGGTGGGCGTGGAGCGGCCTTTGGAAAACGTTCTGGCCAAACTGGTGGAGATGCAGTACGAAAGGAACGATTACGACTTTCATCGGGGCGTTTTCCGCGTCAAAGGCGACGTGTTGGAGATTTTCCCGGCTTACGAGGAATCGGAGGCTCTGAGGGTCGAATTTTTCGGGGACGACGTGGAGAGGATCTCCCAGATAGATCCCTTGACGGGCAAAACCATCCGCAGTCAAAACGAGGCCATGATCTATCCCGGCAGCCATTACGTCAGCACCAAGGAGACGTTGGTGCGGGCCATGTCCTCCATTCGCGAGGAATTGGAGGAGAGGCTGGACGCGCTTAACGCTCAGAACAAGCTTTTGGAAGCCCAAAGGTTGGCCCAGCGAACCAATTTCGATCTGGAGATGATGAGGGAATTGGGCTGGTGTCACGGCATCGAGAACTATTCTCGCCATTTGACCGGCCGCGAGCCGGGGGAGCCGCCGCCGACCCTTCTGGACTATTTTCCCAAAGAGTTCATCCTCATCGTCGACGAAAGCCACATCGCCATGCCCCAGGTCAGGGCCATGTGGCACGGCGACCGGAGCCGCAAGACCACTTTGGTGGAGTTCGGCTTTCGTCTGCCTTCGGCTCTGGACAATCGGCCCCTCACTTTCGACGAATTCAACGAGCGGCTGAGCCAGGCCATATACGTCTCGGCCACGCCGGCCGACTACGAGCTGGATTTGTCCAAAGGCATGATCGCCGAGCAGATCATCCGGCCCACCGGTCTGACCGATCCGCCCATGGATTTTCGGCCGGCCAAGGGTCAGGTGGACGATCTCCTCGCCGAAATCAAAAAAAGGGTCGCGGCCGGGGAGAGAACTTTGGTGACCACGCTGACCAAGCGGATGAGCGAGGATTTGACCGACTATCTGGCCGAGCGGGGCATCAAGGTCCGCTATTTGCACTCCGACGTCAAAACCATTCAAAGGGTCGAGCTTCTAAGGGATCTTCGTCTGGGCGAGTACGACGTTCTGGTCGGCATAAATTTGCTGCGGGAAGGGCTGGATTTGCCGGAAGTCTCCCTGGTGGCTATCTTGGACGCCGATAAGGAAGGCTTTTTGCGTTCGGAGAGATCTCTGATTCAGACTTGCGGGCGGGCCGCCCGCAACGTGGCCGGCCAAGTTATCCTGTACGCCGACCGGGTCACCAAGGCGATGGAAGGAGCCAAGCGGGAGACCGAACGCCGCCGAAAGAAGCAGTTGGAGTACAATAGTCGGCACGGCATCACTCCGGCCTCCATCATCAAAAACATAGACGGCCTTTCCGGCTCCATCTGGGAAGCCGACTATGCGACCGTGCCGAAAGTCCGGCCCAAGGTCGAAGAGGATCTGCCCTTGGACGAGATTCCCAAGATCTTGAAAGCGTTGAAGAAAGAAATGAACCAAGCAGCCAAAAATCTCGATTTCGAAAAAGCGGCCTCAATTCGCGACCGCATCAGGGCTCTGGACTCCACCGCCCTGGCCTTAGGTTAGGGGAGGGCAATGCGCTGGAAATTCCGCCAAGGAGATGAGGACGTGGCCAGAAGTCTGGCCGAGTCTCTGGATTTGCCTTTGAAAGTGGGCGCCTTTCTGGCCGGACGGGGGTTCGTCGACCATTCGGCGGTCAGGAAGTTCAGAGACACGGCCATGAAGGATTTGCCCGGCCCCGAGACCATGCCCGGCATGGATCAGGCCGTCGAACTTCTGCTGGAAGCCCGCCGTCAAGGCGCTTTGGTGGCCGTCAGCGGCGACTACGACGCCGACGGCCTGACGGCTTCCGCCTTGCTGAAAAGAGTTCTGGAGCCTCTGGGCTTCTCCGTCGTCGTCCGCATTCCCAATCGTCTGACCGAAGGTTATGGCTTGTCCGTCGCCGCCGTCAAGGAATTGTTCGACAAAGGAGCCAAATATCTGGTCACCGTCGATTCGGGAGTCTCGGACAGCGAAGCCGTCATGGAAGCTCTCAATCTGGGTCTGAAGGTGATCATCACCGATCACCATCAATTGCCCCCGACTCTCCCGAAAGCGGCGGCCATCGTCAATCCGCATTTGGGCGGCGGTTGGGAGAAGGCCCCGCTGGCCGGCGTGGGCGTCGCTTTCATGCTGGCCTGGGCCGTGCGCCGCGCCTGCCCGGACGTGGACAGGCAAGCGGTCAATCTGGTGGAGCACCTCTCCTTGGTGGCGTTGGGCACCATAGCCGATCTGGCCCCCTTGGTCGGACCCAACCGAACCATGGTTCATCATGGACTAAATTTCCTCCTCGCCTCCGCCTGGCCGGGCCTCGCGGCCATGCGAAAAATACTCAAGCTCGACGGTCAAAGTCGCCTTTCCGTCCGGGACGTCGGCTTCAAATTGGCGCCGAGACTGAACGCCGCCGGCCGCCTCGGCAGCGCCGATCCCGCTTTGGAGATCCTTCTGACCGACGACCCCGCCCAAGCCGACGTCTTGGCCCGCGAGCTGGAAGCCATAAACCGCAAGCGCTTCGAAGCTCAAGCCGAATTGGTGGAAGAGGCTTTGGAGCTTTTGGAGCATGACTGCCCGACCCATTATCGCACCATAGTGCTGGCCAAAGAGGGCTGGCCCAGGGGACTTCTGGGCTTGGGCGCCTCCAAGGTGGCGGAAAGAACGGGTCGACCCACCTTGATCTTTTCCATCGACGGAGATCTGGCGGTCGGCAGCGGCCGAACCGCCGGCAATTTCGACCTCTACGAAGCCCTTTCTCTGGTTCGGTCATACTGCCGGTCCATGGGCGGCCACTCCCAAGCGGCCGGCCTCAGAGTCTCTCTGGAGAAGCTGGAAATCTTCAAGGAAGCTTTCGAAAAAGCCGCTCAGGAACAGAGCTGGTCGATGGCCGAGAGCGAACTGGCGATCGACGTTTCGGCGACGATTCCGGAACTGAGCGCTCTGGCTTCGGGTTTCGCGACCATGGAGCCCTTCGGCCAGGGCAATCCTCCTCCAGTGATAGTCCTTTTTGGACTGAAGGTTTTGGCGGCCTCGACCGGCAAGGCCGGTCGGGTGGAGCTTCGCCTGTCCGACGGATTCAACCGCTTCAACATCTCCGGCTTTAATCTGTCTTCCCGTTACGAGGAGATCGGTCCGATCATGGACGTCGTTCTCACCTTCGAGCCTGAGAACAACAGTTATGGAAACATCTGGCGTTTGACGGACTTTCGCCAACCGGCCTCAGACTCTAATCCGCGCTTTTGACGGCGTCTGGAAAGCGGTCGGCGGATTCGCCGACTCGCCGGCTAAGGGGACCGCGCCAATATTCGCGTTTTTTGGGGATCGCCTCCGGCTCCTTTTTCTGGCCTCAATTCTCATGTTCGCCGAGAAAAGGAAGACGAGAAAGCCGTCGATCGCCTGCCGACAGCTTTAGCCGTCTTCTGTCGCCGGCTAGGCCGTCGCCAGGGCTTTATTCGGCTGCGGCGAGATGGAGTCGTTTTTTTTGGGCTTGTCCAATTTGGCCGAACAATCTCAGCGGTTGTCCAGGCTCTGAATGACCTGACGCTTCGAATGACCTGACGCTCTGAATGGATCTTGTTGTTCTGAATGGTCTGACGCTCTGAATGACCTGACGCTTGGAATGACCTTACGCTCTGAATGGCCTTCTTGCTCTGAATGATCTTACGCTCTGAATGACCTTCTTGCTCTGAATGACCTGATGCTTTGAATGGCCTTACGCTCTGAATGACCTGATGCTTGGAGCGGCAGTTTTTTTTAGCGAAAATTTCAAAAAATGCTAAAATGACTATTTTATGGAGAGGGATGAATGTCCGCGTCAAACGCCAAATCGACAAAAGCCGCCAAGAAAGTCTCCCCAAAAGATCTTGAGAAGAAAGAGAACTTCGATCACGACGGATTTTGGAAAGACCTCATGAAGCGGTATTTTTACCCTTTGCTTCAAAGGGCGTTCCCGAATATTTATGAAAGTTGCGACGCTTCTGCGGAGCCGACGTTTCTTGACCAAGAATTGCATGTTGTGTTGAACGATCCGATCATGAGTTTGCGCCACAAGCCGAATACCGCTGACTGCCTCGTCCGAGTTCCTTGGAAAAACCGTCCCCCAGAATGGCTGTTTGTTCATGTCGCGGCCCAAAGCGACGACGGGGATGATCTGCCTGAAAGAATGTTAGAGTATGTAGGTTCGTTTTTCATACATTACAAACTAATGCCTGAATTGGCTGTGATTATTACGGAAAAACGACCTGAATCCGAGCCGTCTTTTTACCATTACAAAAATCA
>JAIRTO010000331.1 GCA_031254895.1 Deltaproteobacteria bacterium
CGCGTTATAGACGAAGCGGCCAGCCGAAAAAACCGTCAAAAAAATGTTCCGACAACACCGGCCCAAAAAGGCGTAAAGCTGATTTTGCGATTTGCCCTCGCCGTCAGGACCGGACACGCTTTCCTGTCCAGAAAGCCCTCTGACTTTCAACTTCGCGATATTCGCCTCTTTGGATGTCCATGTACCTCAAGCGCTTGGAAATACTCGGCTTCAAGTCCTTCACCGAAAGAACCAGCGTCGTTATGGCCCCGGGCATAAGCGCCATCGTCGGTCCCAACGGTTGCGGCAAAAGCAACATCATCGACGCCATCCGCTGGGTCATGGGAGAACAAAGTCCGAGACTTTTGCGCACCAAAAACATGGAAGATCTCCTCTTCAACGGCTCGACCGGCCGTTCTCCCGCCTCCGTGGCCGAGGTCACCCTGACCTTGTCCAGAGATTTCGACCCTGGAACGGGTCAGGCGGAGATTGCCGTCACCAGAAGATTATACCGAGGCGGCGACAGCGAATACCTCATCAACCGGATTCCCAGCCGCCTAAAAGATCTGGTGCGCTTCTTCATCGAAGCCGGCATGGGCACCAGAGCCTACAACATCATCGAGCAGGAGAAGGTAGGGCGTCTGGTGGACGCCCCGCCGGAGGAACGAAGGCTTCTCATTGACGAGGCGGCCGGGATCACCCGTTTCAAAGAGCAGAAGAAGGACTCCGAAAGGCGGCTCGCCGCAGCGGAGCAAAATCTTGGCGTGGTCGGAACGCTTATGGCCGAGACGGCCAAAAGATTGGCCACCGTCTCTCGGGCGGCGGCCAAAGCGGCTCGCTTTCGAGAATTGAGGCAAGAACTTCGCGATTTGGAGCTGGTTCTCTGTTCCCGCCGTTTTCTGGAGCTAAATGAAGCCAAAACGAGATTGGCCTCCGAGTCCGGGCGGATGAAAAACGAGCTGGCTTCGATTGAAGCCAAAATCGTCCAGCTGGAGCTCGAAGTGGACCAGCTGAGGCTCAGCGAAACGGAAAAGACCCAGAGTCTTGAGGAAGAGCTTAGAGTCTTTCACGACTTGAAATCAGATCAAGATCAATTAGCCTTGGAGCTGGACCATGTGAGCCGCGATCTGGATTCGGCCGCCGAACGGCGTCAATCGGCCTTGGACGACCTGGAGAGTCTGGACGACGAATACGAAAAGCACTATGAAGAGAAGGAACGCCTGACCGAGTCCTTGAGCTATCTGGAAAAGGACAGCCGGGAAGCCGACGAAAAAAGGCAAGATCTGCGGGAACAGTGGAGAGTTTTGAAAAGCGCCTGCGACGAGCTGGCCGCCAACCGTCAAAAAGCGGCTGACGAATTGGAAGCCGCCAGAGACGAGCTTAGGCGGATGAGCGAAACTTTGGCCGGAGCCGAAAGCTTGGCCGAACATTTGTTGGGCCGGCGCCGGGCGCTGCTTTTGGAGCAAAACCAAGCCGATCAGACGCTTCAGGAGGCCAGAAGCCGCCTGGCCTCCAGAGAGCGCTTCAAGGCCTCTCTGGAGGAGGAGCTGACGGGCGTCAGGGAAGATCTGGACGACAGAGCGGAAGAGCGAGATCAAGCCAGAGCCGCGGTCGAAAAGGAAGTTAGGGCTCTAGGGGAAGCGGAGAAAAAACTGGCCGCCGTGAGCTCCAGAGTCGAAACCATGGAAAACCTCGTCGAAACTGGCTTCGGTCTTTATCCGGACGGCGCGGTGGCCCTCATGAAAGATCCGGAGGCCAAAGGCCTGTTCGGACCGGCCGCCGAGTCCTTGGCCGTCCCCGACGGGTTCGAAGCCGCCGCCGAGACGGCTCTTGGCGAACGGCTGGGGTGGCTCTTGGCCGCCGACAGGGCTTCCGCCTTGTCCGCCCTGAAGCTGGCCAGGAAAAAAAATCTAGGCCAGGTCGGCTTCATCGTCAAAACCAAGCTCAAAAACGACAATCTGGCCAAAAGCCTCTTAGGCTCTTTCAAGTTGACCGAAGACATTTCTCAGGCAGTCGAGGACGACGAAAAAAACGTTTATCTGACCTCCCAAGGGGACTATTTGGGAGAATTCGTCATCGTCGGCGGGGGCGCTCCCGGAGAGGACGAAACCCCTCCGCCGGGCCAAAAAGCCAAAGCCAAAGCCAAAGCCAAGGGCTCCGCCGAGAGGCTGTCCGGGAAAAATCAACGCCGTCAAGCTGGTCTTCTCTCCAAAATAAAGGAACTGGAAAATCTCCGGTTAGATCTGGAGGAGGCCGAAGCCGAGACCAAAGCCGCGACGAACAAGGTCGGTCAGAAAAGGGAAGAGCTGAACGTGGCCGAAGAAGCTTTGACCATAGCCGACAATCGGCTGTCTTCCCTGACGAGCGATCTTTCGGAAGCCAGCTCCAAGATCCTGGCCGCCGCTTCCGAGGAAAAGGGTCTGGCCATTCGCCGGGACTCCCTGGCCGGCGAAATAGAGAGGACTTCGACCGACCTTGAGCGCTGCGAAGCGAAAAGAGCCCAGGCGGAGGGCGCTCGCGAAGCTCTGGAAAAAGCGGTCGGCTCGAAGGAGGAGATCTGGCGGACCGCCGTCGCCGAAGCGGAGAGCCGAACTGGCCAACTGGAAGAATTGAGGGAAATGGGCCAAGCGGCCGCCTCTCAAGCCGACGCCTATTCGGAGAGGCTGGAAGGCGCCCGTCGGGAACTGATCCGAGTCACGGACTGGCTGAGCAATTTGGAGAGCCGCAAAGGAGCTCTGGAAGGTCTGGCCGCCGAATTGCTCGACAAGACGGAAACCTTGGCGGCCAAAAAAGACGAGTTGGAGCAAAATCGTCGCCTCTCTCCGGAAAAGCTCAAGGAGGCTGAAGAAAAAGTGGCTCTTCTTCGGGAAGCCATCGCCCAAAGCCGCGCCAAAGTCATGGACAGAGAGGATGAAGTAAAAAGGGTCAGAAAAAGCCGGGAAGACGCGGCCGTCAACCTCGCCAACCTGGAAAAGGAAATTCTGGAAGCTAACCATGATTTAGGAACGATATCCGCCGATTTGCTGAAAGACTGGCGGGTCGTCTTAGTTGATCCCAACGCTCCGAAGCCGGTGGCCGCTTCTCCTTCAGGAGATCGGACGCGTTCCGAGGCCGATGAGCTAGACGAAGAATCGGAAGAAGCCTCGGGCGACGACGACGATGACGATGATGATGATGATGATGATGAAGAAACGGGCGAAGAGACCGACGATGACGACGAAGAGACCGATGACGAAGAGACCGGCGACGACGACGATGACGACGAAGAGACGGACGAAGAGACCGACGACGATGATGACGATGACGACGAAGAGACCGACGCTGAAGAGACGGACGAAAACGCCCTTTCCTCCGAAAGCGGCCGAGATTCTTCGGCCGACGCGGCTTCGGGTCAGCCGACTCAAGAAGAAATCCCCGAGGAAGAGCAATTGGAGCCGCCGGAACGAGCCGCGTCCCTGGTGGAATTGAATCCCCGCGATTATTCGGCTCTGGAACTGCCGGAGTCGGCCGAAGAGACGATATTGAAGCTGAGAAACAGGCTTTCCGCCATTGGCGAGGTCAATCAGGAAGCCATTATGGAGGAAATGGAATTAAAGACCAAACAGGCCTTTTACAACCAGCAGCAAGAAGATCTGCAGCAAGCCTTAACCGATTTAAGAAATGGCATAAACCGAATCAATCAGACCTGCCGGCAACGTTTCAGCGACACCTTCCAGCAGGCCAACCAGAAATTCAAGGAAATTTTCCCCGTCCTCTTCGAAGGCGGCGAGGGTTGGCTGGCCCTGACCGACGAGTCCGCGCCTTTGGAGAGCGGAGTGGAAATTCACGTTCATCCGCCGGGCAAAAAGATAACCGTCATGAGATCCCTTTCCGGCGGAGAGAAGACCCTCACCTCCCTGTGCCTCATCTTCGCCTTGTATTTGATAAAGCCGAGTCCTTTCTGCCTTCTGGACGAAGCCGACGCTCCTCTTGACGAAGCCAACATCGATCGTTTCAACCGCTTGCTTAGAAACCTCTCGTCGGCCTCACAGATCATCATGGTGACCCACAACAAAAGAACCATGCAGATCTCCGACACTCTCTACGGCGTGACCATGGAAACTCCGGGCGTCTCCAAACTGGTGAACGTGAATCTAGCCGAAGTCGAGGGATTTACCAATGTTTGATTTTTTTCGCGACAAGAAAAAACAGGTTCCGGTTGAAGAAAACGTCAGCCGGGACGGCGACGGCAAAGAAGACTTGACCGAAGTCGTCCCGCCCAGCCTGACCGACCGGGAAACGGCCGACTCTAGGCCGTCTTCGGCCGCTCCCGCCGAGGAAGATAGCTTTTCAAGAACCGAAGCGGAGAAGATTAAGGACGACGACTCCTCCTCGATAAACGGCTCCCCAGAAAACGACTCCGCAGCGAGCGGCTCCGCCAAAAGCGACTCCGTAGCGACCGGCTCCCCAGAAAACGACTCCGCCGCGAGCGACTCAGCCAAAAGCGGCTCAAGCCCGGTTCCGGAAAGTCGGCCGGACAATCAGGCAGACAATCCAGCCAATACGCCGCCGAACGGCTCTTCCTCCCCCGAAGCCGAAGCGCCGTCGGAAGCCGGCGATTCGGAATCCGCGGCGAAGTCGCCCAAACTGGGCTGGTTCGGACGACTCCGGCGTCGGTTCTCCGCCGATTCCGCCCCGGAAGGCCAAGACCAGCCTGCCGAGCCGGAGGAGAGGGAGCTTCAGGATTCGGCGGTCGCCGAAGACTTTTCGTCCGAATCGGCCCGCCCCTCCTCGGAGTCGTCTTC
>JAIRTO010000062.1 GCA_031254895.1 Deltaproteobacteria bacterium
CGAACATCTGCTGTAGCATAATTAATGGCCTATTTAATTTAACTTCATTTAATTTATTATATTATTTATCTAAAGTCAATTAATATTTTTCTTATCTTATAGTTAGCTGTCATTATTTCCGTCGAGATGAAGGGTCGCTTTAAAATCTCTCAATCTAACTAATTTGACTGGAAAAGAAAAATTAAATAACCTAAAAAATGCCCTTATTCGCCGTAAAAGCGGCGAATAAGGGCATTTAAGCGTGGATGAAACGAGAAGACTAAGGGCCATAGACGGCCAAAGTTAAAATTTTAGCTTGGCCAGTCGATCGGCGGCTTCCTTGAGCCGGGGGACTTCCTGAACCAGAGCCAGACGTATGTACCCTTCGCCTGAGGGCCCGAAACCGTTGCCCGGGGTGGTGACCACGCCGACCTCGTTCATCAGTTTCGAGGCGAAGTCGGCGGATTTTAAGCCCTTGGGCACGGAGGCCCAGACGTAGAAGGTGTAGTCGGTTTTTAGAACCTCTATGCCGGCTTTGTTCAAGCCTTCGATCAGAACTTGGCGGCGTTCCTTATACAGTTGCCCCATGGCCGCGACGCAATCCTGCGGCCCTTCCAGAGCGGCCATGCCGGCCAGCTGGACGGCTTGAAAGACGCCGGAATCGACGTTGCTCTTGACCAGTCCCAGCCCCTTGATGAGGACGGAGTTGCCGGCGGCCCAGCCCAGACGCCAGCCAGTCATGTTGTAGGTTTTGGAGAGGCTGTGGAACTCTATGGCCACGTCTTTGGCGCCGGGAGTCTCCAGAATGCTGGGGTGCGGCTGATCCAGCCAGGTCACTTCGGAGTAGGCGGCGTCGGAGACGACGATCAGATTCCATTTCTTGGCGAAGGCCACCAGTTCGGCGTAAAACTCCCGCGTGGCCGAGGCGCCCGTCGGGTTGTTGGGGTAATTGACGTAAATTATCTTGGCCTTGGCCAGGATGGCCTCATCGATGGCCGAGAGATCCGGCAAGAAGGCGTTTTTGGCCAAAAGAGGCATGAAATGGCTGGTCCCGCCCGCGAAAAGGGTTCCGCTGCGGTAGACCGGATAGGACGGCTCGGGAACCAAGGAAACGTCGCCGGGGTTGATGAAGGCCAGCGGAAACTGGGCCAACCCTTCCTTGGAGCCGATCAGAGAGCAGACCTCGGCTTCGGCGACCAGGTCGACGCCGTGGCGGCGCTTGTACCAGTCGGCGACCGTCTCGCGGAAGGCGTTCATGCCGGTGTAGACGGGGTATTGGTGATTTTTCGGGTCTTTGGCGGCCTTGTTTAGGGCTTCTATGATATGGGGCGGGGTAGGGCGATCGGGATCCCCCACGCCCAGATCGATGATGTCGACGCCTCGGGCTCTGACCTCGTCGCGGATCCGGTCTAGCTCTTTAAATAGATAGGGCGGCAGGGCCTTCAAGCGATCGGTGAATTCGTAGGTCATTATCCTCTCCTCTACTAGGGCTTTTTGCTTTTAATTTTTAGTCTTTTGGCTCGACTTGGCCGGTCTTTTTGGGAGCGGTCCGGTCGAGCGAAGCGGCGGCCGGGCGACCAATCAAATCTTTCGTTTTATCGTGCCCCAAAGCTCGGTGGCCATTTCTCTTAATTTGAATTTCTGGATCTTGCCGCTGGCCGTCAAAGGAAAAGCTTCGATCTGTTTGACGAAGCGAGGAATTTTGTAGCCGGAGATGAGGGGCCGAAGATAGGCTTTGACGTGTCTGACCGTTATCTCCGCCTCCTTGTCCTCGGGAATGATGAAGGCCCCGAGCTCTTCGCCGTGCAGCTTGGAGGGCACGGCCACCACGGCCACGTCGCTGACCCCGGGCATGTGCCTGATGGCCTCTTCCACCTCGGTGGGGTAGATGTTCTCGCCGGCCCTGATGATCATGTCTTTCCAGCGGCCGGTGATGATCAGGTATTTGTCCTCGTCGAACTTGCCCAAGTCCCCGGTGTGGATCCAGCCCTCGGCGTCCAAAATGTCCGCCGTGGCGTCCGGGAGATTGTAGTAGCCCCGCATGTTGACGTAGCCTCGCACGACCACTTCGCCTATCTCTCCGTCCGGCAGATCCGCGCGGGTTTCAGGATCGACTATCTTCAGCTCCACGCCGGGCATGACTCGGCCCACGGTGCCGGTTCTCTTCTCCAGACTGTCGCCCTTGGCCGTCTGCGCGACCACCGGACTGGTTTCGGTCATGCCGTAGCAGATGGTGATGTCTCGAAGGTTCATGCGCTCGATGCTCTCGCTCATGGTTTTGACCGGGCAGGGGGAGCCGGCCATGATGCCGGTGCGCAAGGTGGAGAGATCGAAGGTGTGGAAGCTTTTTTGCTCCAGAAGGGTGATGAACATGGTCGGGACGCCGTAGAGGGCCGTGCATTTTTCCTTCTGAACGTTGACCAGAATGTCGAGGGCGCTGTAGATGTCCAAGACGATCATGGCCGAGGCGTGGTTGAGAGCGGCCATGGATCCCAGAACCAGGCCGAAGCAGTGAAACAGCGGCACGGGGAGACAGATGCGATCCTTTTGGGTCAACCCCTGATGGAAGCCGATCCAGTAGCCGTTGGTGACGATGTTCTGATGGGTCAGCATGGCCCCTTTGGGAAAACCGGTTGTCCCGCTGGTGTACTGCATGTTGATGATGTCGTCGTAATGCAGGGATTGGGAAATTTTCGTCAGCTCCGCCTGAGGAACCTCCGCCGACATGGCCAGGAGCTTTTGGTAGGACAGCATGCCCGCCGGCGGCTCGCCGTCGCCGAGGCGGACGACTCTTTTGAGGAAAGGCAGGGTTTTTGACCGGATGTCCTGATTCTCGGGAGTTACGGCCATTTCGGGAGCGATCTCGGCGATGGCCCCGACGTAGCTGAAACCCCGAAAGTTGTCCATCAGAAAAAGGTAGTTCGATTCGGACTGGGTGAGAAGATATTCGATTTCGCTTTTGCGGTAGTGAGTGTTGACGGTGACTAAAACGGCGCCGATCTTGGCGGAGGCGTGCATGACGGTCAGCCATTGGGGCACGTTGGTCGCCCAGATGGCGATGCGGTCCCCCTTGCGGACGCCCAGGGCCAGAAGGCCCCTGGCCAGGAGATCGACCTCCCGGTTGAGGCCGGCCCAGGTGCAGCGGCTGTCGCGGTTGGGGTAGATCAAGGCTTCTTCGTCGGGGTGGTTGCGGGCGTTGCGTTCGAGAACCTGGCCCATGGTCATGTTTACTAGATGATCGGCGCTCATGGAAAGCAAGAAACTCCTGTTTGACGCATCCGGTGTAGACGCTCCAAAGATGCCTCGAAAAACCGCCTGCATGCGGAGCTGGCGACC
>JAIRTO010000322.1 GCA_031254895.1 Deltaproteobacteria bacterium
AAGCCTCGGATGTCCGCCAAGGAAAGGCCTGCCGTAAAATCTTTGGCCACGCAAAGTCCGCGGACGTTCTGGCTTTCGGACGTTTTAGGATAGTAATATTGTCGGCCGGAGGTCCTGTAGCCTTCCAGATTGGTGATTTTTTCCAGATAGTCTCTCATGCTCCAGGCCGACGGCATGGCGACTTGGCTAAGCTCCTTGAGTTTAGGAGCCGACAATTGGGCGGCGGTGGGAATGTCGTTTCCGTCGTAGGTCGGGAAAATGTCGCTGATGACGAGAATGATCGGCTTGGTGCAATCTTCGGCCGGTTCCGGCGGCCTTTGGCCCCAGTTGGCTTTTTTCAGGCCCAAAAGCTCGGTCGTGGCGGTGTTGTAGGCCGGCAATCCGGCTGTCGCGCCGGAGAGATAACGCAGGGTTTCAAGAACCATTTCGCCGACGGGATTTCCCGAGTTGGCGAAGGTGCTGAAGTGGTACTGCTGCGGCGCGTCCACGTAATCGGCGAGTTCCAATTTGTCGATGGTGCCGATGAGTCCGTCGGGAATTATGGCTCCGGTGGTCGAATTTATTGCGGTGCCGGAAAGCCTCTGGATGTGATGGCGCAGGACGCCGCCTTTGTCGTTGCAGCGTCCGTCGTAGACGGAGCTGGCTCCGGACGTGCAGACGGTGTTGCTGGCCGTCGCCGTCATCAGGCCGAACTGCATGTTGCCTCGTTCGCCATGCTGCTGCAAAAGACCTATGGGCTTGTAGTCGTTGCCGTAAAGCCAGCAGCCTTCGGTGGGACTTATGCTGTCGGCTTTGCAGACCTGCACCCTAATCCCCATGCTGATCTTCGTCGCTGACGAAGGCATGTTGAGGTCGTTCGGGATGATGTTTTGGCCGTAGACCCAGTCCCAGTAGCGGACGGGCGTCTGCGAGATTGGATGGAGAAAGTTGGAGTCGACGTTCAGAAGAATTCTCATCAAAGGCTTGGCGCTTTTGGCCACATGCTGGCCGTAGGACGCATGATCGACTTTGGCGAAGAAATGCATGAATTTGCCCGTGGGACGAGTGAGACCCGTGTACAGCTCGCTCGGATACCAGGGCGAGTCCGGGGCGTGGCTGTTCCACAATTGATCGGAGACTATTTCGTTTCCCCAGGCGAAAGCGTTGGAAGGCGTGTAGGAAGGCTCCAGAATGGTCACGCCTTTGACGCCGCTTTTCGTCTGGGTGTCGGTCACTCTTTTGCCGCCGTAGAGAACCTTGCGGATGGCGTCCATCCGGCTGGTCAAAGCGTAATTGAGCCAATTGCCGCTCCACTTGGCCGAAGTTCCCGTCCCGGTCGAGCTCGTTCCCGGGCAGACGCCATGGGCCGAAGGCGGACTGGAAATGTTGTGGTTCAGCTGACTCGGCCGCAGAGCCATGACGTTTTCGTGGGTCTGGGGAGTGGTCGCGCCGATTCGGTAGAATTTGTCTCCGTCGTTGACGTAGCAGGAGTCGACGTCGTAGTAGCCGATGTAGGTGATGGCCGGATTGAAGCCGTTGTCTATGGTCTGATCGCCGTTCAAGTCGGCGATGTTGTTGTAGGCCGGATAGAATATTTTCCAATCCCTTTCCAAAACCAGCATCACCTGAGGAATGGACGGCTTGAACTTTAGAAAAGGTTCGGAAGCGTACTGCTCTATGCCGGCCACGTAGTCGACGTGCTCCGCAGGAGGCTGAGCCGAGGCGGGAGGCGCGGAAAAAATCAGAAGGAGAGGCATGATCAGGCTAAAACAGCCAAGGGAAATGTTTTTGATGAAGGTCATAACAGGAAGCCTATAGCCCTCAATCCGATGAAGGGCGGCAATTTGGCCTGGCCGTCCGAAGACGGGGCGGCGGGTTAGTCAATTTATCTCAATTCTTGAAAAGCCGTGGTTAAGACGGCGTGAGCCGCGTCGGAGGAGCCGTCCAGAAGAGCCGATTCGTCGTCGCCGTTGGCGGGCGCGCGTCCGTCGGTGGTGACGATGATGACCGTGCGGCGGCCGGTGTTTTGCTCCCGGTAGGTCGTCTGACTCAAGCTGGAGCCCACATAGGCGCTTTCAGCGTAATCCAAGCTCAGCGCCGAGGTGGCCAAAACCGGACCTTGGCCGCCGCTCGCGTTTTTTTTCCGAAAAGTCATCAAAGGAGCTCCCCGGCCTGCGCCAGGACCAAGAGGGATGCCGCTGGTCTTGGCTCCGGCCTTCAGGTAGCGCTTGCGGTAGTCGTTTTCCGAATAATCCCAACGCAATAGGGCCAAATCGAAATCATCTTCGTTCACTTCGATTATGATGTCCTCGTCGTCGTCGGGCAAAAACGCGGACAGGCTTCCGGAGCTGGGAAAGAGCATGATCCGCGATATCAGGACGCTCAATTGCAAAGCGGAATCGGCCTGAATGAAAGCTCTGCGGCCGCTGTCGGCGTTCGAGGAGACTTTCAGCTCCGTGGCGGTGGTGAAAGCCACGCTGAAGGCCATCAAGGACATGAGCAAAATCAAAAACAAGGCCATGACCAAAACCGACCCTCGACGGCCGTCGGCGGGACGGAGCGGCGCCGGAACGCGTCTCGACGACGCGTTAGGGCGAGGGGCGGAAGATTTCGGAATATTTGAAGGCGATGACATTTTTCTATCTCGTTATATGCTGGAGCCCAAGTTGTAGTCGGTGAAGACGGCGTCGTAGACCAGGCGTTGGGGACCAGTCGAATCAGACCAAAGAATTTCCACTGTTACGGTGTGACTGCGGGAAGTGGGAGTTCTTTCGGTCAGAGCGACGTTTCTGGAAAAAGGACAATTTTCTTCCGCCGTCCGGCAGATCTGGCCGTCTTTGGCGATCCTTTCCGAGTCGACGATCGCCGAGCGGAGACGGTTGAAATTCGGAAAAGCCCTCAATCGTTCTATTTCCGATTCGGCCAGAAGTGAAGCGGTCGTCAAACTTTCGGCCTTGCTGCCGCTTTTGACGGACACGATTTGCAGGTGCAACGTTCCTAACATGCCGATGGCCAAAATGGCGATGGTGATCAGTATTTCGACCAAGGTGAAGCCTTCGCCGAATCGACGATCCGTTCGGCGGGCGATGGGCTCCAAGGCTGAAGGATTAAAGGGATTTTTTCTGTTCATAGCTTGCTTGCCTGTAGAAAGGGAGAAAAAGGCGTCTCCCTTTGGACAAGGGGAGTCGTTCGGCGTCGGGTCGAACGAGAAAAGGGCCGTCAATCATGCCCGGCTCCCTTTCGTTCAGATCCGTTTGGCCTTATTTAGATCCGTTTGGACGTTTAGGTTCGTTTGGTCAGGGTCACTCGGCCGGAGGCGGCGTTTAAAGTCAACAGAATGCTGGCGTCGCTCTTCTCGCCGTAAAAGATGGCCAGATTAACCGGAGGGCCGAAGGAAGTGAAAACTCGACTCGACGGAGTGAAGACGAACCAGACCAAATCGTCGTTCAGACGGCTGCCGACGATGGGATTGTCGGAGCCGTCGACGGCTTTGACGCTGACGCGTTCGTATAAATTGATCGGCGGGCCGGGCAGACGGTTCCAGCTCGACAGAACGCCTTCAGTGAAGACGGCTATGTCCAAACGGGCTTGACAAGCCTTCTTTTCAGACAAGTTGAAATGGTCGACGCAATTGATGCTTAGTCTTACCGGTTTTTGAGCGTTGGCGGCTTTCGTCCTGGCTTGACGCATCATGGAGGCCAATTTTTGGGCGTCCGCGTTGACCCTGCTCGACGGGATCAGCGTCTTGAAGCTGGGCAAACACAAGGCGGTCAGAAGAGCGATGACGGCGATGACCGTCAAAAGCTCGAACAGGGAGAAGCCTCGGTCGCGTCGGGAGAGGCGAAGATGCGAATCCGTCGAAGCGAAAGATGTTTTGACGATGGTTTTCATAGTCGCAAAACCTAAGAGTTATAGGCGCTTTACTTGCGTAAAGATGAAATATGAATTAATAATTCCTCAAATGGACCATAGTGGTGACTACGTTTCGGTAATGACCGTCTTTGGGACCATCGGGAAAATGGTTGAAAAGATTGACCGGCGAATGCAAAACGGCAGGCGAGCGCGAGCTGGATTTGCCGACCAGCCCGATGTTCACCTGTCTCACGACGTTGTTGTTTTCCAAAGCGCCCATCGACAAGCCGTCGAAGCCCTGACCCGGATCCTGATCGTTCAAAACGTAGCGGACTTGAAGATCTTCGACTCCTGGGGCGACGATGATCGCCGATTCTTCGACCGAATCGTAATGCAAAGAGTCAAAATGGTGATATTTGGCCATGAGGTTGCTGTCGGCCTGATCGATGAAGAAGGTGGTCATGGAGACGTCGCGAAGATTGTAGACGTAGGAGCCGGCCGGAAAATACGCTCCGCCGGGGAAAGAAGAGCCCGGCTTGAAGCGGGAGCCCAAGCGGATGACGCCGTTGGCCGACCCGGGAGGAGAGACGTAGTCCGCTTCGAGAAGCACGGCGGTCTTGCCGTTGACCACGCCTAAGACGTCCCCCTTGACGACCTGGCCTTCCAAAATCGGTTGGACGAAAACCAGCTGGTTGTCGGAATAGCTGAAGCCTTCGGCCAGCTGTCCGAACGACATGGCCGACTCCACCGCCGAACGGAAAATCGTCAGCGAATCAGGTCCATCGTCGCGGTCGTGTCCGAAAAGGGCTCTGACGCCGGTCGAGCCGCCGGACGGCCCGGCTCCGTCGAACGAGTATCTGAACCAGGCCCCGCCGCCGGCGGGATTCGGGAGATAGATCTGCGCCGAGCTGACGCCCATGACCGACAGACCGTCCCCGGCCATTCTGACTTCCCGGGCGATGGCGTACATGGCCGTCCTGAGGTTCTGCTCCTGCTCCAGGATGGACTGCTGATTGTAGTAATACCGGGAGTTGGTTTGGAAGATGGACAAGGTGGCGCCGAGGAGAAGAATGGCCATGACCATGGCCACGAGAAGCTCCACCAGAGTCAGTCCGGCTGGCCCGATGAGGGAGGCGCCGTCAAGACGACTCGGTCGACTGGAGCGGGAGCCTGTTGCCCTGGAGAAGGGATTCTCGACGGGAGCGTCGCCGAAGACGGCTGCGGCCGAAGAAGCCGATTGGCCGCGGCGGAATATGAACAGATTGGCTAAGTGCGCCAAAATCTTCCGGAAGGACTGTCGGGAGTTGATAATTGTCGTCAACATCATTATTCACTAATAAATACGCGGCGATAAAGCGGATTTTGTCTTCCCGCAAAAGATGTTCATCCTTGTTCGCCGAACGAACGGAAGATAATTTAGGTTTAGGCAAATAATTGTCAAACCTAAGCGAGGACAAAATCTTACTCCATTTTTTCATAAAAATCAAACACTTCGACTTTTTTGCGCTCGCTTCTAGGGATATTTTTCACCTAACAGTGCGGGATGTTGAGCAATTTTTTTTGCTGACGTCTTGCATTTTTTTTTCGAGTCGAAGCGATTCATCGTTCAGAGACTATTTTTTCAAGAATTGACGGAATGTTGCCGAGCATAGGTCTAATAAGCCACGAGACTATGCTGGAGAATCTATAAGAATTTATAGACTTAAATTTTTTCTCAACTTTAAAGGCACAATGGTTAAAAATATATATATTTAATATAATAGTGCACTAAAGTAAAATAAAATTGATAATATCTTCTTAAAGTATTATTATAGTCCAGTCATCAAGGGTTTTTGTCAAAGCCAAGAAAAATGGAGTGGTGATTAAAAAATTATTAAATAAATCATGAGCTTGGAGGTTGACAATTTAATTTGGAGTTGTTATTTTCATTCAGGCGGCGAGCCGCCTCCGTCGAGCCGAACCAGGCGTTTGGCGTTTTGGTAATTTCTTTAAGGATTTATGGTCTTTTGCCCTTTCGGTTTTATCTCTCATCGCTTGACTCGTTTAGGCGTCCCGGTCGGGGCTAGGAAACGTTCTTGGCGGCAAAAAAGTCAACATCTTGGAATAATTAGTCTTGTATGGCCAATTTTTCCGCCTGCTTTTCTCATCGTCCGCCCGCCGCGCCGTCGGCCTGTCGCGCTCGGTCGGTTCAAACTGTCGAAAGGGCCGCCGAGAGCCAAGGCCGTCTCTTCGCCTTTGTCCTGGCCAAGACGGCCGAGACTCGCGAACGCTTTTTTCGAATCGCCTCGTCGCCAGCGCGGGGAAGAAAATTTCTGAGATCTTTCAATTATGTCTGAACGATTGTTCAACGCCGCTTCGAACGGCCTAAATATCAGAGGGAGCGACGGCTCCGGCGACGGCGCCGGCGACGGCTCCAACAACGGCTCCAATAATGGCCCTGTCAACGGCCGCAACAACGCCTCCGCCGAGTCCGCGCATGAGCGCGTGAAGTGCCCCAGCTGCCTGTCGGCCTTTAAAGTTCTCAAGGCGAAAATACCGCCTCAGGGCGTTTGGACGTCTTGTCCCAACTGCTCGGAAAAATTTTTCATACCGGCGGCGAATAGTTTGAAGGATCTTTTGAGCGGTCAAGGCGCCGGCCAGGATAGTTTGCCCAAGTTCAGGTCCGGGAGAGCGCGAAAGGGAATCAGCTACGCCGAATCCGTCGATCTGCGGGAGGTCGGCCCCGAGACTCCGACGACCACGATCGTCAAGAAGCATTTCGTCGGAGCCTTGGTCTCGGCTTTCGTCGTTCTTCTTTTGATCGGTTTGGCGCAATTCTACGTCTTGTCCGCGAGCACGCAGGCTGACGCCGAAACGCTGGATTTGCGGACTGTCGGAGAGGAGCCCGCGGAAAACGACCCTGAACGGATCGGCGAAGATTTGCGTTTTTTGAAGCGACAGCTGTCTAGATATGACCGGTATCATCAACGGATCGACTATCGCGGAGTCGAATCGAGGCTCTTCAAATCCTTGCGGCCAATGCTCTCGCCGAATTCTTGCTCGGAAATCACTTCCTTGAACATCTCTGCGGATCAGCCTAGATACGGTTTCGCTCTCCAGGCCAATTGCGTTGGAAGAGAGCTGGCCGGGGCCAAATTCGTCGTCCGTTTCGAGGAAGGCTGGGCCGTCGTCGTCGACGAAAAAAGCCAGGCCGAGACTAAATTCCCGATCATGCCTTCAGCCAAGAGAGCCGCCAAGGATGGGGCCGCCTCGTCGGCCGAGTGATTTCGCCGGACGAGATTTTTGGCGATTCTTTTCGACCTGTGCAATTGAGGCGTTTTTGGTCGCCATCTCTAGAACCGCCGGTTTCAGTTTGAAGTCGACGGCTTTGTCGAGAATCCAGTTTTTTTTGTTCTCCATTGACTTTAAATTGACTCTAAAACAAGCGACGGCGCGAAGGCTAGAATTTTCTTGACGACTCCGGCTCGTCTCCTTATGCTTTTGACGTCCAGC
>JAIRTO010000145.1 GCA_031254895.1 Deltaproteobacteria bacterium
CTCTAAATGCGCCTTTAGACCATGACCTTTTTATCCGCTTCGTCTTGCCCTGTCTGTTTCGTAACTTTTAGTTTGGAGCTTCCAGTTCGGAACTTGCGGAGCGGAACTTGACCGCGCCCGTTTGGAACCGCCAAGAAAACTTCCCATGGCCCGACGCAATTTGAAACAGGCTATTTCGCGGCCGCCTTACTGGCCTCATCGGGAGTCAGAACCCGATAAGTGCTGCCCTGACACTGAACCGTCAGCATCATGACCCGATTATCGGTCATGACGGGCGTGGACATGTTCACGGAAGTGATGTTGATCAGACGGTCCATCTGACTCAAGCTGTAGAAAAACTTCAAAACGTTGACGAACTGCCCTTCCAGATTCATGGTGAACTCTATCTCGGCGTAATCGGTCCTGGGTTCCGCCGGCTTCGGGGCAAAGAGCATGACTCTGGCGCCGGCCTGGGAGCCCAAATCGGAGATGATCTGGATAAGTCTGGGGATCTCGTCTTCGTTGGTTAGAAACCGCTTCAAATAATCGTGAGTCAGCTCCACAGGCTGGATGTAATCTTTAATGGAATTGTGCTTGTTTATATTTTGCTGCTCCGTTTTGACGGATTGTTCCAAAGTGGCGACTTCTCCTTCCAAAACGGCGACCTCCGCCTGCCACGGAGAATAATACATATAGTAGAAAAGAGCTAGCGCAGCGATGACGACCCCCATAAGAATGCCGACTTTCGCGCCCTTCTTCAGTTTCGCCACTTTAGAAAAAAAATCGGGACCGCCCGTCGATTTTTGCGCTGGTCCTCTGGCCATATGTCGCCTCCAAAAACAACTGGATGAAGATAATCCATCCGCCGCCTCGGCGACGGGTGGCTTCCGTCATGACTGACTTGCCCAGCCGAAAGTTTCGGACTGGAACAAACCCCGGACAGTTTTACCGGTCGTCAAGGTCATGGATTTTTATGCAAAATTTGAGCCAAATGACTACAACAACCTGGCCACTTCCGCATTGCGGTCCAAAGCTTTGCTCAATTCAGGGTCAATAGCCTGAATCAGACCTTTAATGGTGGTAGTGTCGGGCAGTTTGATGTCGCTTAGCCCCTGATCCATCAAAGAAGGATCTGGAAACACCGTATCCGCCTTGATGTCGAAATTTACCAGCCTGACGTTGTTTATGACCGTTCCGCCGGCCGCCTGACCCAGGACGACGTTTTGCAAAAGAGGCATCTGCTGAAGCCGGTCGAGGAGCATGCCCACAGTTTCGTTGTCGATGGCCATGCCTCTGATCAATAGGGTTCGGCCATTATGCGAGACGCTCTGCAACCACGAAGTCTGATTATTTATCTGGCCGGCCAAGGCCATGAACAATCTGGCTTGATCCCGACGTCGTTCCTCAAGATTGGCGATGGTGGAAACTTGAACCATCTGAGTCACAAAATCCCTTGTCTGCACCATGGCCGCCGCCGCGGAATTCTTCATCTGGCTCAGCTTCTGAGTCTGAGAAGTCTTGGTGGCGGTCAGAGTCTCTTTGGCCGGGGCCATGAACATCAGATTGAACATGTACAGACCGCCGACCAACATAAGCATGCAGACGGCGAAGATGGTCACAGACAACTGGCCGCTGGCGGTTTGTCTGAAAGACTCCAACGGCAACAGATTAATCTTGATCATGAATCAAACTCCCAAATCAGGTAGCGCGCGGCTTAACTAATTTCCTGCTTGCGAATGGCCAGGCCGAAGCTCACGGCCATCTGCGGTCCGATATAGTCTATATAGGCCGAATCGAATTTCTTGGCGTTGATTTTCACGTGCTTCAACGGATTGAAGCGTTCCGTCGGCACGTTGAAGCGGCTTTGAATCTGCTCCGACAGCCCCAGCAAATTGGAGGATCCGCCCGCCAAAACGATCTTGGTCGGCTGGTATTCCGGGACTTCGGTCCTGACGGCCTCGATGGCTCTGTCGATGGAAGCCATCCAGTTGCTGACGATTCGCTCGACGACGTTGGCCGCCTCGGCGGGGTCGGGAGCTTCGGCGGAGCCCAGCTTAATGGCCTCAGCCACATCGGGCTGAATGTTGAAGGCGTCTTCAAGATCCTCGGTCAGCCTCTGCCCGCCGATGGGCTCTTCCTTGATGACGTAAGGCATGCCTTCGTTCAGAACGGTGATGTGGATTAACGTCGCCCCGATATCCACCAACACGACGTTGTCTCTGGAATCAGGATACACGAAGTCGTAAGCGTTGTAATAGGCCAGAGCGTCAACGTCTATCACCGCCGGCTTCAAAACCTTAGTCAAAGCGATGGCCTGAATGTAGTTGGTCACGACTTCTTTTCGAGCCGCCACCAAAAGCACGGACATCTGTCCGTAGCGATCGTCGGTGCTGAGAATGTGCCCGTCGATGATGACGTCGTTGATGGGATACGGAATATACTGTTCCGCCTCCATGGCCAAAGACTGTCGAAGCTCTTTCTGAGTCGTGATGGGCATGGAGATCTTTTTGATGATCATCGTCTCCCCGCTCAGGGAAAGGGCGGCGAAACGCCCTTTGTTGAGCTTGCACAACTTGAACAGAGAGCGCATGGCCGCGCTCATGGCGGTCCTGGCCGGAATCGGCTGATCTTCCCACTGGGTCATGACCGCTATGGGCATTTGACTGAGGCCCAGCCCGACGAGCGAGACAATCTGTTTCTTGCCTTTTCCTTTGACATCTAAAAAGACTGCTTTAGCGGCATATGTGCCTATGTCAAAGCCGATGACAGACATTATTTCATCATCCTTTCAAGGTTAAATTCTTCCTTAACAGATTATTCTCAAAGATTTCTGAAATGATGGTTCCATTAAAAAGGAAAACAAAAATTAGGCATGAGGTCTCAGATGGAGGCGGCGCCTCGCCGACTGACGCGTCGGCCGAATTTTGCTGAACTCTATCAATGTAATTTAATTATCCAAAAATGTCAAAATCTTCGACAACTGCGGAATTGAACTAAACAGAGGTCGACTTCGAAAGCCTCAGCCCTAGGAACTCCATCGCCCAAAAAACTTTTCCTCGAGTTTGGCCTGCCTTATGCTCGTCTGATCGAATGGACAATGACGTCATGGCTCTTATTTGGTCGACCCAAACAGGCAAGCCTTTTTCGCGCCCAGTTTCGGCAAAAAGAATGTATTTTCGGCTGTATATGTTGAAAGCGGCAGCTACGGCGAAGAAACCAAGAACAAAATCAGAGAACGAAATCCGCCGGCCAGGGCCAAAAAAACTTCAGGCGAGGTCGACGCCCTGACAAGTCGGCAATAATAGTCCAAGAAAACGAACGGCCTTTCAGGCCTTCTCCGGTCGACGCGTCGAAAAGAGCGCCCCTATCGACGATCTGAACGAGAGCGACCCGAAAAAACAGGGCCGTTTTTTATAAAAAACACGGCCCCCGCCTTTTAAATAAGATCAGCAAAGATCCTGTCCTTGTCTTCCAACGTAAGCCCCAAGGCCAATATTATCTTTCTCATCGTTTCCATACGAGCTTTTTCGCCGTTTTCTATCCGGTCGATGGTCATGGGCGACACTCCGGCTTTGCGAGCCAGCTCAGCCTTGCTCAGAAGCATCTGCTCTCTGATGTTTTTCAAAGTGTTCTTTGCCAAAATCGCACCTCTTTCTTCGGTGTACTGTGAAAAGAATGGGAGTCTCCTCCCGCTTCAGTAATCTTAGGCTTTTTTTACACTAAACTAGCTCCACTTGTCAAGCATTTTCTACACTCTAACACCTAATTAAGTCTTAGTTACACATTATATTGCCTAGTACGATAACAAAAAACACTAAATATGGTAGATAACAGAGGGCAATTTTTTTTTTGAACTGGCCTATAAATTTTAGGCGGCGGATTCATTGTGAGAGGTAAACGAGACTGAAAAGACGCATCATGCAGGCAGACTGCATGACAATTAGACTAGACGGACGCTAGTTTAGACGAGAACGCCATGAGACGCGCGTCATAATAGGCCAGACTCCATGAATTTATGCTAAGCGCTAGGGCATTTGTCTCTATGCCCGCCTAATTGCCTTCAAACATCAAAGCGGCGGGCGGTCAGCGCCGCATAATTTAGACTAGATAAGCGACTTTTCGACTAGACGTTGAAAATTTAGTCTAGTCCGCCCATAGTTCAGTCTGAGAGTCACTGCATTGAAAATAATTTTTTGTCTTGCCGCTAAAATAATCATGTCTGTCGAACCGAACAATATGCTTTCTTGAGCTAATTTTCGCCAGGTCGGAAATTATCCAGATTAGATGGAACCTAACTAAACTCTGAACGCAGTCAATTCCGCTTCATTAGTTCATTATCAATATAAATTCGCCTCAGATCCTCCTTTTTTTCACTCGAGTGCTGATTTCAGACTCTAAAAAGAGGCTCCGCCGCCGACGAACGGGAAACGGACGACGGAAAAATCCCCCAAACCCGCCCCTCGAAGCAATTGTCCGAGCGTTTCGGCCAAATGGCCTTTCGACCTCTAAAACGCCTTGACGAAGCCAGGGCGCCCGAAGGCGAGCGAAAAACGACAATCAAGCCAGACGACGCCTCCGGGGCGGAATCCGGACAAAAAAATCCAAGGCAAAGGCGCGTTCGATTGGAGGACTGGCCCCATCGGCAAAAGTCCGCTAGACGAAGGACGGAAAAGCGGCGAATAGGCTTGGTTGACGAGACGCTTCAAAGCGGCCGCAAATTATCGCCGCCGTCGACCTTCAGATTATTTCGAAAAAGAAGCCGTCAGAGGACTGAAGGTTCTGTCTGAACCGCCATTTTGAAAAAATCCGTCTAGGCGACGTCTTTGGCTTTCGAGAGGACGCCGTCACGGAGACGGCTTCCTCTCCTGCCCCGCCAAGCAATTTTTTTGAGCGTCAGTAGGGAAGAAAGGAATAAATCAAGAAAGGAAAAAATGAAGGAATGGATCGAGTGAAGATGGAACGCGAGCGGACAGGAGGAGCGAGGGGAACCTCTTCCCGGAATCTGGGTCTTTTTTTGGCGCGATCTTTTGGCGGCGAGGCGGCCAGAAGACGGGCGGCCAGTCCGAACTTAGGCCAAAGGGCCGATGGAGGGCAATTCAGGCATCGCCGTTGGGAAAAAGATGCTTCAAATAGCCCAAAAACTGCAGGTCGCCGTCGACTTTGATTTTTCCGGTCATAAAGGCCGTCATGGGGTTCATTTCCCGCATGGCCACCTTCAGGAAGACTTCGTCCTTGACGGTGATGGCGACGTCTTTTTTTTGGTCTGGCGCCGCTTCAGCCACGGAAACCGCTCCCCCACCCAGACTGACCAGCCAGGTTTTGGGGCTTTCGCCGGTGATGTTCAAAAGAATGTCGGCCGAGACGGGCTCGGTCAAGGAGACTTTTTTGGCCTTTTCCTGCATCTTTGCAAACAATTCGTCCAAATTCATGTGCCGCACCAAAAACTGACTCGAACCTGATTGTCGAGACGGGAAAGGCCCGATGGCGCTCTCTTTTTTTTTTGACCGCTTTTTGGCGGATCCCGCAGGGTCGGGACAAAAAGAAACCATTTAGGGGACCGGATAACGACGAAGGAAAACGCGACGGCGGAAAATGGCCGTCGACTCGAAAGCCCTGAAAACCGACAACGACCGACTTAGCCCAAATTAACAGAAAAAACGGCCGTTGGTCAAGACGAAATCCCTTAGGCTCCTTTTAGCCTCGGCGTTTTCCCCCCAACGGTTCGAATCCGAAAAAACGAAACGGGGGCGGCCAGCCATTGGCGGCCGAAGAAGAACATAAAGCCGAAAAAGGCGAGACAAGTGGCCGGCTTAGCCAAAAAAATGAAAAAAACCGTCAGCGACGTCGAAAGTCCAAAAACCCTAGCGCTTCGACGGCGCATTTTGTTCAAAACGCGATAAATATGCCGCCTTTCGCAAAGGCTGAACGCGTTCGACGTCTCTCGTTTTGGCGAAGAAACGGCCTCGTTCAGGACTTTTCAAGCCCCGGCGGCCCCGGCTCGTCGCTTTGCCCTCAAGGCCATGATCGTCTATAATGCGGCGAAGGAAGATCGCGTCAACATTTAAAAGAGCGGCCTCCGCTCCGCAGGTTTTTTCCGCCTCGGATAGCGGTTTTTTTAGCGGCTCATCTCTCGTCCGGAAAACGAGCCAGTTTTCCTTTGGCATCTTGGCCGCCATTTTAGACCCTAAAATCTATTGACGCCGAGCATTAGAACAATAATGCGCCCATCTCGCCGATAAATGAACAAACCCGCTTTAGCGGACTTGCGAGGCGATTGACGGCCAAAGATATTGGTTTTGTCGACATTGACATTGCACGCGCTTGGCGAAAGCCGGCCCGCGACTATAGTGGAGTTATTGACGGTACGCCGCCCCAGGAGCGGATTTCTGACCAGTTTTAGGCGAATATGCGGCCAACCTGGCCGACGGATCGTTCATCGCCCTGGGAAACGGCGTCGACGAAGAAAAAGGGGAAAATGATCCATTATGCCCAATCCGTCCGCGAAACGAATTTTCGACAGATACAATTCCCCCAGCGAGATTGAGAGCTGCCCTCTTGGCCGCGAGACGGTTCGAGACGAGCTTGACGTCTACGCCAGAGCGGCGGTCAACCTTTACGGGGTCATTTCCGTCAATAAGCTGGTGGAGATCTACAACAGCCAGAACCAGAACCAAACGACGACGGGCGAACTGACTTCCCTCCTGTTGCCCTTCGCTCTGCAGGAAAACCCGCGTTACTGCTTCTACAAAAAGTATATCGTCAACTACTTGACGATTGACGACTTTGGAGCCATCGACGAAATTCTCGGCGAACAATTCGGAAAACCGCGATATACGCCGAAGAGAGCCGCTTTTCTGAAATTCGCCGACGAGTTTTACGAAGACGAAAAGCAGCGTCGACTCTGGCGCAAAGTGTTCGACGGCTTCAATGAACTTTGGCCTGAGGAGTACAAGCGGTATCGCGCCTTTTACGAAATACAGGATTACGTCACCTACAATATAGGCATAAGTCGAATCGGCAAGATACTTAGCGAATGCGAACTGATTTTTCCCGGCCAGGAAGAAGCCGAAAAATTCTTCGCCACTTTGTTTGAAGCCAAGGCCAACACGCGCCTAATCGAAAACAAAGGTCACAGACCGTTGGAGCTTCGGCCGCCCAAGCCGAAGACTCCTCCGACCGCCAAGGGCGATCAAGACGTCGTCATCAAGCATTCCCGCTTCGTCGGCAAAACGGAACCTTGTCCTTGCGGGAGCGGCAAAAAGTACAAGGACTGCTGCCTTCCCACCATCTTGGCCCGAACGGCGCAGTTGAAACCGCGCGATTGCAATTTGTTCTATGACACTTGGTATGGCTTGCTCAACTTCGTCAACTCGAAATTGAAACTCTGCGACGGCGTTTTAAATCCCTCGGACATGAGCGACAAATCTTTCAAAATGGTGGCGACGCTCCGAAAGAGCCTTTGGCAAAACGTCGGACTGATCGACGAATGCCTCGCCGAATCGAACCTGCCGCAAGAAAAATTTGATTTGCTCAAATCCTGGCGAGATTTTCACATCGAGGGCGACTTCATGTTGGTCGAGCACAGGCCGGAATACTCCCTGATGCTCGGACAACAAAACAAAGAGGACAATCTGCGTTTGTTCTGCGTCAAAGGGGTTCAAAGCTCGATCGCCGAAGCCATGCAAATTCCGCTGCCTGTGCCGTTGTCAGGAGTTCTTTTGCCGTTCAAGGACAAAATAGTTTACGACACCATCCTGATTCCTATGCCCGTCAAATTCGGCGAAGGCATGATGGAGCAAATTGACCGCTGGTACGAAAACGCGAACGCCCTAGGGCTGGTCACGACATTGCCCGCCAGTTGAAGCCTCTCGGCCGGAAAGTCGGCCAAAGCCGGCTTTTCCGGCCGAGGCTTTTCGAGGCCGGCGAGCGCCCGCGTCCTCATCTCCGCCCATTTTTGCCGTCGACCAGCTCGTTCGCCTGTTCTAATTCCGGCCGTTTCGGCGAGAGAAAGCGAGCGAAAGACCTCATTGGTCTTTTTTTGGCCAAACGCCGAAGTCGCGCAAATTCGTCGTAGCCGCTGTTTCCGCTGTTTCCGCTGTTTCCGTCGTTTCCGTCGTTTCCGCTGTTTCCCCCAAAATAAAGCTTTCGTCTTTTCGAAACGGGCCATATTTCGCCAAAATCTCGCCCATGTCTCGCCAAACCAATAATGGCGGCTATTCTATAGTTAGCTTCATCAAATCTCGAAACCTGTCCTTCGGCTAGATAATCCAAAAAACGAGAGAATAACAACCACTATTAAAGCTAAAATAAAGTCAAATTTGACAAAATTCCGGTTAATATTATATGATGAATAAAAATAGCCATCTATCCAGATAGGCCTTAAATGTAAAACGACCAAAACCCGCCCTTTGACGAACATATTTCCAACCGATCACATGACAAGATAAACAAACAATCTATTTGTTATATTAATAAACATATTTACGTTATTTTTAAATTTAATTATATGTTATATTTTTTTAATTACAGTTTTATGTTTGTACTTTAATTTAACATTTTTAACATAAAGAAAGCGGTTAGTTCTAAGTCTTGGGAAGGAAATAAAATAACGTCGCATACCATGTAAAGCGCATCAAATAAGTTAACAAGTAGAAAATTGTGGAGATCAATTTGGTCAAATCGCTCCTGGCCAGTCTCTTGGCCATTTTTCTTACTCTTCTAAACCATGCTCCCGCTCAGGCTCAGAGAGCTCCCCAGCCCTGGAAGATCGTCTCCTGGGCCTCTCCTCTGGGGCCGCAAGCGCTGAGTTATGACTATTTGTGCGGCCTCAAGGCCATGATCAGCTTTTTGAACATGAACGGAGGAGCCGACGGCCGGCCTATCGAAATATATTCCCAAGAAATGGACGACTTTCAAACGGACTTCCCTAACCGCCTAAACGACGTCTTGCAGCAGGTTCAGCCTGATTTGGTCGTCGGCGGAGCGGCGAATTCCCGAGCCAAAGCCACAGCCGATTATTTTCGGCGCCTCGGTCTCATTTGGTTTGGACCTTGGACCAACAATTCCGGAGCCTATCAAGGCCGGGTCGACGACCCCATAGGACTTCTCCCGACGGTGGACGAAGAGCTGGAGCTCCTGATCGACCACGCCGCCAAGCGACTTCCCCAAAATTCCGAAATTCTTTTCATCTACTATCAGTCGGCCGAAGGGCAGTTGGACGCGGAGCTGGCCGCTCAGAAGGCCAAGGCGCGGTCTTTAGTCCTGGCCCCCGTCCCGCTGCTGCCCAACTTTCGCAACTGGGGCGAACTGGAAGACGAGGCCATGGGCGCCGGAGCCGTCATGCTCTGGCTGCCCACCGGCCCGGCGGCGGCCATAGTCAGGACTCTGAAAAATCGACTTCCGGAGGACACCTTGTGGATGACCAACTCCCTCAACTCGCCGGGCATGGAAGTGACCGAAATGACCGGCGGACTGTGGGAAGGCATGATCTTTCCAGCCGTTCTGAGTCCAAAATCTTCGCTGGCCCAGGCCTATGACGCAATCCTCTACAAATACGGACCCAGAGGACTGACTCTGGATTATCAGACCTATTTGGGGGTGGCCCAGGGACAGATTCTAGTCAAAGCTCTTTTAAACGCTCCGGCCAACTCGAACTCCGCCACGCTGCGGCAAGCTTTTAAAGAGGCCACTTCCAACGGAACCCTTCTCTACCCCAGCAGCTTCGACATCGGCAAACCCCCGAAAGGCGCCTCTTATCTGGCTGTGGCCACAGCCAACTGGGACTGGCAACCCGTGCCGGACTAAATTTGGTCATTTAGAGGCCACACTCATATAATTCACTAAAAAAAAGAAAAACAAAAAAAAACCAGCTATGTCAGCAACTTGCAAGTTTAAAAACTAAATATGCTCTTCATCAACCCATTCAGCATTCTTTTCTCCGTTCTTTCACGGCCAAAAAACTGGCCCAAAAAGGATCATCATGGCTGAACAAACGTCCCAGACGCCTCCTCCGCCTTCCCTTCGCTGCCCCAACTGCGGCGAGATGGTGGCCTTGCCCGCCGAAGAATGCCGCTGCGGCTTCAACTTCAGAACCGGCCGCAAACCGCCGCCTTTGTCGTCGCTGGAGATGGAAGAGACCGCCTCCAGAGCCAAATTCTATCTGATTGGCGGCGCGGCCGCGTTTCTCCTCATCATCCTGTTTGTCTTCATCTTCTCTGGCTCGAAAAAGGACGCTCTTCCGCCACCGACTGGACCGGCCGGCGGCGGAGGCGCCCTAATCCAGCCCGTGACCGAAAACCTCCCCAACCCTCTCCTGAACCCGGCGCCGACCATCAATCGGACCATGGACGTGGCTGGACAGGCCGACGACAGAGTGCGCCAGCTTCAGGAACTGAATCAGCAACTGGAAGATGAAGCCAGCAAATATTGAGCGCCTTTCGGCCGCCGACCGAGCTATTTTCGGCGGAATCTCCTGATCTCAAAAAAAAACGGCCAAAACCGACCAAAAAGATGGCGGCCTCGAAAGCCGCGCTTTTCGGGTCTTGGTTTTTGGCTGTTTTTTTTGCGATTCCCTCGTTTTTCCCCCTTTTTAACCGGGCCCTATGGGCATAAATCATTCAATCTGTAGTATAATATTTCTATGGTAATAATTTATTTACTAAATTTAAACTATAATCTTATTAAGCATGCTAATAGCCATTTAAATTTTATAAAAACCAAATAAAATCCCCAACTAACCCGAACTTTTTTTGGCCCGCATCTTGCTTGAATTAGCAGGCGTTCTACTCGTCATAGTTTTCCAGCGGAGCGCATTTCCTTCGAAAATCAGCCAAAAT
>JAIRTO010000321.1 GCA_031254895.1 Deltaproteobacteria bacterium
TTTATAACATAGAACAAATGACCGTTCACTTTTAGCCAAACAATCGCTCAACCACATTCGCCTTTTCCGCCAAGCCGTCGCCAAAAAAGACCTGACTAACCATCTTCGCCGGCAGCGGAATGATTCCTCGGCGACGCAGCGACAATCACTGGAGCCCCTATGCCGGGAAAAATAAATGTTCTGATGGCCGCTTCGGAGGCGTCGCCCCTTGCCCAGACGGGCGGGCTGGCTGAAGTCGCGGGCAGTCTGCCTCAAGCCCTTCAACAGGCGGGCCTGCCGACCTCCGTGATCCTGCCGGCTTACCGCCGGACTCTTCAAAACCGCAGCTTCAAGGAAATTATCGCCTCCATGAGCGTCCCCATGGGCTCCGAAGAGGTGGAATTTTCAGTTCTGGCCGGCCAATTGAACGACGCCGGCCAATCGAACGTCGCCGTCCAGGCGACGCTGATAAAATGCGACCGCTACTTCGACCGAGACGGCTTGTACGAGGAAAACGGCGAAGCCTATCCCGACAACGCCGAGCGCTTCGCCTTCTTCTGCAAAGCCGTCATGGCCGTCATTCCTCATCTGCCCCAAAAAATCGACGTGGTTCTCGCCAACGATTGGCAGACGGGCCTACTGATGCCCTATCTCCGCGAACAAGGTCCAAACGCCCCCATCGGGGTCTTCGTCATCCACAATCAGGGTTTTCTGGGTCTGGCCGACGCTTCCCTGGCCCCCAAAATAGGCCTGCCGGACAGCTACGCCCAAGTCGAGGGGATGGAGTATTTCGGCCAACTCAGCTTTCTCAAAGCCGGCATCGTCTATTCCGAGGCGGTCGTCGCCGTCTCGCCGACCTACGCCAAAGAAATCCAGACCCCCGAGGGCGGCAACGGCTTGGACGGCGTTCTGCGCTTGTATTCAGGCAAATTGTCGGGCATCGTCAACGGGGTCGATCACCAGGCCTGGAATCCGGCGACGGACAAACACGTCGCCGCCAACTATTCGGCCAAATCTCCCGACGGAAAAGCCGCCTGCAAAAAAGCCGTCAAGAGAGAACTGGGCCTCCCGGACGGCGATCGGCCTCTCTTGGCCATGGTCAGCCGTCTGACGGCCCAAAAAGGCATATCTCTTCTGATTGACGTCGCCCCGGAAATTTTTCGGCTGAACTTGGATTTGATCATTTTGGGCACTGGAGAAAAATTGTTCGAAGAGCAGCTTCAGAGCCTGGCCGAACAATACCCGGACAAAATGCGGCTCGTCTTGAAATACTCCAACGAATTGGCCCATAAGTTCATAGCCGGCAGCGATTTCGTCCTGGTCCCGTCCATGTACGAGCCCTGCGGGCTCGTGCAGCTGTACGCCCTGAGATATGGCTCCATCCCCATCGTCAGGGCCGTGGGCGGCTTGAACGACACTGTCCGAGACTTCGCCGGCCAAAATCCGGACGGCGTCTGGGACAACGGACTGAAATTCTCCCTTTTCCAGGCTTCGGCCTTGACCAGAGCCGTCCACCGAGCCGCCAAGCTCTACGAATCCCCCTCCTTCGCGGAAATGTGCCGGGCCAACATGCGAGAAGACCACAGCTGGGCCAAATCCGCCGGACAATACGCCGAACTGTTCCAGAGACTTTTGGAAAACAGACCCTAAGCGGCAAAAAACAGGCCGACGAAAAGCCCGAAGGCGCCTGTCGGCCAAACCGAAAAATTGCGCCCCCTTCCTGTTTCGTCGGCGGCCCCTTTTCGCCGACGAAGAGAGGGGACGAAGAGAGGGTTAGACCGCGCGGATTTCGCCCCTCGATCGGGCCAAATCCGCTGCCGCCAGGGCCGCAGCCCTGACGAACAGCCGGACAACCAAAGGCCTTTTTCGAAAAATGAGGGGTTTGACGTGACGCCATCGCGCTATCTGATCATCCACGGACATTTCTATCAGCCGCCTCGAGAAAATCCTTTCAGCGGCTCCATAGCCGATCAGCCTTCGGCCGCTCCTTACCCCAACTGGAACAAGAGGATCTGCCAGGAGTGCTATTCGCCCAACGCCTTGGCCAGGCTTCTGGACGACAAAGGCGAGATAACCCGCGTCGTCAACAACTACCAGCACATCAGCTTCAACATAGGCCCCACCCTCATGTCCTGGCTGGCCGAAGAGGAGCCGGAGACCTGGGCCTTGGCGGTCGAGGCGGATCGACTGGGCGCCCTGGCTCATGACGGCCATGGACCGGCCTTGGCTCAGGTCTTCAACCACGTCGTCATGCCTCTGGCCAATTTTAGGGACAAGCAAACCCAAATAGTCTGGGGACGCGAATTTTTCAAAAAGACTTTCGCCAGAGACCCTGAAGGCATGTGGCTGGCCGAAACGGCCGCCGACTCGGTTTCGCTGTCTTTGTTGGCCAAGGCCGGCCTCAAATTCACCGTCCTGGCCCAAAACCAGATAGACGCCGTCCGCCCTCTGACCGCCGACCGAAGCGAACCGTGGGAACCGGTCGGCCAACCCGACCCGAGAGAGCCGTACCGCATTTTTTGGGGCGACGGACAGGACGATTATCTGGACGTCTTCGTCTACGACGGCCCCGTCTCCAGGGCCGTGGCCTTCGAGAGCCTCTTGCGCGACGGCGAGAATTTCCTGAACCGAACCAGGCAGGCTTTCGGGGCGCCTTTCCCGGACGGCCGCCCCAGACTGGTCAATCTGGCCACCGACGGCGAATCGTACGGCCACCATTTCCAATTCGGGGAGATGGCCCTGGCCTATCTGATCGACAAAATCGAGACGACCCGAGACGATTCGGCCGACCCGACGGTCCTGACCAATTACGGTCATTTCCTCAGTCTTTTTCCGCCCCGAATGGAAGCCAGACTGGTGGAGAACTCTTCTTGGAGCTGCGTCCACGGCGTGGAGCGCTGGCGCTCCGACTGCGGCTGCCGCACCGGCGGCGAAGCGCACTGGAACCAGAAATGGCGCGGGCCTCTTCGAGACGGGCTAAATTGGCTGCGTGACGAATTGTCTTCGCTCTTCGAGCGATCCCTGGCCGAACTCCTGAACGATCCCTGGCTGGCCAGAGACGATTACGTCCGAGTCGTCATGTCCGATTACGACCCCGGAGAGCAGGAGTCTTTTCTCCAAAAACATTCCCGACGTCCTCTTGCCGCCGCCGAGAGGCGGACGGCTCTGCGTCAAATGGAAATACAGCTGATGAGCCTGTACATGTTCACCAGCTGCGGGTGGTTCTTCGACGAGCTGACCGGACTGGAGCCGGTGCAAAACTTGCGCTACGCCAGCCGAGCCATCGCCCTGTCGGACGATTCGTCCCGCGAACGCCTCAAAAACGGGTTGCTGGCCCATTTGCGCTTGGCCAAACCCAACGATCGGGACTACCTCGACGGCGAAGACGTCTGGAACAAGCTGGTGGAGCCGGCGTCTCTGTCCAAAGCCGCCTTCGCCGCCCATTGGTCGGCGGCCAGTCTCATGGGCGTGACGGAAGCTCTGGACGGATTCAAGCGCCAAAAACGCCGCGAGCTGGAGACGAAAAAAGCGGCCATAGGCGCCCATGGAGTCTTCCTCGGCCAGGTCGGCGTGACCGACCCCAGAGAAGGCGGCGAGACGATCTTTCTTTCTCTGGCCGCCAGCCGCGACGGCGGCGAAAATTTAAGAATATGGGCCGTCGAGCCGGGAGCGGAGGGGCGCCGGCCCAACCTCTCCGAAATGCTGAACGCCATCGAGGGCGATCCGGCGGCGATCCTCGATCCGTCCAAAAATAGCCCCATCATAAGTTCTTGGTTCGGCCCGTCGCCCGCCGAGTTCTCTTTGGAGGATCTGTGGCCGAGCGTCCGTCAAGCCATCTTGGACGATCTGGTCGAAGATTTTTTCACGGATCTGCGGTCTCACACCGAAAAGGCTTTTCACTCCAGCAGCAACATGCTCCTGAAATACGGCCGCTCGCGCAGCCGGCTGGACTGGCAGTCCAGCTTCGTCTTCCGGGTGGTCCTCGAAGCCAAGATGGGCTCTTGCATCGAGACCATGAAAAAAGGCGGGGAGCTGAATCTGGCCGACTTGGCCGCTCTCCTCAGTCAATTCGATCCGGCCGATTCGGTCCGAAGCGCGGCGGCCCTGTCGCAATCAGCTCAGAAATATCTGGCGGCTCTGCTGAACCTGGCCGACTCCGCTCAATTTCGTCCCTCCATTTTCAGGGAAGCGGCCGATTTCATAGATTTCGCGAAACAAAACCGCCTGGCCTGCAACTATTGGGACTGTCAAAACCGCTGGCTGCGGTTGTCCAAAAAACCGAACTACCTCAATTCTCTCGCTTCGGCGCAGTTGTCGGAGTTCCGCCATCTGGGCCACATTTTGGGTTTCGACCCCTCGAAGTTCGTCCAAGCCTGAACGGGAGTCGCCGTTGATGGGGGGACAATGGCGGCCCCGGCGTCCTTCAAGCCCTCCCCCCTAGTCACAATACTGTAAACTTAAGCGGGGAGTTGATCGTTAATGGCGTCATTGATGGATAATGCGCGCCTTTTGGCTGATTGTTTTTGGTTGAACGCCATGCTCCTTTTCCGGGCGGGGAAATTGGAAATCTTTTTTTCGCTCCCCTTGGATTCGATTTTCCCGCGCCTCCGCGGCGCTTCGCCCCTGGCAAGCTCATTTTGGCAAACCATCCCTCCACGCTTTCATCTGGTCGGGCGGGGCGCCGGCCGCTAGCGGCAAAACCCTCTCAATCGCTCAGACGGCGCTTTTGAACGACATGCCATCAGGATCTTTTTGACGCTTCAGAGCGGCTTCATGGATCAACTGTCTGACGGCGAAATGAGAGATGGGGAAGCCCCATATTTCTTGTCTGACCAGTTCAGGAGTTTGGCTGCATAGCGGCGATTCGCCATGGAGAGCGGTTTTCCGGTTCTTTACAAACCGTCTCGATTTATGAGACTGAACAGTTGTTTTTCTTTCACGCGAGCTGAACCTTTTTCTTCGAAGCGAGAATGAGGACTGACCGGCCGCGTTGGCAGGCGGTCAGAATAGGGCGTCTGTTTTTACGCGAAATGAATTTGCTTGATTAGTTCAAAAATATAGTACAATGCATTATATAGTTTAGCGTTTTTTAATGAGAAAAGGATAATTAAAGAATGCTCGAAACCGCAAGTTTGTTATAAAGGAATCTTAGAGAAATGGCGAAATATCTTGAGACAGGCTTTCAGAAGCCTGTTTATTTCGTTTTTTTTCGTCAAGCAAGGGCGACTAACAGTTTTGGGAGACTCTAGACATGAACGAAAAGCCGAATCTAAAAGAACTTTCGGACGGAATTCAATCTTTTAGAAAAATAATAAAAGATAATTGTCTTTATGCTGACAAGACCAGATATATCTATAATCTGATCAGACTGCAAAAGCCTTATTTTTTGTCCAGACCGCGCAGGTTCGGCAAATCCCTGTTGTTGGACACAATGAAGGAAATATTTCTGGGTCGCCGAGAGCTCTTTAAGGGACTTTGGATCGATTCTTCGGATTATGACTGGGCGCCGCATCCAGTCATTCACTTGAGTTTCGGCTCGATCAGAAGTTCCAGCGTCAGCTCCTTTGAAAACCGCCTCAACACGGAACT
>JAIRTO010000345.1 GCA_031254895.1 Deltaproteobacteria bacterium
GACAATGAGGTTGGTCAAGTGGCCGGCGATGAGGCTGCCCATGTGGCCGACGTAAGTCTGGCGAATAGGTCGGCCAGGCGGCTGACAATGAGTCAGAAAAAGTGGCCGGCAATGTGGCCAATTTGGCGGCCTATAAAGGCTCCGCGTTGTCGGAGCGGATTCGTCTCGGCCTGAACATTCAATTATTTCCTGGTTAGTTCGTAAATTTTACGAATCCCCTTCCAGGCGGCGAGACGGCTTTTTTCGCCTTCTCGCCTTGAGGTTTTGATTTGCCGCCTTTCAAGCGTCGTCGGGCGGTGAAGTTTTCGTCTTGGCAAAGTAGGTTAAAACGCCCTGACGCCGCCGTTTCGTGATATAATCGCCCACATAGTCGTCGTCCTCAATTATTCGGCTAAGAAGACGTCCCCGCATTTTGATAAATTTTGGGCTTTTCCGCCGCGCCTGGTTCTGCGCTTCGCTTCGAGCCTGGTCTGGAGCCTGGTTTGGCGGCGAGCAAAAGCGGCTGGCCAAAAAGAATTTAGCCTGGACTCGGCGCTGATTTAGGCTATGATTCGACCAGACGACCTTCGGCTAATCGACTTTGTTTTTATTCTTGTTCTCGTTTGTTTATTATTCCAAGATTTTTAAATATACACAAAAAAACATGGAATAATCCGTGTAATATAATCTGTTTGTATATATTATTCATATATATGTTAATAAAATACTAAAAATTTCAACGTCATCTCGTTTAAGGGCAACGAGGCGACGATGATTAGGGAGACGGTCAAAGCGGTTTCGTCGGTCGGGACGTTCTCGAACGCCGAGACAGACTGTCGTCGTCGAGGAAGGCTTTTTTCAGGCTTTCGTTATTTTGCCGTCATGCGCCGTTTTCGGGCGCAATCATGCTTGTCGTCTGACAATCCTTGTTTTTGAAGGAGATATGATGCCTAGAATAACTTTGACTGATCTCTACAAGATGAAGGAGACTGGCGAGAAGATCGCCTGGCTTACTTCCTATGACTTCCCTACCGCTCAGTTCGGCCAGGCCGCCGGTCTGGAAATGATCCTCGTGGGCGACAGCCTGGGGATGTGCGTCTATGGCTACAACGGGACCTTGCCGGTGACCATGGAGCAGTGTCTGGTTCACTCCGAGGCTGTTCGTCGCGGCGCCCCGGACGTCTTCGTGGTCGGCGACATGCCTTTTTTGAGCTATCAGACCACTGACGCCGAGGCCGTCTACAACGCCGGCATGTTCCTGAAAAGAGCCGACGTCGACGCCGTCAAGCTGGAAGGCGGAGTCCGCATCGTCAGCCGCATCAAAGCCATCACCGAGGCGGGAATCAACGTCATCGGCCATATCGGTCTGACCCCTCAGTCCTCCGGCCAATTGGGCGGCCACAAGGCCCAGGGACGAACCGCCGAAGCGGCCAAGCTGACCTTGGAAGACGCCGTGGCCGTGCAAGAGGCGGGCGCCAAGATGCTTCTGGTCGAAGCCATTCCGCCTGAGGTCACCGAGGTCATTCACAAGACCTTGACCATCCCCGTGCTGGGCATCGGGGGCGGACTGCCTTGCGACGGGCAGCTTTTGATCGTGAGCGACCTCATCGGCCAGTTCCAGGCCTTCACGCCGAAATTCGTCAAAAAGTACGCCAATGTGGCCGAAGTGATCACCAAAGCCATCAGCAGCTACGTGAAAGACGTCAAAGCCGAAAAGTTCCCTGGCGCTGATCACGTCTACAAGATGCTTCCCGGCGAAGCCGACAAATTCTTGAAGCTCGTCGGCCAGAAACCCGCCGCCAAGCCGTCCGGAGGCAAGAAGAAGTAAATCTTCGCTTCCGGAGGCGGAGAGAAGTCTCCGACCGTTCGTCTATTGGCCTGGTCTCATGGCGTTCGCCCTGTGACCAGGCCTTTTTTGTTTTTGGCGGGTTTTTTTTGTTGGGCGTTTTTGAACTTTCCGACTCAGAGATGGCGGGGCGGCTTGAAAGATGAGCGAAGCCGCGCGTCGCGGGACATGAGAGCGAAGCCCGCGCGTCGCGGGATATTAGAGCGAAGCCGCAGGGTCGGTTGGCATATGGTCAAAGGTGCGCGTAGCGGGACAGATGAGTGAAGCCGCGCGTTGTGGGACATGTGGGTGAAACCGCAGGGTCGCATGGCATGTGGTCGAAGCCCCGCATCAAGGGACAGATGAGCGAGGCCGCAGTGTTTTGCGGGACAAACGAGCGAAGCCCAGCGTTGCAGGACATGAGAGCGAAGTCGCAGGGTGTCGCGGGACAGATGAACGAAGCCGCAGCTGAACTTTCATTGGGAAATATTACTGACGGGAAGAAACTAAAAAGTTGAAGGGAAGAAACTTGGACGGATTCAATCCAAAGGGAGAAAAGAAAAACATTAGACTTTTAGAGACTGTTCCCGAGGTTTCACCCTTTATGAAAAATGGGAGAAATTTTCTTTGGCTCCGCCATCGACTTTCGTGTTGCCGTTTTTTGTCCAAATAATTGAACACTCGTGAACGGTTACAGTCATAATAAATATTAATTTGTGATAAAATATAAATTTATACGCGAAAAACATGTTTAAATTGTGGTAATAATATTTTTAAATTGTATGTAAGAATTTAAAAACTGTTCCAATAGAAGGCAAAAAGAAGGACATCAGCCAAAAAACCAAGGATGTGTTCACAATCTTCTTGAAATATTCCCTTAGAGATGATAAAAAATAATAGGCGTCCAGTCTATGGGCGCGGCCGCTTTTTTGCGGCCGGGGGGCGAAAACGAGCGGCCAAAGACGCCGTTTCGCCAAAAGCGTCGTCGTTTCTTGCGAAAAGAGAAAATATTTGGCGTCTAAATGACGGCCGTTCGGCTCGAAGAATCGTTTTTAAGGGCTGCCGCCCTAGTTTTGTCTTCGAGGGGCGGAAGGTCTGATCTCGGCGCCTAACGGCGTCTGCCCAACTGTCGTCGTCAGTCTTCGGAGCGATCTTTCCATGTTCGACGTTAACTTTTGGCCGACCTAAATTTTTGGCCAATTCGAAAAGCCTCTTTTGGCCAAGAAGCGTCGTCGCGCGTCCAGCGGAACGTTTTTTGTTTCAAAATTACGGTCTGGTGCTTTTATGCAAAGATATTATCGACCTTCCGGCAATTTCTCACCCGGCGCCATCATCGTCGTTCCAGCGGTCGTGGCCGCCATTTCTTTGCTTCTGGCCGTTCCTTACGGCTATCTGAGCTGGTACAACCCCGTCAAATTCTTAGGCGTCGCCTTGACCGTCATCTTCGCGGTCGCCGTCTGTCTGGCGGGCGGTTTTCTGTCCTTCAAGCTCGCTCCTGTCCGCAATCCCCCTTTGGCCGCTTTGTTGGGCGTCATTGGCGTCATCCCGGGGCTGCTGCTGCACGCCTTGATCTGGATGGATCTTTTTCGCAACAGGACCGGCGAGATAGGCAGTCTAGGGCCGGAGAACCTGAGGCTGATCTGGCAGAACTCGCATCTTGTTCCGGCGGATCTTCTGGATTATTTTCTCAATTACAAACTGGCTTCCAGGTTTCTGCTCGACATAATCAATTACGGCGTCTGGGACATTTTCGGTCTTCCCCTCAAAGGGCTGCCGTATGAAATGATCTGGATTCTTGAGTTTTTGCTCGTCATTGTCGCGGTCGCCTGGCATTTTTACAAAAAGGCCTGTTGGCCTTTCTGCGAAGACCAAGGCATTTTTCTGGAGAAAATATCCTTTCCCCAATTCTTGCGGACGCCTCCCGACATGGACAGGCTTTTGGACAGCTTCGCCCAAGGCGAATACGGCTACGTCATGATCGCCGACATCGAGCCCGACCCGAAATACAATCATCTCAAGATTGAACTGTATTATCTTGAGGAGCGCCACGACGCCTATCTGACCGTCTGGCTGGTCAAAAAATCGATCAAAAAGACGGAGACGACGAAAGTCGTCGACGCCATAGGCATACCCGAGATTCAAGCCGAACAGCTCATCAAGAAGCT
>JAIRTO010000097.1 GCA_031254895.1 Deltaproteobacteria bacterium
ATTGCTTTCCAAGCGTCAGCAAATCACGCTTCAAACAATGCCGTCGCCGCGGCAAAATCTGACATTCAAACAGCTTTGCATTTATTACGAAGAAAAGAACCTTGAACCAACGGAGCAATTCATAGAAAGCCTTGATTTGCGGCAGAGCAGCGGCGAGTTAAACTACGCCGCGTATCTGCTTGCGGATGAAAACGGCGTGTCGGTTAAAGTGGCGGCGCATGTCGGGACTGACAAGGTTGACTTGTTCGAAATCCGTGAATACGGCAATCGCTGCCTAATTACGGCGACTCGGCGAATACTTGACCGCTTGGATTCCGAAAACCGCGCGTTCGCTATGATAACGGCGAAAAACCGCCTCGAAAAAGAACGCGTGAACACAATCGCCCTGCGCGAGATTGTTATAAATGCAATTGTTCGCAACGGCTATGCGAAAGGCGTTCCGCTCGTCGAAATATTCGCGGATAGAATCGTTATCACGTCCCGCGGCGGTTTGGTGGGGGGCTTGAGCGAAACGGACTTTTTCAAGCGCCGTTCTATGCCGCGTAACCGCGAGCTTATGCGCGTGTTCCGCGATATGAAGCTTGTGGAGCAAATTGGGTCGGGCATGAGCCGCATACTGAAAGCCTACGACCGTACGATTTTCGAGCTTACTCCGAGTTTCACCGTCGTAACGCTCCCTTTTGAGGATGCGTTTATATCGCCGAACGGCAAGATAATTGGCGATATAAAAGAACGACCGCGAACGACGATCGATGTTATCAAGGAGAATCCCTCCGCGACGATACCTGCGCTTGCGGGGCTTACCGGCAAGTCACAGCGCGCGATTTCCCGCGAACTGCGCGAATATCAGGACGCTGGGCTGATTCGCCTCGAAGGCGCAAGGAAAAATGGCAGGTGGATTGCTGATTAACGCTTCTCAAACGCAACTCAAACAATTCGGCGACAAATGCTTGATATAATCGAGAGAAAAACAACGGAGGCATTTTCAATCCGTTTATGACCGCGCTTGGTGATTTCGCCTCCAAGCAGAGGGGTTTTTGCCTCGGCGTTGACGACAATCGGCCAATTTATCTAGTCTCCGGCACAAATCCGCGCTTCTCGAAAGGAAGGGCTGGCGTGGTTTTCCGTTCCGGACAAGATGATTCTTTTGGCCGCAGCCCTCCCTTGCCCATCTGTTTTCCGGAACCAAGGGCGGCCGCCGACCAAGGCCAAAAAAAGAAAAGCCCCGTTTGGAAACGGGGCGCGAAAAGAGGCGCAAAAAAAAGAGGTCAAGGACTCAGAAGAAGATGACAAGCCCTTTTTGGCATTTTTCTCTCTGACGGAAATTCTTCCCGTTTCCGAAAGGAGCTCTTGCCAAACGTTCTCTTGGAACCGACGGAATTAGGAATCGCGTCCTCAAAAGGCTTGTTTCAGATCATCTGGCTAAAAAAAACGGTCACCTGGCTGGACAAATCTTTCTGTACAAAGCCGCCGCGCAGAAAAAGAGAACATTGACCAGCACGACCGTCGCTCCGGCCGTAGTGTTTATGGCCGGTTGAAAAGAAGCCCAAAGGCCTATCTGTCCGGCCAGAGCCCCGGCCAGCAAAGCGGTCCAGAACATGCCGGCCAGCGAGACGGAGAGGACTCGTCCGGTGGCCGCCGGAGCCACCAGAAGAGCGGTGACCAAAAGGACGCCGACGGCTTGGACGCATAAGGCCACAACTATGGCCAGATAAGCCCCGAAGATGTAGTCGCCCGCGTCATGACGCTTGCTCTTCGGAACTATGCAGGAAAGAGTCAGCTTATTCGTCGCCAAGCCGAGATAGGCGAAAGAAATGGCCGCCAGAAAAGCCAAAGCGACTATCTGACCGTCGTCTATGGTCAGAACGTCGCCTAAAAAAAACCTGGACAACCCGGCGGTCGCCTGAGGCTGACGGCTGACCAGAGCCAGACCGGCGGCGACGGTCCCGGAAAAGACCAAGCCGATGACGGTGTCCGAAGCGAGATGGCTGCGCCTAGCCAAAAAAGTTATGGAGAGGCCAATCAGCACGGAAATGGTCAGTACCGTCGCCTGAACATTTAAGGATAACATCAAAGCGGCGGCCACTCCGACGAAGATGGAATGGCCGACGGCGTCCGGAAAAAAGGCCAATCTCCTGTTGACCACCATGACCCCGGCGGAGGAGGCGGAAAGACTCAGAAGAGCCAAGGCCAGAGCCGAGCGGCGCATGAACATGGGCTCATACGCGAAAGAGGCCAAGTCGTATAACGGCGCTAAAAAGTCCACGTCACCCGCCAGTCGGCCAGACTTCCTGGCCCTGATGAAGCCCGAAAACGGCGGCCAGAACATCGGGCTGAAAGATCCGTTCCGGCGCCCCTTGAGCCACGAGCTGACGATTCAGACAGATGACCCAATCGCTGTGAGCTTTTGCCGTAGGCAAATCGTGACTGACCATGACGATCGTGAAGTCTCGCCTGAAGCCGTCCAAGAGCTCGCACATCAAGTGTTCTCCATTGATGTCGACGCCCGTGGCTGGCTCGTCCAACAGAAGGATGTCCGGCTCGGACATGAGGGCGGCGGCCAGCATGATTCTCTGAGTTTCGCCGCCGGACAAGGCGCCGAAAGGCCTTTTCAAAAGATCCTCGGCTTTGACCATCTCCAAGCCCGCCATGACCTTTCGTTTGACGTCTTTGCTCAAGCCCAGCCAAAGAGGCCTTCTGGAGAGGGCCAGGGCCAAGAATTCCTGAACGGTCAGAGGCAGGTGGCGGTCAAAATCCAACTTTTGGGGCACATAGCCGAAACGAGGCTGGGGAGGATCGAATTCTATGACCCCTTCATACGGCCATTGACCGAGAATCGTCTGCACCAAAGTCGATTTCCCGGCCCCGTTGGGGCCTATGACGACCGTCTGGGACCGAAGGGGAATTCTGGCCGTTACTCGGCGCAGGGCCTTGAATTGACCCAAAGTGACGCTGACGTCCTTTAACAGTATCGTCGCTGGCCGGCTCTCGGAGAGATCGGCGCCTTTCTCCGCCCCTTCCGCCTCAGCCGACTCTGCCGGGAAGTCGGCCGTTCTCTCGCCGAAACGGTTCGCTACGGAACCGTCCCTAGAACAAGAAGACGCGCCAGAATCGCCAGAGCCGTCGACGCGGGAGCGAACAGCCTCGCGACGACTCTTCTCCATCGAGCGTACTTCGGACGAAAAGATCGTCGGAAACATTGGCCAAGACGCCGCGTTCACGACCGCCTCATCGACCATCCGCCTCGAGGGCGGGAGAAGGCGGAACCGCGCCGCCGACCAGAGAGTCGGGCGGAGGATTTCGACCTGGAGGCAAAAGAGGAGGACTGACGTTGGCCGGCAAAAGCTGGCTCAAAAGGTCGATGTCTTCCTTTATGACCCTCTGGTAAAAATCGATTGGCGGGTCGGCTGGTCCCGAGGCGGAAGCGTCCAAAATGGCCGCCGAGATCTTGGTCTCGGCGCTCAAAACCCTGGCCACGGCGGGATCAGCTTCCGGATCCAAAATAATGGCCGATATTTTTTCATTTCTGATCAGAGAGCCTAAGCCGGAAATTCTGGCCGCCGAGGGAGCGGCTTCGGAGCCTAAAGGGCTTATGTCCGCCAGGATGACCAATCCGAGGTCATGAGCCAAATAATCCATAAAACCGTGGCTGGTGACTATCTTGTAGCCTCGGCGGGTCTCGCGAAAGTTGGCTATGTTCTCCTCCAAAATGATCATCTCGCTTTCCCAAGACGCCAGCCGCTGAGCGTAGTGTTCGGCTCCGCTGGGATCCAAGCGGGACAAAGTCGCGGCGATGTTGGCGACCATGCCCTTGGCCAGAGCGGGAGACAAAAAGATGTGCGGGTTGGGGATGCTCGAAGGAGCTCGGCCTTCGATAAGCGCGCTCATGGAGCCGTCGAAGTCGATGCGTCCCCAGATGAGCGAAAGAGTGGGCAAGCCGGAGCTGGCGTCGATAAGTTCCAGATCAGGGGGAGCGACCTTCAGAGCTCGATCGAGATATGACTCCAAATTCAAGCCGTTTTCCACCAAAACTTTTGTTTGCGTCAGTCTCTCCAGATCTTTCGGCGTGGGAGCGAATTCATGGGGGCAACCGGTGGCCGGATTGGTCAACAGGTCCACATCCCAATAATCTCGGCCGTAATTCAAATATCTGGCGAAAAGCCACACCGGGTAGCTAGCGCAGACGATGCGCTCGGCGGCCAAAGATTTGGGGACAAAACAAAAGGAAGCGAGAAAAAAGCTGCTGAACAAGACGAGCAGAAACGGGAAGATGAAAATTGAGCGAGGTGAACGGAAATGTCTATTGTTGGCACGTGATTCGCTGAACATGATCTTTCCGGGGCCTGTCCTTGAAGGAGGCTAAGGTTGACTGTTTTGGAAAGCGACTGTTTTTCGGTGAAGTTGAGCGACTTGTTTAGCGGCGCCGCCTGCCGGCGCCGTCTGCCGGCGCCGCCTCGTTTCTGACCGTTTTCCGATTGGTTCGCGTCAAGCCAGGGCTGAGGATTTCCGGCGCGGAAAGGTCGTTTTGGCCTGACTTCGCGACTTCGATTCGCGAGCCCTTGAGCCAAAAAAGCTGGGATTTTATGACCCGAAAAAACAATCGCCGCGACGCGAAAGGCGTTTGCGAACTAAAGGAAAATCAAAATCGCCAAAAAAAAAGACGGAAAACCTGGCTGAGGCTGAAGACGAAAAACTGAAATCATGCTTGAATTAAAGGATAAGCTGGAAGAGATGGTTGATCTTCTGACTGGAGGCGACCAGGAGAGGCCAGTGCAGCGAGTAGCCGTCCCTCTGTTGTTCGCGGAGCTGACTTTCATTGACGATCATTGGAATATGGCGTCCTGCCGGCTGCCGCCGAAAAGGCTGAAGGAGCTTCGCGACAGCCTTCTCCCAGCAAAAACTTGCCTTATGTTTTTGTCGCCTTAATTACTTAAAAGAATGATAAAACGTCAAATTTGTCCGTAACAGTCCGGGGCATCAAAAATCGCCAAAAAAAGCGCAAGACGATTCCAAGGAATGCCGGTTCATTTTCCAAGCCTTGGAGGCTGTTTCGCGGCCGCGACGAAATCGACGGGCGATCAGGAAGATCTGACCTCCCTTAGGATTTTGGCCGCTGGGGCGGCTTCCTTCATGATGACCAGCTGAGTCTGATCGGCGGGCATCATGTTGCGGGCGAAACTGGGTCTAGTGGCGGACGCGTCCATCTTGGGCGGCAGAGGCGGAGCCGGTCTAGGCTGAGAGGCTCTGACGGGAGCCTGAACAATCTCGGTTTGAATCTCTTCGACCAGAACTTCCGGCGGATCTTCAATAGGAACCGCGACGGGAGGAACAAAAGACGACGCCGGGGCAATCGTCGGCGGCGCCGCAGGCGGCGGCGTCGGAGTTATCGTCGGAGGCGCGGCGGCTTGACCGGCGGCGGCCGGCGGAACGATGCTGGCGGATGGTTTTTGTTGGGAAATCGTGGAAGGAGGCGCTTGATTCGCTCCCGCCGACTGAGGTCTGGCGGAAATTTGCGCCGAACGGCCGCTGACGGAGTTGGCCAAAGCCGTCTGAGCCCCGGTCTCCAACTTGGGCACAGGCCTTATTGTCGCTTGACCGGCTGAACCGTTGCCGCCGGACGCGGCCGGCTTCGCCGAAGCTCCGGCGGCGGCTCCGGCCTGTTTGGCGGCCAATTTAGCCAAGGCGGACTGTTTCGTGGCCGTGGCCACGGCCGGAGCAGCGGGGGCGGCGGCAATTTGTCCCTTGGGAGCGGCGGCGATGGGCCTGGCGGATTGCATCCCCATGGCTCCGACGGAGGTGGTCAATTGATTGACGTATGTCCGTTCCAGTTCCAGGCGGTTTTGCATGATTTCCGAGAGACGGTTGCTGGATTCGTTTAGGCGCAGAACGAGGGTGTCGATGATCTGCTTGGAGATGTCCGGGTAATTCTCCAAAACCTCGCCCAACTTGTCGCCGGGGAAGACTTTGACGATGCTGCGGCCTTTGCTTCTGATGGTGGCGCTGCGGCG
>JAIRTO010000126.1 GCA_031254895.1 Deltaproteobacteria bacterium
ATGTACTTTTCATACCATTATCAACAATTAAAGGATTTTCCAATTATGGTTGAGTCTGGTATCCTTGGGCTTGCCTTGTCAGGTTAGGATCGGGATTTCTTTTCGAGCCGACTATCGCATGATCCTTGCAGTGAGCTCATGTAGTCATATAGTGTTCATTTCTAAAAGAGCAAGAACAAAACCTTTCGCATTCCTCAATTTGACCTCTCAGATCAGATGCTCTTTTATCCAATAATTGTTGAACGCTTTGACCATTATCAACACCATCAACGCCATTATAAAAATCAGAAGGAATTTCGATTTCAACGCCGGCATCACGGTATTTATCAAATTTTTTGTTCAGAAGTCTATCAACACATTCTTTTGGCGTGTTTCCTACATATTTAAGCTGACGACCAGTCCCATTGACATAAATTCCGTTTTTATCAATCTCAGCGACATCATAGAGCTGCTCATTTTTTCCGCCAATTGTATGCCCCTTGCCGTCAGGTTGTTTAATCATGTCATCGGTTCGGGTAAATTTCGTTTTCGCGTTTCCGGTGATGATCTTTTCAGCGTTTTCACGGGCGACTGTCTTCACTTCAGCAGAATATCCGGCCTGTTGTTTGATGTTGCTATCTCTATATTCAGGATTATCCGCCCGGTGTTTGGAAATGCTTTTTAGCCCTTTGGCGAGTTTCTGTCCTGTTTCATTATCCTGCCCGCTGTAACCGACAAAATGTTCCTTGTTGGCAGAGCCGTACCTTTGAACAACTTCATCGGCAGCGCCAGCAAGTCCTGCATTGGCAATGGCTTTATCGCCCTTCTTTTTGCGTTCTTCTTCTTCTTGATTGCATGAAGCGTCAGGAGCATTGGTCATCGCTTAGTCCTTGAATAACAGAAATTAATATTACTTCTTATAAGTTACAGTAACGGTATTGGTAGCAATATTTCTAGCAATTTCAAAGTCAGGGTTCAAAGTAGCTATGTTATGAACAGCTGTGGCGACGGCAGCGAAAGGAGTCAATGGCAAAGCCACTAAAGAGCCCAACAATCTGCCTTTGGTATAAACTCTGGACGTAAAACCGCATTCATCACAGTATCTTTCAATTCTAGCGCAAGCTTGCATCAAGTCGCCTCTGTCCGCACTCATGGTAAAGTTTGACTTCGAATTTAAAAGATTTTTAATCATCTGCTCTGAGGCAGTATTGAAGTGTAGTTCAGGGACTAACATGAATATTCTCCTATGATTCGTCAGATTTCAGAACATATGGGCAACTTACCATAGGTATTATCCATAATTCGGAAAGTTCAGAATTTATTGGCGCTGCCACAAAAAAGAAGTCGAACTGTAAAAAAGTGTTCAAAAGCTGTTGTCCAAGAAGTATGGATATAATGGAACTTAGGAAAAATTCGCATTAAGGCGGACTTTTTTGGCAGAAGCTTGTAAACTCATTTAAGGTTTAGGCGGTCCAAAGGCACAAGCCGAGCAACTGTGCGATTGTTTTAAAATTCTGCCCCAGACAAGAATAACGAACTATCCGCGAGTCAATTCTTTTGAAGATAAAGAAGGTTAAAAAGTCGATTACAACAGTAATTATGGCTTTTTAATTTTTGCGAGGACTGATGATATGCCAACTATTTAACTTGGCTTAGCCGTTTCGCAATCTACTTTTTGGCAGGTAAAAGGGAAAGACTGCGATATATCTGAAGATAAGTCGATATTTTGTAGCTTAATAACGTCTGTTAAGTGGAAAAACCAACTTGGGCGCCTTAAATTATGTTATGTTCTCCTCCGTGAGGAAATTTAGGCAAACCCCAAAAAAAAGATGGAGTTTGCTCCCCGGTAGCGGACAATCTTCTGCAACCTAAAAAAAGCAAAACAGGGCACCTTATGCGTAAATTTGATTAGACTCCAAAAAATACCACACTTGATCTTTGATGTCAATTCAGATTTGGAGATTTTTGATTAACGTAACAAAATTGAAACAAAGTCAATCGGTTCAGAACCTTCGGCAGCACAAAGCGTTTGGTCAACAACGCATACCTAAATTATTATGAAGTCCTTCGATTATCGTTTCGGAGAGGCCGACGAGAGAAGGTTAAGGTTGCGGCGTTGGCATTTCAGATTTTCTGTTCAAGCCATAGCTCTCTCGTCGGCCTGACGGAGCCCTTTCTCCACTTTTCCTCGGCGCAAGGAAAACTGACCGCCAAACCGGCGCAGGCGGTCAGAAAAAGGCTCCTGACCAACATAAAAAAAAATGCAAAATCTCTCGCGTGGTTCCGTGAATTTGGGTTTTCAAAACCTTTTCCCCGTCGGGTAGGCGGAACGGTGCGGCCTTCTCAATTGGACGTTAAATTGACGGTTCCTTGCATGGACTTGATGCTTATTTTGCGGAACCCCACTCTCTTGTTGGGTGGGCCTGCCGTAAAATTGTCGAAATCGCTGTCGTCGGCGCCCTGATAGCCGCCTCTATATTCGAAGGCCTTGCTCGGGTGCACCCAGGCGCGAGCGAAATCCCCCTGCCAGTAAATTGTTTTTTGCCCTTTTTTGGTGGCCTCGGCGTAGTACCCCACATCTCCGGCCGGTTCGCCTTGTTCCGTTTTGAAGGTTATCGTCCGGGATTTTCCAGGTTCGACGTTGAACCAGCCTTTGACGTGAAAGGCGGCCAATTCTCTATAGACGACTATCGAGACTTTCCTGTTCGTCTTGTTGTAGAACGTCAAATTCACGTCCGCTTCGGCGCGAAAAGCGGTCGCGAAGAGCACGGTCATAAACGCGAGCAGGCTAAATCCTATTATTCTTTTCACGTGAATGCTCCTGTAAGGCGACCTCAATTGTCTGGACAACGGAGGTTCGTAAAAATGCGGCGGATTGAGTCGCCGCTTCTTCCCCATTCATGTATCGGACGCAAAACGAAAACGAGCTTGCTCGCGTTTCGCGTCAATAATCTTTTGTTTCTCTCCCAAGACAGACTGCGGCTCCCAATTGATCAGTTTTTCGCCGGTAAGAAAACCTTCTTGCTGACTAACTTGCTGGCCTGATTTCTTTCTTGATGACGATGGAGCCTCATCCGGCCGCCGGCAGGTCCATGTCGAAGAGACGCTCCTCGATTTTATCCTCGTCGCCCCAATCCGCTTCAGAACGGACGGAACTCTCGACGATCGACGCCTTGGTTCCGTTGTCCGCCAAGCCCCGGAACGAAAAATTGGCCGTATCCGTGGCCTCTTTCAGCGCCGTCGTTTCCCCGGTCGCCAGGTCATGCATCACTACGGACAGCCGGAGACCGTAGGAGAGGTTGGCGAATGTTCCCCCTTCGCGGATGTCGTCGCCAACCTGCGTCAGCACGAAGCGAACTGGGTCTATCCACTGAAAGTCGTCTCTGATTCCAGAGAATTCCGCCACTTTTTCCGTGCCCTCGCCGTAGATCTCGAAGGTGACGACGGGGCGAACGCCGCCGCCCCTGGCGAGCATGAAGCGGCTTCCGTCCGGACTGAAAGAGACGGATTGAAGCTCAAGGTCGCTGTCGAGCGGCACGAAAGTCAGACAGGCCCCCTCGGCCGAGAAGAACCAGACGCCCGTTTCGTTCTCGCGCACGGTTTCATGGGCTGAAGGGCCGAAGACGCTCCAGAACCGGATCGGCCCTTCCTCAACCTCGGCAACTTCGTTGATTTCGCAATCCAGAGCCGTTCCGTTTTTATGGACTTTGCCGTCTTTCAATTGGAAAGCGCTTAGGTTCGGCGGCTCAGCCGTTTCGTTTCCGACGTCCGGAATCTTGAGCGACGCTTCCATGCGTTTGATGAGCGCCGAGAAACGCGCCTCTTCCGCCTTGGGATATTCCAGAACAAACGCGGCCTTGGTTTCGGCGTTGACTGCTCCGTATTCATGGTGGATATGCTCCACGCCGTCCCGGCCCCCGTCATCGCTGTAGGCGATGGAATAGAAGCCTTCGCCGCTTCTTTCGGAGCCGGGCACAATATGGGCCACCCGGTTGTAACAATCTTCCAATAGCGAGTTTCCGTCGTCGCCGGCGACATTGTGGCCGCCCCAGACTTTCAGAGAATGGCTGCCGTCGACGCTCTTGAATTCCACGCCGTCTCCGTTTTCAGGCTCGATCGTCTCGTCGAAAATGTCGGGGAGCTCCAGCGAGTAGCCAAAACGCCCGTTTTCGTAAGACGTCCAGTTTTCGTCCGCCCGGGTCGAAGAGGCGAAGACCAAAAGCGTCAAGGCCAAAAGGGCGGCCGCGACCGGAAAAGCCGCTTGAACAGGGCCAGATTTAGGCTTATTGTTTGTCATGACCAACCTCATCCATCTCGTTCAGTCGTTTCGACTGATTTAGGGCATAGTCTTGTTGTTCGCGCCTTGAATTGTTCGGCGACGCCGAACCGCTCAAGGCTGAAACGCTTTTCAAGCTTCTTGGCGACGCGCTTGACGTCCGTCGTCAGACCGCTCCGTTAGTCTTGTCGGGTCTTTTTGACTGTTCGTTTTTTTGAAACTGTCGTCGCCGCGCGGCCATATCCGGAAGCTGACCAGCGCGGCCGACGGCTTGGCGGAGGCAAGTTCATGGGCGTTGCTGTCGAATAGACTGAGATTGGCGCAACTCCGAAAAGCCCATGAGTTTAGGTCGCGCGGCGAAACGGACGCGTTTCCGCCTGGGGCCGAACCTGGGGCCGGAATTGGGGCCGGAATTGGCGCCGCAATTGACGTCGGCCTCGCCTTGGCTCTTGGCTCATTTGGCGGCTGGGGGTTTCGGTTCCGCAAGCCGTTGGTAAACAGCCGCGCTTTTGAGGTTCTCAGCGGCGTGACCCAGAGCCGTTTTGCCCTCGTTGTCAGTCAGTTGAGGGTCGGCGCCGTTTGCCAAAAGAAGCGAAACGGTCTCCGGATCGGAAGAGGTCACGTCCAAAT
>JAIRTO010000165.1 GCA_031254895.1 Deltaproteobacteria bacterium
GCCATGTGCGGCGGCCTTCTCTTCGGTCTTCAGGCCATGGCGTTGCGGAAGCTGAAATCGGCCTCTCCGGGTCAAGCTCTGATTCTGGGCAACTTTTTGACTTTTTTGGTCGGCCTGCCGGCTTGGGGGACGAGCTGGCCCAGTCCGACCGGCTGGCTTTTCGTCCTCGCCTTGGGCGTCGTTCAGATGGGCGCGGCCTGTTATTTCTACGCCCAGGCCGTCCCTAGAGTCAGTTCGTTGGAACTGGTTCTCGTTCCCATCTTGGAGCCCGTCATCTGCCCCTTCTGGGTGACGATCTTCTTCCTGCACGAGCTCCCCGGCTTCTGGAACATTGGCGGCTCATTGGCCGTCATATTCTCCGCGGCCCTCTGGAGCTGCCTGAAAGCCCGGAGCCAGAGCGGCGCGGAGGCGCGTTAGCCGGTCAATTTTTCGGCTCTTCTTGACATTCTGCGTAGATGAGCTTACCTTTAACATGATTCGCTCTTTGGTCTTTTTTTGGCCAAAGACTTTTTTTCATTCAAAAAGGAGTCTGTCCGCCAATAAAGCGGTCGTCCCGCTTGGTCAGCAGTTGGTGTCGCCATGAGCCTTGATCCCTACAAAACCCTGGGCGTCGACAAAAAAGCCAGTCCGGAAGCCATCAAAAAAGCTTATAGGACTTTAGCCCGGCAATACCATCCGGACGTCAACCCGGGCGACAAGAAGGCGGAAGAGAAGTTCAAAGAACTTTCCATGGCCTACGACATCCTTTCCGACCCCCAGAAGAAAACGGAATACGACAATTTAGGTCAGGAGCAATTCTACACCAACTTCAACAACGGGGCCGGCTATCAGGCCGATTTCGACAATTTGGCCGCCTTGTTCGAACAACTCATGGGTCGCTCCACGAGAGCCTCTTCTTCTCGCCGGGGCGGTTCTCGGACTTCTCGATCTTCTCCCTTCGATTTCGGGTTCGAATCGTTTTCCCGGCCTCAGCCGGTCAAAGGAAACGACGTCGAGAACGCCCTAAAACTGGATTTCAGGGAGGCGGTCAAAGGCTTGACCGTGACGATGGAGCTGGATTTGCCGCAACAGTGTCCCCGCTGCCGGGGCAAGGGGAGGGCGGACAACGGCGGCGGAAGCCTGTGTCTTTCCTGTCAGGGCAAGGGCGTCGTCTCCGCGCGCGAGACGATCAAGACTCGCATTCCGGCGGGCGTTCAGGACAAGCAAAAGATTCGTCTTCGTGGCAAAGGCGGTCCCGGACAGAACGGCGGACCTCCAGGCGATCTGTTGCTGTCGGTCAACATCGCGCCTGATCCCGTCTTCACCAGAGACGCGGACAACAATCTTTTCGAAGAAAAGAAAATAAGCCTTTATATGGCGCTTTTAGGCGGCAAGGTCGAGGTTCAGACGATCTCCGGGACGGCCAGTCTCAGGATACCGGCCGGGACGCAGAACGGGGCCAAATTCAGGATCAAAGGCCAGGGCGTGGCTTCGGAAAAGAAAACCGGCGACCTGTACGTGCTCATAAAGATAGTTCTGCCCAAAAATTTATCCAGCGAGGCCGGAGAAATGGTGGAAAAGCTGCAAGAGCTGGCTCCGGTCGCCGACGAGGATCTATGAGCGAAACGACCAAGACGGCCGCTCCCAAAGCCGGCTCTCGAACCGGCGGCGCGGGCGTCTTAAAGCACGGGCTTTTCAAGCCCTTTGTTCACGAAGACAAGGTTTTGATCGTCATCAACGCGGATCCTGATTCCATAGCCAGTTCGGTGGCCCTAAAAAGGCTCCTCTGGCGCAAGGTGGCCAGCGTCACCATCGCCAGCGTCAACGAAGTCAGAAGACCCGACAATCTTCGGTTGATGTCGGCCATGAAGCTGAATCTGCCCAATCTGTCCGATCTGGATTTGAGCCATTTCACCAAACTGGCCATGGTCGACTCCCAGCCGCATCATTCGCCGCTGACCGCTTCCCTGAAATTCGCCCTGGTCGTCGATCACCATCCTTTGCCGACGTCGCACGCTTACGCCGTTCCGGACGTTTCGGACATAAGACCGGACTTCGGGGCTACGGCCACCATTTTCGTCAACTATTTGAAGGCGGCCAGAATCAAGCCCAACGGTCTTTTGGCCACGGCTCTTTTTTACGCCATCAAGACGGACACGCAAAATTTCGTGCGGCAGGGGCAGATAGAGGACATGAAGGCCTTCCGCTACCTGTACCCCATGGTGCATGTGCCCATGCTGTCCAACATCGAGCAGGCGCCTATTTCCAAGCAATCCTTCAAAGTGATTCATGCGGCCTTGAATCAGATCTGCTTCGGCAAGAGCTTCGCCGCCGTTCATTTCGAAGCGCTCGATTTTCCCGACACCCTCGTTTTGGCGGCCGATTTTTTGATGCAGATAGACGGGGTCAACCGGGCCGTGACCAGCGGCGTGTTCGACGGCAAACTCATCGTCGTCATGCGCTCGGCCGGCATAAGGAGCAGCAATCTGGGCCGCCTGGCTCAGACCGCCTTCGGCCAGTACGGTTCGGCCGGCGGCCACAAAAACATGGCCAGAGCGGAAATGGAAATCGAGAAAGTGGATCCCAAACATGCTCTCAAACCCCAGCAACTGCAGAACTTCGTCAGACGACGTCTGCGGGAAGCCCTAGCCAAGAAGAAAACCGGAGGAGGACATTCGAATGAAGAACTTAAATGACGCCTTTAGAGCCAATACTGTCAGCTTAAGCGGGGAGTTGATTGTTAATGGCATCATCGATGGATAATGCGCGCCGGGGCTGATTGTTTTTGGTTTAACGCCATGCTCCTTTTCCGGACGGGGAAATTGGACATCTTTTTTTTCGCTCCCCTTGGATTCGATTTTCCCGTGCCTTCGCGGCGCTTCGCCCCAGGCAAGCTCATTTTGGCAAACCATCCATCCACGCTTTCATCTGGTCGGGCGGGGCGTCGGCCGCTAGCGGCAAAACCCTCTCAATCGCGCAGACGGAGCTTTTGAACGACATGTCATAAGGATCTTTTCGACGCTTCAGACCAGCTTCATGGATCAACTGTCTGACGGCGAAATGACTGATGGGGAAGCCTCATATTTCTTGTCTGACCAGTTTAGGAGTTTGGCTGCCTAGCGGCG
>JAIRTO010000171.1 GCA_031254895.1 Deltaproteobacteria bacterium
CGACGATCTGGCCAATTGACCGGCTGATCCAAGTCTTAAGACCCGACGATCCGGCCAAATGACCGGCTGAGCCTAAGTCTTTAAGGCCGACGAGCCGGCCAAATGACGGACGGAGCCTAAGTCTTTTAGAAGTCGGCGGCTTCTTCGCCGCCGTTTGGCGAAACGAGCCGCCGGCGGCGGAGAACCGGCCAGGAAACCGGCGGCTGAAGCCAAGCAGGCTTTTGGCTTCAGCCAAAGGCGACCATAGAGGGAAAATGGGGACTCTTCTGCCTTTCGCGGGCGAAATGGCTCACAAAAGCTGAGGCCCGACTCCCTGTCCGCAAACCCCTTCGGCCAAATCCTCCAGAGGGTGAAGACAAGGGGACATGATCACGTCTCGGGGCGACTGGCCCAAACGCCGATGGAACCATTTCTCAAGCGACTCGGCCTCGAACAGGCGGCGCTTTAACGTCGCCATGCCCTCTTCAGTGGTGATGTTGTGGTTGATCGGGTCAAATCGATAGTCCAGGCTGACCAGATTGGGGCCCTTGAGATATTTGTCGGCCATGTGGACGCAGACGGCCGCTTCGAAGACGGCTGGCGAGACTTCCTCCTCGACCGGCCGATCCGACGGGTCGGGGCCTTTCCCGAAGGACTTGCCTGGCGGCAGCCCCAGTCTTCGTCTCAATTGGTCGTTCAGTTGGGTGTGCGAGCCGACGACGAAAGCGGCCTCAGTCCAGCCGAGAAGAGTCAGGCGTTTTTTGGCGGCCCGGGCATGGTTGCTCCGGCCATGGTCCAGATCGTGCAAGACGCCGCCGATGAACGCCAGAGAAGCCCCTGAAGAGCCCATCTCGACGGCCAGGCGCAGCGCCCCCAAAGCCACGGCCAAACTATGCGACATTTTGATGGGCTTCCCGACCAACGAAAGCAGAGTCAGAGCTTTTTCCGGTGTCGCTTGCGGCTTGAAGCCGGAGTCGCTCTTGACGGAGGAGAAACGCTCAAGATCCTCGACCGTGTCGACGTCAGTCAGGATCGAGGGATCTTCCAGAGGCTTGATGCGCAGACAGGAGTCGGAAAGACGGTCTTCGGGGACCAGCCCTGACAGAATGGAGCGAGCTTCCGCCGGGTTTCGGGTCAGCGAGCTTATCGCCCCTTTAAGGCCATGGTCGCCGGAAAAGGCGATGATGTCGGCGTTGCGCCTTTTGCCGATGATCGGCGGATGGCCCAGTTTGTTTCGGAAAGCCGGCAAAACGATCAGATCGTCTTTTTTTGGACCGAATTCCTGCCAATATGAGATAATGCTCAATATGGAATCGGGTTCGACAAGACCGGCGTCGACCGGCAGGATCAAGGCGGACTTCTTGGCCCTGAGCGTATTGAGGGCCGTCAGCACGGAAGAAAACATGCCCTTGCCCGGCTCGGGATTGACGAGGACGAGAGCCTTCAAACTCTCGGCCAGCTCTATGACCTCAGGAAAACCGGGGCTGCAGACCACCATGGGTTTCGCCAGACCCGCCAGACTCAAAGCCGAGACCGAACGTTTCAGGAGATCTCCGCCGAAGGGTTCGGGCAAAGCTTTATGACCGGTCCGAAACCTCGACGATTCTCCGGCGGAAAGTATGACAGCGGCTATTCTTGGCTTTGGAAGCATGGTCGAACCTGAACATTTCTGATTATTTAACGTTAAATTTAATTATTCTTCAAATAGAGTCGTCGCCTTTGGACGAGCGACGAGATGACCGAAAACGCGCAGGCGCGCGAAAAAAGGCGGTTTGGCTATGGACGCTTTATACAAAAAACTGTACGAAGGGCTGCTAAGCGGGCGCGAGACCCGTCTGACCACGACGTTTTCGCGGAGCGGGACCAAAAAGGAGCTGGAACAGATTGACGACGCCGCCAGCTCGGCCGTCTCGGGGACGAGGGAAAATTCGCTCATTTTGCGAAACGAGCCGGAATTGACGGTTATGGAGAGGTTCAATCCCGCTCCGAGATTGATCGTCTTCGGCGGAGGCCACATCACCAGCTCTCTGGCCCCCATGGCCGTCTCCATGGATTTCGAGCTCTTCGTCTACGACGATCGGCCCGCTTTCGCTTCTCCGGCCAGGTTCCCCATGGCCAGAGAAACCTTCTGCGAGCCGTTTTCGGACATTGCGCGTCATCTGACCCTCCTGAGCTCGGACTACGTGGTCATAACCACGAGAGGACACAAACACGACGAAGAATGCCTAAAATTCGTCCTGGATCAAAAGGAGCCTTTCTACGCCGGGATGATCGGCTCCAAAAGGCGAACGGCCATCGTCAAAAAAGGTCTTCTGGCCGAGAACGGCTCTCCGGAACGCTTGGCCAGATTGCGCTCTCCCATCGGCCTGGACATAGGCGCGGTCACGCCTCCCGAAATCGCGGTGTCCATCTTGGCGGAAATAGTCCAGATAAGGCGACGGGTCGAGAAGGAAAAAGGCCTGGGCTGTCTGGAAGTCTACGCCGACATGAATCTCATGCGCCATTTGGCCGCCGACCGCTCTGAAGGCGAAGCCGTCATCACCGTCATAGCCACTTCAGGATCCACCCCCAGAAAAGCCGGGGCCAAAATGGCCGCCTTCTTCGACAACCGAACCATCGGCAGCATCGGGGGCGGCTGCGCCGAAGCCGAAATTCTGGGCCAGGCCCGCTCCATCATCGGCACAGGCGGACATTTGGTTCAACGAGTCGATTTGACCGACAAAGCTGAAGAAGACGGCATGGTTTGCGGAGGTTGGATGGATGTTCTAATTGAGGATCTGCCTCCGACAACCAATTAATTTCATCTATGACCGCATCCTTTCCATATTATGTTTTCTTTACAAAAATAATATGCGGTCTTGTTTCCTTATGTCATTAAATACAGGCCTAAAATTAGACAATAGCTAAAAATGTTCATAAAAGCAAAAACAAACTACGGCAAGCGCCGCAGCTTTAGCTTTACGACGATAGAGACATATGCGGAAGATGAAAAAAGCAAAAATAGACCTGCATCAAATAATACTAAGGCTTTTTGAGGCCAAGAATCGCTCTTCCATTCCATCGTATTTAATGTTAACATATGCGGCCTTCTGGGGCCAAGATTTTTCCGCCCTGCCCTGGCCGACGGCAAGGCCTTTCCAACAGGCGCTTTTTTGCCGATGGCCCTCTTTTCCCTGAATTGGAATGACCTTCATTTGGCGTTATAGTTCCATATTTTAAATTTAATAAGCAAAAGATTGCATATTTAAAATTTTCATTTTAAATGATGTAATTTTTAACATAAAATTATCATTGAACTTTTAACATAAAAAAAATATTGCCAGGAGATATGACTGTGATAGAGCAATGGAACTATTTTCCTGATTTCAATCTTTTTGATCAATCCGGCCAAATGGTCAATCTGGAAACCATTGACGGCAGATGGTCCGTCTTTTTTTTCTTCAAACGAAATTCGACCGACGAAGGCCTCCAAATCGCTCGAAAGTTCTCCGACGAGGCCGAGAATTTCGCGGCCATAGGCGTCGACTTGTATGGAGTCAGCGAGGATTCCAGCGCCTCTCAGCTGCGGTTCGTTGAACGAAACGACTTGAAGCTGCGTTTGCTTGGCGATCCGAATTTGGATCTTATGGAGGCTGTCGGGGCTTGGCGAAAAAAGAAATGCCCGTCGTGGAAGAGAGAGAGATTCAACCGCTTGACGGCGGTCGTGGATCCGGAAGGGATGACGAGAGCCGTCATCGACGCTCCTGACGGCCTGGAACACCCTGCGGCCGCCCTGGCCGCCGTGAAGGATCTCCTCAAGTCAAGCGCCGCAAAGCCGGCCGCGAGGCCGATAAAACCGCGACCGACCACTTTCGAAGAAGCTTTTTTGAGCGTTCGCCCGGGTCAAGACCGCTCTCAGCCAGGCGTTCTGTACGGTCTGGGCGTCGGCCCGGGAGATCCTTCTCTGATCACGGTCAAAGCCGTGGAAATTTTAGAAAAGGTGGAGGCGATCTTCACCGCGTCCACTTCCGAGAACGAGGAAAGCCTGGCCGCCAGGATAGCCGCCCCCTACCTCCGAAGCGGCGTGCCCATAAAAAAACTCATCTTCCCTATGACCAAAGACCAGGACAGACTCGACGAAGCCTGGCAAGCCAACGCGGAAACGGTCGCCGCCGTTCTGGATCGCGGCTTCTCGGCCGCCTTCCTCACCTTGGGCGACTGTCTCACCTACAGCACTTACGCCTATCTTTTGCAGTATTTGAAAGCCATCAGACCGGAGGCGAAGGTGGAGAGCGTCCCCGGCGTCACCTCCTATCAGCTGGCGGCCGCCAGGCTTAACCGCCCTCTGGTTCAAGGCCAGGAAAGCCTGACGATCCTCGGCGGCCCGACGGACGACGACTTCACCAGGCTCTGCGAAGCCAGCGACAATCTGGTCATCTTAAAACCGTACCGAAGCACTTCCGACGTGCTGGAACTCCTGAAATCCATGAAGTTGTCTTCAAACGCCGCTCTATGCTCCAACTTGGGCCTGGAAGGGGAGCAAATCATCGACGATCTCGATCGGGAATTCAAGGAGCCTGACGGATATTTCTCTCTTTTGCTGGTCAACAAGCGCCTAGACCGGAAATGACGTCTCTCGCGCGCCTCGACCCGAAATGGCTTCTCTGGCGCGACTCGACCGGAAATGACGTCTCTTGCCCGCCTCGACCCAAAAATGACGTCTCTCGCGAACGCAATCTTCGGGATTTCAAAAAGGGACGGACGAGTATCCCCCTCGGAGGGATTGAGGGCGGGGAAAGTCAAGGGTAGAAAAGGCCGGGAATATGATCGGGAACGCGAAAATAACCGTTTGATGTTCCGATGATGAAAAATTATTTTGATTCTTGGATGTTGTTAGCAACGGCATAACCGACGCATATATTCAAGACGTCATTATTCGCCTAAGCTATCAAGGGTGAGGAATAGAAACGCATCTGATGAAAACGGCAATTGAAAAAAACTAAAAGCAAACAAAGCGCGCGCAATATCCATATTGTTTGATAAAAAGCTAAAAGAATTTTATGAAAAATTTGGATTTCACATAATGATGGCTGGAAAAATGAAAACATGAAAACATGCTAACATGAGTAGAATTGATGCGGAGGGTTAGCACATGAAAACTAAAAAAATATATTTGGATGCGAGCATTATCGTCTATCTTCGTCAAGACGCGCAACCAGAAAAAATGGCTAAAACGCAGAAGTTGTAGGGGATGATAAAGAACGGCGTCGACGGAGGTTCTGGTCTCGAATCTGCTCTTGGAATAGTTGAGCAATAATCCAATCCGAGGCGAAAAATTCTGATTTGCCGCCAACCGCCCCTCTTCCAGTCTTAGGCGCCTCTCCGCGACAGGTCTCCGACGTTTTTTTGGCCTGAACGTCAGTCGACCGCCGAGCTTTCCGCCAAAAGAGCCGCCAAAGCCGTCGGCTATGGCCGATAGTCGCCGGCGCTCGCCGGCGTTCGCAAAATGCCGGGATGAGGCGGACGAAGGGAACGAACCCGGCTTTTGGCCGATTTTTTTTTGCCGAAAAACAATATTCTACTGCGGGGAAGACGCCGCCTTGTCCGCAAGGCCATGTCTCCGTCGCCAGCCTAAAAACGGTTGCCGGGCCCCCAGGCGGAAGTCAGCACCGGTTTTCGGAAAAGACCGGGATAATCGACTATGTCCAAAAAAGTCTTGCTGCGGGTCAGTCGCGTGTCCACCGGGTAGGAGGCCATGTGTCCGGCTTGGGCCAGAGAGCCGCGTCCGGGACCGTGTCCATGCGGAATCAAAGACACCAAGGCCAAGTTGCGGCCGGCGGCGGCCAGGGCGACCTGCTCGATGGGCCTTAAGGTCAGCATGAGCTCGTCGTCTTTGGATAATTCGGCCTGGGAGCACAAGATGAGATCAACTCCTTCCTTCGCCGCCGCCAGAGCCAGTTCAGGATGCCAGACTGACTCCAGATCCGCCAACATGATCCTGGCCGGCCCCCATTCGTAGACGGGGAAATGAGTGAAGCCCGTCTTCATGGGGCTCCCCATGGATCGACTGGCCAAAGCCAGGGGCCTGTTTTGGCCGTTTCTGAAGCCGACTATGGCCACATTGGCCTTTTTGGAAAAATAGTTGATCCTTTTCAAGTCCTCGTCGCTGTAATCGGCCAAAGGCAAAAGAACCAGACCGCCCGGCCGGAGCGTCTCGACGAGCGAGGCCAGGAACTCCACGGGGTTCTCTTCCCCTGGAGCCAGAGCGTGAACGTCCAGCTGACCAGGCTCGGGCAGAGCCAAAAACCTGGTCAGGTTGCCGATTTTGGAGATGTTGCAGTAGAGGCGGTGATATTGTTCCGTCTGTCGACTGGCCAGACGCTCCTTTCTTAAGTCCGGAACGTGTCCGTTCTGATCCAGAGGTATGTCGAAGACCTTGACCCGCTCGTCCACCACTGAAGAAAAGCTCTTGGCCAGCGTTCCGCCTGGCTCTATCAGACAGCTTTTGGCTCGGGAAAAATCAATCGCGGGCTCCTCCCCTCCCCTGTTCGCCGCCAAGAGCCAAAAGCCGTTTTCCATGGCCCGAAGCCGCCAGAGACTCAAAGGAAAGCCTTCTCCAGAGGCGGGCCAATTGGCGGGAGTCAAAAGGAGGGAGGCTCCTTTGAGAGCGGCCAGGCGAGGCAAAAGGGAATAGTAGACGTCGGAGCAGATCAAAAGGCCGATCCCGCCCCAGGGAGTCTGAAAGACGTTCTCCTGAGCGGCCGGTCCGGGGGCGGCCCAGCGGGCTTCGGAATTTATCTTTCGGTAATGACAGACCAGCTGACCGTTGGGGGCCAAGGCCAAAGCGGAATTGTAGAAAACTCCAGTGTTGACGTCTTTTTCGGCCAAACCGGCGACCAGAAAGGACTGACTTTCCAGGGCCACCGTCCGGAGAGCTTCAACGGCCTTGCCCTTGATGGTTTCGACCAGGGGAGATATGGCTCGGCGACTGTCGAAGACATAGCCCGACAGGCACATTTCCGGGGCGCAGATGATCTGGGCGCCCATGGCGGCGGCATTGCGGCAAAGCCAAACGAGCTGCTCCAGATTGCGTCGGGTTTGGCCGTGCTCGACGTCAAGATGAACCGAAACCACTCTCAATAATTGTCCGGACAAAGGCAGCCCCTCCTGAAAAAACGGCGAAGCCTCGAAAACAGGTCTTTTTGTTTTTTCGAGCCTGACCGGTGTCGACGATATGAGGCAAAACGAGGAGACGCTCGACGGATTATCTAAAAAATCTCTATTGACTGACGGGAAAATTCTAGCACAATCTTTGACTCTCTCCAAACCGGCCGCCGGAGATTTCAAGTTTTCCGGCGGATTGACAACCTCTGTTTTTGACGAGAGTCTCCAGACAGACAGCCAGTCAAACAGCAAGCCAGTCAGTCAGTCAGCCAGTCAATCAGTCAGTCAGCCAGCCAGCCAGCCAGTCAGTCAGTTAGTTAGTCAGTCAGTCAGTCAGACAAAGAAAAATGAGGACAGCGGCCGAAAGGCTTAAAACTGGCTCGGAAAGATGGAGCGGCGGAAGACAGCCATCTATGTTTCGCGCGCAAGGGAAAGAAATGGACGCGGCCAGGGCGGCGTCGCGCGGCCGCAAAAAACCCCAGCTCCTTCAAGACAAGGAGCTGGGGCGGCAAGAAAAATGCGTTTCCCCAAGAACCGCTCGACTGCGCGTTTCGTCAGCCGCCTTTGACCACCGAATAAAGAACCGTGATGAAAGACTGAGGACCGGAAAAGCCCAACTCGTCGTCCTTGCTGAAGAAGGTTTCCACTCCGGTCGCGTTCGGGTCTCTGCCGCTGGCGGTGATGACGTAATACTGCAAGCTGACGTTGCCGACGCCGGTGTTGGCCTTGTCGGCTATGGCCATGGAACTGCCGACCTGAAAGCCGCCTGAAGCAGCCTTGACCAGGTCGTGAGAAATCATGATGGCGCCGATAACTTTGCGGGACACCTTGTCCTTGATGATCAAATCCGGTTGCAAGGTGGACGAATTGTTGCCCAGGTTCAGATACCGATTTTTGACGGAAAATCTGCTGGAGGACTCGTCAGCGTTGAGGTCGTCAATTTTATCGGTGACCTCTATGTCGAAAAGATCGCTGAGTTTATATTTCAAGTGATCCATCACGTCCTCCTTGGTGCCGGAGGCGATGGCGTCGGCCGCCCGAATCCCCAAATGAGCAAAAGCGTCAGCGTAGTTGAAAGCGGAAAAATTCTGGCGGTACGTGTTGGTGGTGGTCAGTTCCACCCTGCTGGTGAAAAGAACCCCGGCGCCGATGATGGTTATGACCATCATGATGATCAGCGTCGTCACCAAAATCATGCCTTCCCGAAAGCCCTCGTCTTCGCGACCAATCCGCGTCGGCCGCAGTTCGGGAGATCCAGCCTTCTTTAGTTCCTGTTCTAATATATTGTCTGACATTATGTTTTCCCCCTCCAAAAAAGCGGGTCCTTGAAAAACTTTAGCGCTGTTCGAAAACAATCAAGGGCTAGAAAACGATCAAAGGCTTGAAAACGTCCAAGGGCTTGAAAAAATCCACGCCCGAAAAAACAAAAGAGTCGGACAATTCGCTAAGAGTCGGCGCGTCCCCGTCTCAGCCCGCCCCGGATAGAGCGCCGGGTATGGGGAACACGCTGCGAAAAACGACAGGCTCGGCTCCAGGCCAGGTGATGCTCACCTCAACCTCGTTGGAGAATTGAGTGGGAGTCTGTCTTTTGACGGTGGCCTTCCTGGTGAAGAAGCGCTCCGCGCTGGCGGGAGAAGCGTTCCCGAAGCGGTCGAAATATTCGGTCACATCGGTGGACGAAGGGTCGGTGCCCCTATACGACTCCATTTTAGCCTCGGCCAGAAAGACGGCCATCGTCTGATTTTCAGCCATCTTCCCGCTTTTGACGGAACCGGTGATGATGGTCAGAGAAGCCATGAATCCCAGCAGGATCACCACCAGGGCTACCAGTATCTCTATGAGGGTAAAGCCGCTTCGGGTTTCGGCTTGACCTGACGCGACATGTTTTTGGATCATCTCGAACCTCCAAAAACCGAAAAACTTTAATTACCTAAAGAAAGGCGCGAACTTGAAAAGGCCTTCGGCGAGCGAAAGCCCAGAACGAAGCGAAATCGAGCGAAAGGCGTCATCTCAGCCGGTCAAATCTTGACTTGTCTTGACTTGGCCATTTGAGGGCCTGCTTAAGCCAATCAGGCCGTTTCCTGCATCAATCTGACATGACCGGTGGCGTTGACCAAATTCAACAGCCAGACATTCTTCTCTTGCAAAAACTTGTTGGTGAAACGCATGGAAAGGCTGCAAAAACTCACGGCTTCTCCGCTGGGCGTGAAGACGATCACGAAGCTGTCATTGGCGAAACCCGGTTTTCCAGGCACGCCGTAGGTGCGAGGAGTGGGATCGTCCAAGCCGGGAAAGCCGTCGAAAAGTTTCTGATAATGGCTGTAGGAGGCTTTTTCGGCAAAAGTCGTGGCCGGACTGTAATTGACGTTGGTGGCTTTATGGAGCTCGGCGGCGGCTCCCGGCAGTCTCACCCACGCCTTGATGCTGCCGTTGGACTTATAGAGGGGCATTTCGGCCAAAAGCCGACACGGACCGTTGTTGTCCGCGCCCCTGGTCGCCGGAGTGCAATCGATCAAGACTCGAATCGGTCTCTGATAAGTGGCCGCTCCCACCCTGGCCTTCTTAAAGACGTTTCTGACCGTCTGCACGTCCGTTTTTAGCTCGTTTCTGGGGACGAAGGTGAAATATGAGGGCAAAGCTATGGCCAACAGCACGCCGATGATGGCGATGACAACGACAAGCTCGATAGTGCTAAAACCGGTCATTTCCCGTTGTTCATTCTGTTTTATGATTGCTTGTTCCATAGAATGCTCCAAATATCGTCCTACTTTTAGGAAATCATCCTTTTCGCGCGCCAAAAAGGCTCAAAATCAGCATCCCTTCAATCCATTGTCGACAAATGCGGCCAGTCTCGAAAGATCTCCAACCAAAGCCGCTTTTCGATCTCAGTAGTTCCTCAGCTTGACCACGGTGTCCAGAGAGCGACGAGGATAGTTGTCCGGAGCCGACAAGGCGGCCTTGTGATTAATGGCGTTTATCTTCGAGAAAAGAGCGTTGTAGGGATCCGGCCGGGAAGTGCGGCT
>JAIRTO010000278.1 GCA_031254895.1 Deltaproteobacteria bacterium
ATGGATTTGGCGGCTTTGGCGGTCAAAGGCGGAGCCAGAGCGGTTCTGTCCACTAACGGACTGCTTTTGACCCAAGCCAAAGCCGAAAAGTTGAAAGATCTTGGTCTCTCGTACGTCGGCATAAGTTTGGACGGTCTAGGCGAAACCCACGACCGGATGAGAGGCAAAAAAGGCGCTTTCGAGGCGGCTCTTTCTTCCATTCGTCTGGCCAAACGCGCCGGACTCAAGGTGGGCCTGCGGCTGACCCTGACCAGAAGCAATCAGCCCGATCTTGACGGTCTTTTCGATCTGATGCGCCAAGAAGCCATCCCCAGAGTCTGCTTCTACCATCTGGTCGATCACGGCCATAACCCGGATCTCCACCAGGAAGCCCTGTCTTCTTCCGAGACCAGAGCCGCCGTGGATTTGATCGCCCGGAGAACGACCGAAATGCATGAGTCCGGTCTGGCCTCCGAAGTCTTGACGGTCGACAACCAAGCTGACGGACCTTATCTTTATTTGAAATTGCTGCGAGAAGGCCGAACGGCTCAAGCCGAGAAAGCTCTGGAGCTTCTAAAGCTCAACGGCGGCGCCAGTTCCGGTCACGGCATCGCCGCCATTTCCTGGAACGGTCTGGTTCATCCGGATCAGTTTTGGCGAACTGTAACTCTGGGCTCGGTCAGGGAGAACAGTTTCGAAACCATCTGGCACAACCCTCAGAATTCTTTTTTGATGGCTCTAAAAAACAAGTCTCGTCACTTGAAAGGCCGTTGCCGGGGTTGCCGATTCTTGACCATGTGCGGAGGCGGCTTAAGGGCCAGGGCCAATTTTCTGACGGGCGACCCTTGGGCCCCGGATCCGGCCTGTTATCTCACCGACGAAGAAATCGGCTTGTCCGAGAGCGGAACGGCAGACGCCTCGTTTCTGGCGGGCCGACTTTGAAAGCCGCGCCTCCTCCTCCCCGGCTGGTGGCTTGGGAGACGACCAGAGCCTGCAACCTGGCCTGTCGGCACTGCCGAGCTTCGGCTCAGCCGGAGGCCGAGCCTGGCGAACTTTCCCCAGAAGAATCCCTCCTTTTGCTGTCCCAACTTTCCGAGTGGTCGCCTCAGCCCATGGTCATCTTGAGCGGCGGCGAGCCTCTTTTGCGCCCGGACATTTTCTCGTTGGCCGAAAAGGGCGTCCATCTCGGCCTCAGAATGCTTCTCTCCACCAACGGCACGCTCCTGACCAGGGACATGGCGGCCAGTCTGAAAAAAGTCGGCATCGCCAGGGTCAGCCTCAGTTTGGACGCTCCGACGGCTTCGGAACACGACGACTTCAGAGGTTTGACAGGCTCTTTTGCGGCCACGATGAATAGCGGCGAGATTCTTAAATCCGTTGGTCTGCCCTTCCAGATAAACAGCGCCGTCACTCCCGACAACATCCAATCCATCGAAGCCCTTTCCGATTTGGCCTTAAAAATGGGGGCGGCGGCTCACCACGTCTTTCTGCTGGTTCCGGTCGGCCGGGCGCTGGAAATGGGCGCCGACTTTTTGCCGGCGGAGACCTATGAAAAAGCTTTGATCAAACTCCGGCGAAGAGAGGATTCCTTGGGTCTGGAATTTAAAGCCACCTGCGCTCCTCAGTATAACCGAATAAGCCGTCAACTGGCCTTGCCTCTCCCGCCAAGATCAAGCCGGGGTTGCCTGGGCGGCCAGGGATTCATGTTCATCTCTCACGACGGCCGCGTCTGCGCCTGCGGCTATCTGCCCCTTTCCGCCGGCGACGTCCGCGAAAACCATCCCATCGAGATCTACGAAAACTCTTCTCTTTTTCAAAGCCTGCGGAACAAGGAGCTATATCGCGGCCGTTGCCGCGATTGCGAATACTGGTCCATCTGCGGAGGTTGCCGGGCGAGGGCTCATGCGGCCGGCGATTATCTTGGAGACGAGCCTCTCTGTCCCCATCAGCCTCAGAAAAGTCGGCCCAAAGCTCGAGAGCAGGAGGACTTTGACAAGATGAAAAAGATGGTTTAAACATGTTAGACGATCTTGACAAAATGGTTCTTAATCTCGTGCAGGACGATTTTCCAGTTCACCCCAGGCCTTACGACGTCTTGGCCGAAAAGATCTCCAAAACCTCCGGTTGGAAGATGACGGGGCTGGAATTTTTGGAAAGAGTCCGCTCGCTCAGGGGAAGAGGTTTTTTGAGAAGATTGGGGGGGATTTTCAATTCCGGACCTTTGGGCTACCGCTCGACTCTTTGCGCGGCCGTGGCCCCGGAAGAAGTTCTGGAGAAGATCTCCGACATGGTCAACCAACGTCCCGAGATAACCCACAACTACCTGCGTGATGACGAGGTTAACTTGTGGTTCACTTTCTGCCATGGCCGCCAGGAAAGCCTGGATGCTTTCCTGGCGGAACTTAGGGCCGTAGAGGGCATTGGAGAAATATTCGAACTGCCGGCCAGAAAAGTCTACAAAATAAGAGCTGTTTTCGATTTGCCCCTTTGACGAAGAGAATTGCCTTTTTTCACTAGAGTTCCCGCCGCAGCGTCCATTTTAGATTTGACTAATTTCAAATAATCTTTTTTAAAAAAAGCGGCAGAACGGCTAAAAACTAACTTTTTAGGAGACTACGGAGCAAATCGGCGCAGATTAAGTTCTTGCCGACAGTGTTTTTTTGGATAAACGGTTTTGTTTTTGGTAATCGACAATACGCCAGTTATTGCTGACAGGTAAAAAAAACCATATCACATTATTGGTTGGCAAAGGACGCTTATTATAGAAGGATTTATTCCGGCTCCCGACGGAAAATACGTACAAATCATGCCAACGGCTGTCTCTCGTCGGCATAACCGAAGCTATTATCTGCAAATATAGCCAGCTTCCAAGTTTGCTAAGGGCTTGCCAAAAAATAACTTGGGTAGATGTCATGTTTTTATGCTGTTGTTGAAGGATAACACCTTCGGAATAGTAGCAAGTTATTTCGTGACGGCCCCTTAAATAAAATATCCGTTTCGGGGCGGCGGCCTTCTCCGTGTTCTTGGCGTTTCGCTCCAGTCTTTGGCCTTTTGAAAGGTCTATTTGAGAATTGACTGCACACTACAGCCTGTGCGCTCTCGGTTCAGCGATACGAAACTTTACGCCTAAATCATAGCAATTAGTTGTCCTCAGGCTTCATTTTGTTTGTTGCTTGGAGCAGTTAATGCACAGCTCCCCTGGTCTTACCTCTCGCAAGGCAATCGCCTCTTTTCGCAGGGCAAAAAAAACAAAAATCTTGCTTTTTAACTGTTCCTAGGTTAAAATTTAAAATTCGCTTGACGGGGCGGTTAACTCAGCGGCTAGAGTGCCATCCTCACACGGTGGAAGTCGAAGGTTCGAATCCTTTACCGCCCACCATTAATTACTTTTAAAAGCTGCCGAAGTGGTGGAAATGGTAGACACGCCATCTTGAGGGGGTGGTGGGCGTAGCCCGTGCCGGTTCGATTCCGGCCTTCGGCACCAAGCATATTTTTTAATGAACTTAAATATGTCTAATTTGCAAAAAACCTTGATTTTCAATGTTTTTTTGTTTTGAATTTTTTTATGTCCTCTATTAAAAATTTTACAATCTAAAAATTTTAGGGTAAATTATGGGTAACCAAACCTTTGGAGGCTTAAATTGAAAGTCTCGTTACCCATGACCGAGCAAAAATCAAGAATTTAGCTCCAAAACAAAAAAGGTACAAAGTTTTGGCACCAACAGCTTTTTAGCAACAATTCCTCTATTCTGCCAAACCAACTTATCAAAAGTGCTTTTTTTTCTCTTCTTGAGTCAGCCTGTCGAAACGGCTTACACAAACATTCTTGTTTAGGCTTGAACGGCGCTACATGTCCACGCCATCAACAAGACCGCATCAAAGGCGTGGAAAATACTAACCCCGCTTCCTTCCCACTTCTTCAAAAATGCCATATTTCTCTACTTCAAGTGCCCTTTTCTCTCCGCCAAAAGATGAGCACATCTATTTCTTGAGCTTTACACACCTGATAGAACTGGCAAATATAGAAAACAGTTTTCTAGTTTATATAACAATGTCACTCCAATTAACATTGTCCGGCCTTGCTCTTACCCTGCCATAACAGTATCAAAAGCCCGTCCGGCAAATCTATGGGTTCGACCTCTATCGCCGAAATGGGGATGGCTTCATCTAATGCAAGCTTTGGCAAGCAAGTTAAAAAATCGGTCAAAGTGTCACTCACGGCTTTTGGGCGTCGGCGACAGAAAATACCATTACGAAAAAGGCCAAACCTGAGCGACAGACTTTGATTATCCACTGCCAACAAATGGCTTGATAACGCTGCAATCAAACTGAGTTTCAAACCATTCATCTCCGTTGGTTGAGTCTCAACGACTTGAAATTATCCCCTATATATTTGAAAAAGGTGTCACGATGCCTTTTCAGAGCTTAGGTCAGCTCCTTCGCTTCATAAACTGTGTAAATGCCAAGCAATAGTCCTGCAAGACACCGAAAGCATGGCGTGCTCCTTGACCCACGCTCATAAAAGCCTTTTTAAAAAAATTGCGCGGCGGTCTTCATTCAGACTGCCCTTTCATCGTTCCTCACTTCTCTTCTTCTACGTCTGCACCAAAACATCCTCCCAAAAAATCCTAAAGGTAACATTTTGTTCCTATTGGGCGAGGCCAAAACTGCTAAAATCCTTTCCGCCTAGGTCACGCACAATTTCCGTAAAAGCCGCAGGATTGGAAACGATCTTTCAAATGTCGGCTTCATTCGCCTCAGCTTGTTCTTCCAGATAACCGCCTGGGGTGAAAACTTACTAATCCTGTGTGGACTGCAATCCAGCCGTTATGGGCCATTTCTCTATTGTTATGATGTTCGGCGCAACCAGATCGACAACAAATTTGTCTATCTTCGCGTCGCACTGTACGAGGAACTGAGTTTAGACGATTTCTTCTAACTGCAGGGCAACAACAGAACAGCCTCTTGTTTAGCGAACTCTTAAACAACCACTTATTTTTTCTCGTCTATCTGGCCCTTAATGAATCCAGCATCTATGTATGCTACGGCTAAGGATCAGAAATAACTTGAGCGGATCGTCCTGTCTTCCTCCCGCCAGGTGGAGGAATTAAACCAAAACGTTCCGCCTGAGGAAGGAGTCTTCCAGATGAAAATTGTATGGACATCAGCGATATGGTTTGCTGTTTCCGTTTGGCTAACCGCAGCGGCGTTGGTTCTTGTTAGCCCGGCGTGGGCTGCGACTCCGAAGAATCACGCCGAGTTCATGAAAAACGACGTATATAAAAACAGTTTCGCCAAGTTCACGGCGACGATGGACGAGGCTAAGAGCCGACTCTCCCCCGAGGAATTCCAAGCTCTTGAAAAGGAAAATGACAAGACGATGGCTGAAAGCGTCCAGGAAGACATGGCTGCGGGTTACTCCGAGGTCGAGGCCTGGGACACGGCCTATACGATGATATCGGTGCATGTCGGCGATGTTCTTGTCTGGGATTGGCTTAAGAAGAACGCCCAAGGCTTGATTGGATATTACAGGATGAATAGTTCCGCTTTAGACGGCTATATGACCGTTGAGGAAAGCGACGAAGAGAATGCTTACGCCATTTATATTTTTGCCGCACAAAAGACAGACGCTCAAAACAACGGAGAAATTCAAGGTTTAGGTCGACTAAACGGAACTCAGATGCGGCTGGATTTCGGCGGCGAAGAACAGGCGGAGACGGTCGACATAAACTTCGAGGGCGAAACGGCCACGGTGGCCACCAGCGCCGAGTTTAAAAATAGCGGCTGGTTCGGAGGGAACGTCATTATCGACGGCGAGTACGTGAGAGAAAAGAAATAGAAGCCGACTCCAATCGGTCAGACAATCGATGAACGCTGCTCGTTCGACGCTGCCGAAAAGACGACGAAAGCCTTTCCAGCGCTGTTTCTTCTATTCGAGATAGGATGATTACTGCCAGCCTCTATGGTAATCCTACTAGCTGTCGGCAAATGATAAAACAGATGTCTCAGACAACGAAGAAGCTTCTGTCAACATGTAACGTCTCGTCGCCGGAATGCGGGGCGACGAGACGACTGGCGGCGACGAAGTCAATTTTGCCTTCAAATGTGCCGACGATTGTCCGCTCTTAGCCTATATGACGGCGCCGACAGCCGACGTGTTATTCGTGACGACTTCCTGAATCGTCTTTCTATCAGTGTTGTTTCCAGATATTGGCAGTTGGTCTTTCTCAGAACCCGGCGAAAATGGCGTGTCAATGGCCTGGTTTTTCGGTCGGGTCAAGTTTTTCGAGTCAGATCTCCATCTCGATGTGACGAAGTATAAAATTTGCCGCGACCTTGCCTTGGCTGGTTGTAGTCTGTAGACGCTTGAAATTGCGTCTGATTTCATAAACAAATTCGTCCAAAACGGCTGCAATAAATTCGGCGAGATCAAATTCACCACGAGGCCGACGAACAAACTGCCAATCTTTTTGGGCTCCCCTGCGTTAGCGCCCTTCCCTTTCGCCAGCGCCAAATGCCCGGAAGGGGCTGACGAGGCGGTTAATTTCGTGATCCGGCGCTCTATCGTTGTCCGCGCAAACGTTTTTTCGTGGAAATTTCGAAACCATCCGACTCGTCCGGCGGCTATTGGATCATACCTGCGGACTTACTGGCTGAGGAGACGAGAATTTTAGGTGAGACGACATGAGAAAAAACATGCCGACTGTTGCAGCTCTGCTTTTTTTGGCAGGTATTGCCTTCACTCTGGTCTTCTTGGGAAGCTCAGTAGTTTTCGCCGACTTCGATCCTGGGAAATATGACGTGGAAGATGGGCTGCTCTATCTTATTGACGCGCAGGGAAGCAAAACCCAGGTCGAAGGAGCGGAAGTGGTCGAAGACCGAACCTACAACGGCCTATTTTATTGGCTCGCCGTCGATCCAGATGACGGAGATGATGATAACGCGAAGCGCTATGAAGCTTGCCCGAACGGCATATATTTCTTCGGCGCCGACGGCCATTTTATTGACCGTCTCGATGAAACAGCGCCGACATGAGTTACGTAAAGTTTTGCCCTGACGGAAAACAGTTCACGTTTGGCAGCGGAGCATACGAAGACTATGAATACAAGCTATACGAGTTCGACGGGCTCAAACTCAAAAAACCTTTCAGGCCCTAGCCTCGTTAAAGTGGCTCGATCCGGTTCGTTTCATCTTTACCAGCCTGGAGACGGCCAAAGGTGCGCGCCACGAGAATGCCGAATTTGCCGGATGGCTTTCCGTGGTCGTCTATGATTCCGCGTCTGACAAGCTCCAAATTGTCGCCAAATCGACCGAGACGGAGGATTATCAGTTTGAATCCGTCGATTTTGAGGCCCATGAACTGGTCATGACCAGATATTCGGTCAAGATGAGAAGGATTGGCCAGACAGCGACAAAAAAACGACGGAGCCTGTCAGAGTCGCTTTTCCGGTTAAGGAACAGAGACAATTATTGTCCGAACGAGAAACTAGCGGAACCGTCAAAAAAGTTGGGGTTGCAAAAAAGATCGGAAAACAGTCGATTCCATCCTTCTATACCCAGATGACGCCGATCTGACCGAAGCGCCGGACGCGATCGTGGAAGGAGATCCCAAAAAAAACCAGCGCGGATGGAAGTCGAACAATGTGGTGGTCTTTCCTCTGAACGTGCCAGACTCCTGAATGTACAGCGTCATTCTGCTCTACTCCAAGAAAAATCAGACGGAGACCAGGCAAAGACGAACGTTACGAACCAAGACCGAAGAGTTTCCATATCGCATTTTCCGCCTGCCACCGACGACGACTGGTCTAAATACGAGAAGCTTCATGCCGGCACGTTCTACCTGCCAGCCTGAAAAAACTCGCTGAGGTTCGAGTCTCCGGCGCCGAACGGAAAGCCGCAGGTGATGAAACTTCGCTCAGTCAGGCTGACGCGAACCGGCTCCGCCGAGAAAAATGCGCTGAAAGCCCCTGAGCCGGTCATTATCGACGGAAAGCTGGTTGGGATTTATTTCAGCGATCCATGGTCGCGCGGCAACGGAATGATTTTCCTGGAAGGATAACCCCTTGAGAAGCTTTTGCTCAACGAAGAAAAAGTGATCTCCGCTGAAAAGGACGTGGAAACCTTGACCGTCAAAATATCGAGACTAGAGGTAGACCGGGAGCTGAGTTATTTATCCCCGGCTGGCAAAGTCGGGGAAGGCGTTATGAGAGGCGCACATCTTTTCTACGGGGCAGAAGCTTCCGGCGTTCAATTGTCCTTATCTTTCGACGGGTATGAACCGGAATGGGGAAAACTGGTCATCGGAGTCGCCAAGGGAATCGACGTCGTGCCTGTGCCCTCGCCCGCCGTCCGAAGCGCCGACAGCTATGGTTTCACGCTTTTCAGCAATTTCCAGGACGCGCGGAACTCGGTGGGGTCGAAACCGCTCAAAAAAACGAGCAGGTAGCGGCTCACGTCATAGGTAGGCTGTCAGTGGGGACACGCGCGTGGGACATCGAATGGGAGGATGGCTACAGCGTCTACTGTGAAGGCGAGGAAATGGAATGCGGGTTTTTCGACTTAAACGACAACGGCTCCCCGGAATTCGCCGTCAAACCCCTTGGATCAATGAGGTCGTTTCCCTGTTCTGGCGGAGGCTGATAAAGGGCCAGAGTTCTTGAGCTCTGTTTACCCGGGAGAGGAATGACTTACGTTGTCAAGGCAGAATATCCTGGCTGACCGTGACGCCGAAAATTGAGGAGAATATGGCCGCCTGACAATCCAGCGCCTGATGGCGGAGCTTCTCTTGAACAAAGTCCTTTTCCAGCTGGCTCTCCCTTTGGGGACTGGGTCGCCGCCTGCCGCCGACGGCGAGAGCGACGTAAGGAAAGAGTAGATTTTACTTTACCCTTTTTGCCGTCCAGAACCGCCACTCTGGCGCTGCGTTTGGATCGACCGCCCGTTTCGCGGCAAGTTATTCCGAGGACTACGCAAATATCTCCACCGGAGCAGACTTCCATCTTATGCTCGTCCTGCGCGACTAGGCTGATCCCATCCGGCCTAATAAGAATCGATAAGTAGCCTCGTCCGGCCGGGGCCTTGTTCGAAAACAATGGCTTCAGCCTCCCAGGCTAGTCAATAAAGCCATCCCGAGAGCATATTTTCTGTGGCCGTTCGTTGGAAAATGTGTGCCAACCGAAAAAGAAACAGAATATTCATCCGGCCGGAGAGGCTTGCCGGCTCGACAATGCCTTCGCCACCCTTTGAGCAGTCCCTATGCAAGATCGCGAGATCGGCTTCGATCTCGCCTCTTAAGGCGAGCTAATTGACTGACAGCCATATCGCTCGAAAACAATTCCTTCAATAGTTGCGCGGAGTATTTCTTTGAAGAATTGCTCCGGCTATCCTCACATTTTTTACTTATCTTTTTAAGGAGCGGGTTAAATGAATTTGATAATTGATGGCAAGAGAAAATTCGCCATGATGTTTCTGACGGCTTTTTTGGTTTTCGGCGTGAACATATCAAGAGCCGAGGCGGCAGAGGTGTTAGTTAACAATACTCTCGACAACCCCGTCAGTTTAGCCTTCTGCTATACGGACAGAAGCACGGGCCTTTGGACGACGGCAGGCTGGTATACGGTTGAAGGCAACACAACCATGAAAATCATAATCTATAACGTTGATCCCAAACCCGTCTTTTATTATGCCGCCCGCAACGGAAATCTTACTTACGTTGACAAAGGGTCGATCCAAAAAACGACGACTGCCTGGGTGGTCGACGACATCTTCAAGTTCGAAGGAGAGGGCAAACCGAAGACAAAACAGAAGAATTTGCGCGTTATTCGCTTTTACGGAGCCAAAAAGTCAAATAGCGGAGACGGTTATTCAATCCGCATAGACACTAGGCCGGTGGGTTAAGTTGTCATAATGCTCCTAAATCTCTGCTCCGGCTGATTATTTGAAATCTGTAGGGCTTATGCCGCTGCAAGCGTCATAAGATGAAAATTATAATCTCAACTATTAAACGCAATAAAAGAGAAATTCAAATGGAACGACATAAAATAATAGACAAAAAAATCTTCACGTTGGTCATGGCGGCGGCTATGTCTCTCGCATTTCTAGTCACGGTCATGACCTCTCCAGCCTCGGCCAGACCCGTCTCCAACATCACTATAGTCAACAAAACCGGCGGTCCAATTTACAACCTAAAACACTTGGTCGCTGACGACGTCAAAGACGTGTTCTTTGCCGGCAAGCTCGATAACGGAGCGGAACTCCACGACTTCTCCAACTACGACGAGTGGGTGTTTTTGTGGGGAACCGATGCGAGCGGCAAAGAGATTTGTTTTTGCGCCGAGAAAGAAGTGTCCAACGGCGCGACAGTCGAACTGTACGGCGCATATAACGTGAAAGTTTCGTATTGAGCCCTTTTTCCGTTGATGGAAAAAGATATTTACGAAGCTCTTCATTATTCTTGGCATTGGCTCTTGAGCCTTTTTGATGGCCGACGCCGAAGTCGGACAGGTCATCGGCCAATCGGCGGATCGTGCCGTCTTTTGCTAGAAAGCTGGACGATTTCGTCGAAATGGGGCGATTCATGGTGACGTTGTCCAAAACATCTCGGACAAATTTCAGCCGCAAACCGCCTCAAAAGGTTCTTCGTCTTTTCGGGCGCAAAGGTGCGCAAAAACGTCATCTGCCGGCATTTTTTCTCAGGCGAAGTCGTTTATTTCCTACGTTTCGTTGGACAGTGTGTTAAAACGGCAGACCGTCGCTCTCAGTCTGAACAAAGGACATTTCATTTTCGGCCAGGCCACTGGAATGCCGCCTGACTTGACCTTGAAGCCTCTGGCACTGCCACGGAGTTAGCCGGCGGATCCCTCTCGACCTTCAATGGATGAGCACCGCCCGGTACGTGTTCATGCGTCTGGACAAGGACATCTGCTAAAGCTGAAGCTATGCGAGTCTCTCTTTCTAGCGGATCGTGTCCATCTTGACGCGGTAGGTTGGAGCGATAAAAGGACAGCCATAACTGAAACCGCCGCCGTCATTTTTTTCGCCGCTGTCTGGTTCGGTCGACGAAAAAGCGGTCTCGGAGCCAGAAGTCTATGTCGAGCCAGAAGTGAACCTTTGCCGACGTGAGCCAAAGCTATGAGCGCGTTATAGGAACGTAATGCCTGGCGGCCGGGCAAAGAGCCGCAGCTCTGATTTGGAGCTGGCAATTTTTTTTTCGCGGCGATTGCCGTCAAGGAGATGCCTTATGAAGAAAACAATTTTAGCTTGCTCGCCTTGTTTGGCTTTGTTTGCCGGCATAATTTT
>JAIRTO010000343.1 GCA_031254895.1 Deltaproteobacteria bacterium
CCCGGGGCGAACTTGAGCCCATTGCCGACAACGCCACCAGCTCCGGACGGGCCAGAAACCGTCGAGTGGAGATTCACGTTTCGCAGCAGCCCGCTTACGTAAATTACTAAAGGCCAAAATGGTCCTGCCGGCATTCGACAGGACTTTCGGCTCGAGACGCCGACGAGCCGCAGCTAAAAGAGCTGCGGCTCTCGCCTGCCAGAAACCAAAAAAACTCAGCCGCTCCAAGCCTTCCAAGAAAGGCTTGGAGCGGCTTTTTCGTTTTAAGGAGTCAGGAAAAGCCGTCGATTGTTTGAGTCTTTGGTTATGGTTTGATTTTGTTTGATTTGGTTTGGTTTGGTTTGAGTTGAGTTGATTTGACTTGATTGCGGTTCCAGCCCGATTTTTAGTTTTATGAGTCGAGACGGATAACCGCGCCAAAAACGAACGGCGCCTCGTCATTCGTCGCTTTTTATTAAATTTTCTATTGATGGATGAGCCGGAAAGCGGAGGTTGGACGAGCCGGAAAGCGGAAATCAGGAGCTTTCCGCGCCAAGGAAGTAATAAATGTCAGGCCCTCGTTTCATCATTTGGCAGAGGAACGAAAAGGGGCTCGCCCTTCAAACGCGCCGCCGGAGCGAAAAAAGCCGGCCGTCAGAGGACGAATCTCCCGTCTGGAGAGGAAATATAGGAGCGCGTCAATCTTCAAATCGCCAAAAATGAAACATTAAAGATACTCAAATTTTTGGCGACTTCGAAAGGCGAGAGGCGCTTTTTGGAGCAAAACGCTCTCCAGACGGCAAAAAACCCTTCAAGAGCCGGAAGGCGGGCGAGATCAATAAATTAGACCGACTCTCTCCTTGACCATGTCCATGGTGATGGTGGCCACTTTGCGGGCTTTGACGGCTCCTTCGGCCATGATCATGCGGACGGTGTCGGGCTTTTTGGCCAGAGCCTCGCGTTTTTCCCGGTATGGAGCGAAGTAGTTCCAGATTATCTCGACCAATTCTTTTTTGACTTCGGCGTATTTTAGACCGGGCTTTAAGTACCTCTCCCGCAATTCGGCCTGTCCGTCCGAATCCGCGAAGAGTTTGTAGATGCCGAAGAGATTGCAGGAGTCCGGGTCTTTGACTTCCGAGACCTTCCTGGCGTCGGTGACGATGGCCATGACCCTGGCTTTGAGCTCGTCCTTGGTCAAGAAAATGTCTATGGCGTTGCCGTAGCTTTTGCTCATCTTCTGGCCGTCCAGACCGGGAATGACGGCCATATCTTCGTCGATGCCAGGCTCCGGAAGGACGAAGGTCGGCCCGTAGATATGGTTGAACGAGCCGGCGATGTCCCGGGCGATCTCCAGATGCTGCTTTTGGTCGCGGCCCACGGGGACGAGGTTGGCCTGATACAGAAGGATGTCGGCGGCCATGAGAACCGGATACGCGAAGAGACCGAGGTTCGAGGGCATGTTTTTGGCCAGCTTGTCCTTGTACGAGTGGCTTCTTTCCAAAAGCCCCATGGGCGTGTGATTGGAAAGGATCCAAGTCAGTTCGGCGTGCTCGGGGACGTCATCTTGGACCCAGAACAGACTTTTTTCAGGATCCAGACCGAGCGCCAGAAAGTCCATGGCCGCTTCCATGGTGTTGTGAGCCAGCTTGGTTCCGTCGGTCACCGTGGTCAAGGCGTGAAGGTTGACGATGAAGCAAAAAAGCTCGCTCTTTTCCTGCCATTTGATCATAGAGCGCATCATGCCGAAAAAATTGCCGATATGCAGATTGCCTGACGGCTGTATCCCAGATAAGACCCTCATAACGAGACTTTCACCTCAACGAAAGCGGCTATTTCGAAACAAAAAGGGAATGCCCGTTGGCTTTCTTGCCGTTGAAAGCGACGGGACCGTGACTGTGAATTTCCGAGGACAAGGTGCCGCCCGGGTTGTCGACGTCCATATTTTTGGCGATTCCCAGCTCGAAAGCCAAGAGTTGCAGAGGAATCACGGCGACCATGGGTCTGATCCAGCTCGGCACGATCGGCAGAGGCAAAAAATGGTCGGCCATGCTTCTCAGAGCCTTGTCCTCGTTCGGACCTTCCTCGGAAATGAGGATAAGAGGACATTTCCTTTCTTTGAGAGCGGAAGCCAAAGGCATGTCGTTATGATTGTCCTCGTCGCCGAAGGAAAAGATTATGACGGGCGTGGTTTCGTTGGCCAGGGCCAGGGGACCGTGCCCAAATTCGCCGACCAGATACCCTTCGGCGTGTATTTTGGCGACTTCTTTGAGCTTCAAAGCTCCTTCCAAGGCCATGGGCCACAGATGCCCTTTGGCCAAGATGAAACAGCTGGAATGATTCTTCAGGAGCTCGACTATGGGCGCCAAAGGAGACGCGTTTTCGATTAGGCTCCGAATCGCTCCTGTATCGGCCATTTTCGCGGCCGCGCCGAGATCAGCGGCGACAAGATGGGGCCAGTTCTCCGGCGACGAGGCGGCGGAGCCGTTTCCGGGGACGTTCTGAGCCGTCCCGTTTTCAATGGAGCTCAGGGTCGGGCCCTTCGCCGCCTTGTCCAAGGCGAATCTTGTGTACTCGTGAATGCGGGAGACGGCCTCGAACTCGCTTTTCCAGCGCTCCTTGGTCAAACAGTTGCGAGCTTGGGCAAGCCGCAGACCCAAGAGAGACAAAACCAGCAACTGGGTCGTGAAAGCCTTGGTGGAAGACTTCGATTGAGTTTTGCCGGCCAGAGTGAGCAAATGACCTTCGGCCGCAGCGACTAAAGGAGATTCAGGATCGTTGGAGACGGCCAAAGTGAAAGCATCGCGACTGGCGGCCAGCTGCAAAGCGGCCAGCGTGTCCTGACTGCAGCCGGACTGAGAGATGGCTATGGCCAGAGTGTCCTTGTCGACCAAAAGCTGATGGCGACCGCACTCGGAGGCAGGTTCGACCAAAGTCGGGATCGAAGCCAGCTCCTCAAATATGTACCTGGCGCTCAAGGCGGCGTGATAACTGGTGCCGCAGGCGGTAATGTAAGCCTTTTTAATTTTGGACAAATCTATGTCGCCCACCGGCTGTTTGCTGATCTTCATGGAAAGCTGATAATTGGGCTTCAAATACTGCGACAAGGTATTGGAGATAACTTTCGGCTGTTCTTGAATTTCCTGCAAAAAATAAGGTTCTTGGCCATTTTTGGACATATTGGACGTTTCCTGTCTGTCGCTCTTCATGTTTTCCTCAAATAATTTTCGTTGACGTTTGGTCTCCCTCAAGAAGAGCCGGTCCGCGAGCGCGGACTTTGGGGATGGCTGTTCATAGCGAAAAAAGGTCCCTATGGACCTTTATGCCCGCCTCGCCGAGAATTCGTCGAAACAGGAAATGCGAAGCCTGCCGAAGCTTTTTCATCCTCAGGCGGCTGGCGTCGGCAATCAAAAAGGCTTTTTGGCTGTCAGAGGCATAAAGCCATTATATTTTAGCAAAAAAAGCCGATTTTTGGAAGCGCGGACGCCGGTTGTTTTTTATTTTAAACCCCTCGAAGGGGTTTCCTCGAACGATAATCAAGCCAGGGCGATTGAAGGCGGGCCGAAAAAACCGTCCGCCAGGGGCTCGCGGATTGTTCGGCGCCGTCATTTTACCGCCAAAATAAGGACAAATAAAAACATTTGAGAACAAGTCAATGATATTTTCACAAAAAAGACTATTAATTTAAATTTAGCACTAAACACTATATAATATATGACAATACATTAAATTTAAATGCAATGATAACACGAAAATCAGAATAAATCAAAAAAACCTAAACGACGCTTCCGTATCCGTTCGCTAGACCGTCATTTTGTGAGGCGACGCTGGTCAAGGAGGGGACGATTCAGGAAATGAATCAAAATGGAAGGCAAGCGCACAAATCGGACAATTCAAACAATTGACGTTGTTCATATAATAACTGAGAAGTCATGTTAAAGAAACTTGGCCTCTCTTTGTTTGACTTTTGTTCTCTTTGACCCTCGATGATCGTTCTCTTTGCCACTTTGACGGCTCCCGTCGCCTTCAAATTCAAAAAGCGGAGGCGCTTCATCTAGAATACGCCGCCCGGCTTGGTCAGACGGCGTCCGGCTAATCATGGCCTGGGTCAATTGGTCAGACGCTGTCTGACCAATTGACCCAGGTTGCCCTTGCCGTGATCGCGCGGACGAACTCTGGGCCATTCGCTGATTTTTCCCTTGGGCCGATCCCATCATGTTTTGCTCATGGGCCTGAAAAACAGCGCCGAACGGTCATTTTTCGATATTGGAGCCAGGCTCCGGAGTTGGGAACCTCTGGACTTCGAAGCGACGGATCTATGCCGGCCTGAAGGCCTGGGGCTGAGCGCGGCCAAGGGCAAGCACAAGCGGGGAACCGGCTCCGAAAGCCGCCTGAGACCAAACCGGCCGAAGCCGCGCGGGCCGTGATGACGGAAGGAGATTTTCATGAAGCCAGGACAGGAAAATCTCGAGGCGTCAACAGTAAGGAACGCTGACGGGATTGAACGATTGAGCGCGTCTTTTAGCAGGGTTCGCCGTTATTTTCCTGACTGGGCTTTGCCTAAACGAGCTTGGTTTAAAGACATCCGGCAATTTTGGCGGAGAGCGAAACGAGGCGCCCGTCGACGGAAGCCAAAAGCGCCATGGGACGAGCTGGAGTCGTCAAGGAAGCTCCAGCCTTGCCGCCGTCGCTTGTTTCAGAGCCAATGGAGAACAAAGAAACTGGATTTTCAATGAAACCATCGACGACAAACCGAAAAACCGGCGCCTCTGCGGAAGGCGGCCAAAAATGCCCCCTGGCGCAAGTCGAAGTTTTTCAGAGGTCTTTCGGGCCGGTTTTTTTCGTTCGGCCCGGTTCGGCGCCGAGGCGGCAATCGCTCCGACACGAATATGGGGCGACGACGGTTCCGCTCGACACGAGCGCGTCGTTCAGACAGGAGTAATGACCGATGCTGGCCCCTTTCTCGATCTTGGTCCGGCCGGTCAGGACGACTCCAAGTCCTAAGGTCACGTCTTCGGCTAGACGGACGCTCGGCTCGATATAAACGGAATCGGGATCGAGCATGGTCACGCCGGCCAGGAGCCAGCTTTCGTTGATGCGCCGACGCATGACAGTCTCGGCCAAGGCCAGATCGCGGCGGTCGTTGATCCCTTGAAATTCGGCGGGATCCCAAGCTTCGACGGCGGCGGCGAGCAAGCCTTTTTTTCGGAAAATCTCGACGACGTCGGTTAAATAATACTCCGATTGGGCATTTTCCGGCTTTATTTCCTTTAGGGCGGCAAATAACGTTTCGGCCTCGGCGGCGTACACGCCGCCGTTGATTTCGTCGACGGCCAACTGCTCTTCGTCGGCGTCCCGAGCTTCCACTATCTTCTCCAGCCAGCCGGACTGATCCCGAATAATGCGGCCGTAGGCGCCAGGATTGGCGACTCTTGTGGTCAAGACGCTCAAATCGGCTCCGAGGGCTTTGTGGGCGTCAAGAAAATCCAAAAGGGTCTGGGGCGACAAAAGCGGCATGTCCCCAGGCATGATCAAGACGGTTCCGGCGTAGTCAGGCGCCGCCTCAAAGGCGCTGAGGGCGGCGTGGCCGGTGCCTAGAGGCTCCATTTGTCTGGCCGTCAGAAGCTCGCCTTCGGCGAGACGGCTCTCGGCGGCCGCTATGACGCCGTCGTCTGCGGGAGGAACCACTAAGACGATTTTAGACGGGTTTAGGTATTTCGCCGCATTGACGCAGTGAGCGACGATCGGGCGCCCCATGAGCCGATGAACCACCTTGGGAACGGAGGACTTCATTCGAGTTCCCCGACCGGCGGCCAAAATAATGGCCAGAGGACCGAGATCGGCCGAAGACGCCGTCGAAGGAGAGTCGGCTTCGGTCGGCTGACCTGACGAAGACGGTTCCGCCTGTTCGGCTGACGTCGTCGGCTCGGCCTTTAGCGGATGAGAGCCGAAATCCCCGAACATTTCTTCGTGAACGATCTTCGCTTCTTCGACGTCCGTCATCGAATTGTCCGGGGCGGCAGGAAGAGCGGGTTTTTCGGCATTTTTTTTTCTGGGCATGGATTTTCCCAAAAAGGCCAGGATGGAAGCCGAGATTGCAGCCAAGGCCAAGACGGCTAGCCTGCTCCCGCCGACGGGGGCGTTAGGGCCGCCGTTTTGACCAATCGGCGAAAGGCGGATGGATTCGACTTCGCCGATATTGTATCAAAATGCGGCGAAGAATGGTACGAAAAGCCGACGAGCCCCTCTTCTTCAGTTCGGCGACGGGTCTAGACGAGTCTAGACTCGTCTAAAAGTCAAGTCCGAGACTGTTCTTCCACAAGCCCGAAGGCGGAAGAACAAAAGACGCCTGGAAGACGAGCGAACTCCTTGGCGCCGACGAATCGAAACGATGCAGGGAAGATCTTGACGACGGCGAAAGAGGAGGAGAAAACTTCGCTCCGGGACGGAAGCGAAAGAAGGAAACGAAAGTAGCGAATGAA
>JAIRTO010000374.1 GCA_031254895.1 Deltaproteobacteria bacterium
CCGAACCGGCTAAGCCTTCCAAGCCGACTGAATCGGCTCAGCCTTCGAAGTTAGGCTGAACCGGCTAAGCCTTCCAAGCCGACTGAATCGGCTAAGCCTTTCAAGTTAGGCTAAACCGGCCTAAAACCGGCTTCAAATTGGTCGACTTGTTGCTCGGTCGACTTGTTGCTCGGCAAAAAAAGGTTCTTTACCCTAAAAACGTAAAGCAAATCGTCATCGAGCCGAGATGTTCTCTCTCGTTCGCCTGCCCAGGCACATACGCACTGTTCTCGACGACCGTCAAGGAGGCGGAAATGCTGAGATTGGAAGAAAAACTGCTCAAACAAAGGAGTCCCTTGGACGGCTCTCCCTTCGTCCTGTTCAGTTTCGACCATCAGGACAGAGCCCATGTCCTGCCCATCATCAGCGCGGTTAAATCTAGCGGCTACGACATTTGGTTCGACAAGGCTCACCTCCTGACCTCCTCCTGGTCGCCGGCCCTCCGAAAAGCCGTCTCCCTCTGCCGGGTTTTGGTCGTCTTCATTTCCGACGATCTGGCCGGCTCACGGTATGGCCGACATCTTTTGGAGTTCTCCAAAGCGGAGAACATAACCGTTCTGCCCGTGTATTTGGACGGCCCGGACGTTCTGCCGCCCAATTTGAAAAAAGCTCTCAGTTTTGGGCCGGGAATCTTCGAAGTCGCCGACCCGGAAATGATATACAAAAGCATCCTGCATTTCTTGAAGGAGCTCGATATGCCCAGACCAGGCCCTGTCGCCTCCAGGGAAACCCCTTTGACGCCGCGCGCGGTCAAAAAATACCCTCTAAGCCTGAAACAAGTTCTAGCCGGCTTGGGACTCTTGTCCCTGCTGGGTATTCTCATCTTGTTCGGAACCTTCGACGCCCCGACGGCTCCCAAAGCGAAGCCGTCTTTGCCGACGATCTCCGCTCCGCCTGACGCGGCCGCCGACGCCGGCGCCGACGTTGCGGATCGAACGATCGAAGCCGTTTTTCTGAGCCTGCCGAAAGCGGAATTCCATCCCGGCGAAAAAATAGTTTTGACCATCGCCGAACCGGAGAAAAACGTTCGGGGCCAGCTTCTGGCCATCGCCGCCAAGGATGCGGCCGAGAACGATTTTCTGTCCGCCGCCGAGCTCTCGAACGAGAATCTGGCCCTGACGGCCCCCGACCAGCCCGGAGAATATGAACTGAGACTCTTCGAAGTTTCGGCCAACGATAAATGGCTAAGTTCGGCCATCGCCTTCACCGTTTCGACCGGCTCCGTCGGTTCGTTCCCTCTGGAAGTCTCCAAATTTCAGCTTAAATCCGGCGAAGGCTTTGAAGTCAAAATCTCCGAGCTCCCCCAGCGTCTCGTGGATCAAGGAGCCATTGTCGGGATTTTCCCCGAAAACGCGGAACACATGAGCTACAAGCTCTATATCCGGATATCTTCCCCTGAAGAAGCCTTCGTCCTGCACGCCCCCTACCATCCGGGACGCTACGAGGTCAGAGTCTTGTCATCAGCCAGTCCGTCCAACAAGGCGGAAACGGCGGCCAGCATTCCCATAGAAGTCTTGCCGTAAGAAATCGCGCCCGTTTTTGACGAGTCAGTCTTTTGTCAATTTCTCGCCGAGAATTGACGTCGGTTTTTTGCGGCCTTTCATCACCCTAACAAATTGGCCCGGCCAAAACCGCCAGGGCCAGAAAGAGAACGAGTTCATGCAATACGAGATCCTCTACGATCAAGCTTTCCCAATGATTAAAGTCCAACTTGAGAAAGGAGAAACCATCAAAGCCGAATCGGACGCCATGGTCTCCATGTCGGCAACCATCGACATCGCCGGCAAAATGGACGGCGGCCTGCTGAAAGGCTTGACGCGCAAGCTGAGCGGCGAGTCCATGTTCTTTCAGACCCTGACCGCCACCCGGGGGCCGGGAGAGGCCCTTTTGACCCACGCCGTGCCCGGAGGAATCCACGCTTATGAGCTCGACGGCACCTTTGAGCTGCAAATCCAGAAAAACGGCTATCTGGCCTCAACTTCCGGCATCGAAGTCACCACCTCGGTTCAGAACGTCGCCAAAGGACTGTTTTCCAAAGCCGGCTTCTTCATCCTCAAAGCCAAAGGCCGGGGCATCGTCTTTCTGAGCTGCTTCGGAGCCATTCATCCTATCCGTCTTGGCCCCGGGGAAGAGCGGATCATCGACAACGGCCACCTGGTGGCTTGGCCCGCGACCATGAACTACAAGATCGAAAAAGCGGCCAGCGGCATCATCAACAGCCTGACTAGCGGGGAGATGCTGGTTTGCCGCTTCACCGGGCCGGGCGACGTCCTGATCCAGTCGAAGAACCCCTCCGCCTTCAAATCCTGGGTCGCCCTCTCCTCTTGAGACGGCTTTTTCGTCGACTCTCTGACGCCGGCGTGACGAATCTCCGACGCCGACGCGATTAAACGGACGACGACGAAGCCCCGAGAGGGACTTTGTCGTCGTCTTCGCGCTTTGGAGCTTTTTCTAAGCCCTATCCTTTGGAAGAGAGAAAAAACGAAAAAGCCCTTGGAGGCTAAACCTCCCGCCGGAGGTCGCGTCTGTCCGCAATCAATTCGATGGGGCCGCAGCCGCCGAACGCCTATAGGGGAAAGGCGACGATGTCGAATTTTTGGAACGAAAGGTCTTGGCAAACTTGCAAATTCAATACAGAGCAAAAAATAAAGCCAAATGACATCAATGGACTCAAATAAACCTCAGTCCATATATTTTACGTAAACTCAAAAATCGATTGTTGCGTTATAATAATTTCAACACCTTTATGGAAGCGGCAAATGAGCTACGAGGTGGTGCAAAAAATAGGGAAACATCAATACATCTATCTGGCGAAAGGTTATCGGAACGTTGACGGGAAACCTCGACAAAAACGAATCCCCATCGGCAAGATAGATCCGAAGACCGGCGAAAAGATCTACAAACAAAGCTACATCGAGTCGTGCAAGGCTGAAGGAAAGGAACTGCCGCCCGTCGCCGCCAAGGAGCCGCGTTATTCCATTGACGACATCCGCGAATCCACCGTCAAATCTTATGGCCTGACCTATTTCCTCCAAAAAGTCGCCGAAAAGGTCGGGTTGACCGAAGTTCTCGAATCCGCGCTTCCTTTTAGATGGCCGGAAACGCTGGCTCTGGCCATGTTCGTGGTCGCCTCCGGCGAACCGCTCAGTTCTTTTAATGATTGGCTGAGCCGTCATGACTTGCCGATAGTTTCCGACATGTCGCCGGAACGGATCGTCGATCTGACGCAAGAATTAAGTTTGCCGGAACGACGCCAATTTTATGCCTTATGGGGCCAATCGAGAAATGACGAAGAGACGGAATATCTCGCCTTTGACATCGCTTTCGAATCAGCCTATTCGGAACTCGTCGATGAGGCCGAGCGGGGAGCCGACCAAGAAAAACTTCCGCAAATCAACTTGAGCATGTTGTTCGGCGAGTCGAGAAAACTTCCTATTGGCCAAGAAATGTTCGACGGCGGCCTACGGGACGTTTCATCGCGGCGGAAGACATTGGCAAAATTCCGCGCCATTTCTGGAGAGAAAAAAATAGTGGCGGTCTTGGACAAAGGCGCTTACAGCCCCAAAAACGTCGCCAAAATGCTCAGCCGCCCTAAAAGCGAACAAACCGGCTTTCTATTGGCCGGCTTTCTACAGGCCGTCCCGTTCGCGGCGGCTTTCGCGAAAGATCTGGTTAACGACGCGCGCCGCGACATAGACCGCCTCGAAAGCAACCTCATTATCGACGGCGTCTCCATCAGGGCCACGACTATGGTTAGGCCTTGGGATCAAGACAATGACCTGTTCGCTCATGTTTACTTCAACGCGAAGAAAGCGAATGACCTTCGAGAAAGCCGTTTTGGCGAAATGACGCGCTTAAAGGAATTGGCTGAAACGGAGCCGGCGAAATACAGAACCAGGCGGGCTTTCACGCGTTATCTCTCCTTTGAAAAATCCGAGAAACTTCCCGGCGGCTGGTCGGTGTCCTTCCAGAAAGACGTCATCGAAAAAGAACTTCAAGCCGCCGGCTGGTTGACGCTCATAAGCGACTCCGTCAGCGACGCCAAAAAAGCCTTGACAATCTGCCGCGACAAATATATCGTCGAAAAAAGTTTCCGAAGGGTTACAAACAGCCTTGAGTTTAAGAGGCGCAGAACCTACGGCGAGCAAAGCCGGGACAACGAAATGTTCTTGGGATTCGTGGCTTCGATCCTCATGGCGGAAATTCATAAGGTCATGGCTGAGAAAAAACTTTTCCAAAAATTCTCCATGACGGAGATGCTGAATCTGCTGGCTGGACAGGACGTTCAATATCTGAAGGGAGATGGAATTATCTTCCCGCTCAGCCAAGCTCAACGCGACGTTTTTGACGCTTTCGGCATTTCTGTTCCTCTGTTGTTATGATTTTTTTTTGATTTCATGGTATAATTGAAGCTTCGGGAGATTAACCATGAAATTGGAATCGCTAAAGCTGAGAAACTTCCGTTGTTTCGCCGACCTGTTGATCAATTTCGACGAACGACTGACGGTTTTGGTCGGACGCAACGGGTCTGGGAAAACGGCTGTTTTGGATGCCCTGGCCTATTATTTGGAAAAGATTTGCCTTGGGTTTACTTCTCTTTTGGAACAAGTTTCCCTTGGGCATATCCCAGAAGCGACTTTGCTGTCAATGAAAAATTCGGATATTCTGAACGACGAAAACGACATGGGCCTGCGGGTTCAATTGAAATCATCTTTTGACGATAATGCTCCAATTACGCCAAATTTTGAATTATTATTTGTCCGAAACATATTCGGCGACATAGCTAAAGATTTGGACAAGCAGAACTATGTTGACTTTATTCGCAGCGTGACGCGATTTTGCGAAATAAGGAAAAATGAAACTTCAGAAGTCGGATTGCCCATTTTGGTCTACTATCAGTCAAAACGCGCTATCCCACAAATAAAATCAATTTTTGAAGATCACAAGAAAATAGACCTCGAGACCGCTTTCATCAACGCCTTCTCGCGGGAAATAGATCTCAACAACGCTCTGGACTGGTTTAGCGTCCAAGACGCCAAAGAAGCCAGGATTGTCCGCGATGAGGATCATGATTACAGGATCCCCGAGCTGGAGACGGTCCGTCAGGCGATCGTTATGGTTTTGGGCAGCTATGAATCGCCCAGAATAAGCCAATCTGGATTCGTCGTCTCCAAGAAAGGCTCCAAAGACGCCTACACGCTCGAGCAACTGAGCGAGGGCCATCAAATCATGCTGGCTTTGAGCCTGGATTTGGCCAGGCGCATGGCGGCGGCCAACTCGCGCGTCGCCTGGGGCGAAGGGCAAACAGTTTTGCATTCCCAGGCCATAGTTTTAATCGACGAAATCGAGCTGCACCTTCATCCGTCCTGGCAGCAAACGGTTTTGCCGACTCTCTTGCGCATTTTCCCCAACGCTCAGTTCATCGTCACGACTCACAGTCCGCAGATTCTGACCTCCATTGAACCCCGGCACATTCGGATTTTGCAAAATGGCCAGGTCTGGCGGACGGACTCAAGCG
>JAIRTO010000004.1 GCA_031254895.1 Deltaproteobacteria bacterium
CTAAAACTAAATCGGACGGAGAACCCGCCGAGCGCTCTCCCGCCGATATGGAAAAGCTTCATAAGAATATGGCTCAAAAGGCCCGAGAGGCCTTGAAGCAAATTGGAAATAAATATGTCGGCAAGTACTTGGAAGACGGAAAAAAGGTCTACATGACAGCTCTGGTCGTAAGCGGCCGGACCAACGTTTTGATGGAGATCGAGAAGCGAAAAAACTTCTGCCCCCCGCTGGGCAAGAAATGACGCTTAGCGATGACACGCATTCGTTAAGTCGAGCCTGAAATAAGAAATTTTACTGCAAATTTATTTTTTTACTTGATTAAATAAATTTAAGCGTGATATTATTGTCGGCAATCAGTTTCCTCAGCCGCTTGAACTTTTGGTTCACTTCTTTGCGTCAAATCCGGCGCCAGAAACAGCGGCCGCCATCTTTAGTTGCAGCCAGCCTTCGACGTAACCTGAATGTTTGACTTCGCGCGACGCCTAAGTCGCTAGAGATGAACACATAATGAAAAGATTGCCCCTCGGAGTCGACGACTTCGCCGTCATCAGACAAAACGATTATTTCTACGCCGACAAGACAAAACTGCTATACGAGTTGGTTCGGTTGCCGATTCCTAATTTTCTCTCGCGCCTCGTCGCTTCGGCAAAACGCTAATCGTGAGCGCCTTGGAACACATTCTCCTCGGTCATAGAGAACTCTTCAAGGGACTGTGGATCGACGGCTCCGATTACGACTGGGCTCCATATCAGGTCATAAAGCTGTCCATGGGCAATATAAAAAGCAGCTCGCCTGAAGAGATGGAAGCGAGTTTGATTGAATGTTTGAGTAATATTGCTCAGCATGAAGGCGTGGACATCTCAGGAGCTCCTGACTGCCTTCAGGCTCTTGGCGATCTCATCTGCGAACTTTACCTAAAAAACGACGAAAAAAAGTGGTCATTCTCATCGACGATTATGATGCCCCGATAGCCCAAAATTTAAGAAATCCAGATCTGGCTGAAGCCATCCGTTGGCCTCTTTGTAAATTTTTCAATGCCCAAAAAAGCCTACTCTAAAAAAGTGGGACACGTCTTCATGACCGGGGTTGGCCGTTTCAACCTAACAACCGGCCTCTCAGGTTCCATTGCCTTGCGTGATTTGACTTATCATTCCGATTTCGCCGACATATGCGGCTTCGACTGCGCCGAGCTCGACGAGCTTTTGGATGAACGTCTTACCGACATGTTGGAGGCTTTGACGACAAAAGGCGTCATGAAACCCGGCAGCGGCAGAGAAGAGCTAAAAGATCTTGTTTTTGACTGGTACGGCGGCTACTCCTGGAACAGAAAAGCCAAGGTTCTTAATCCCTGGTCCGTTCTTTCCTTTTTCAACGAGCGCGATGTAGGCTGCTTCTGGCATGAGACGGAAACCCCGCCCTTTTTAACGGAACTGTCGACGGCCGACAAGCAGAGAATTCGTTTCCTTGTCGAATCGCCTATATTAAAAAATGATGACTATGCGCCTATATTCTCTAACTTCGACTTCTTCGTCGACGCGATCGAGCATGTAGATCCAAACATTTTATTGTTCCAGACCAGCTATCTGACCATCAAAGAAGTGATCCCGAAAAAGAACGCCCCGGATAAATTTCGTCTCGGTTCGCCCAATCTGGAGGTGAAAGAGGCCTTTGCCCCGCTCCTGCTGTCCGACTAACCGCCTGAACGACTCCGGCTGACCAAAGAGATTCGCCCAAAAACCTCTAAGCTTTGTCCGAATTTTGCAAATCGGCGTTTATTGCCCTCTTCGGATCGGCCTTCAAGGCGGCCTTCGGGGCCAATCTCCATCAGCATACCTGCTTCTTTCTTTTGCATGGGCATGAGGAAAATCGTCGTCATTCCTTCATTTTGACGTTTCTGTCGTTGGCCTACATCCTTTTCCAGTCCAAGAGCCTAGCCTGGAAGAACGACTTGGCGTCCGCGTCTAGAACAACGCCGATGATTTTTATTGAACCGAGTTCCGTCTCGAAAAACAAAAAGCCTGAGGCGGCGTCAGACGGAGAGCCTGCCGGCGACTCTTCCTCCGACATGGAAGAACTCCACAAGAATATGGCTCAATAAGCCATGGGAGGCCTTCAAGCAAATCGAATAAAACTTGTCGGCAAGTTTTTTTTGGAGGCGGAAACTAAGATCCAGAAGACAGTTCTAGTCTTTGCCGGGCGGATCGACGTGTTGGCCTAAGTCGAGGAGCGAAAAAATGTCAGACGCTTGCTCGCTCGCTCGCTCGCTAGCTTGCTGTTCAAGGCGAATTTGAGCGTCTTGAAATAGACGGCAAGAATTTGATCTTTTTGCCGAGAAAGTTTGGAATCTCTCAAACCCGACCATTATCTTGCAAAAACGCGCCGATTTTTGGATCAGTTTTTTTTTCTAATAGTCTTGCTGCTGGCGCTATTCGCCCAGCCATAACAGAACCTGACGAGATTTCCGTCATTTTTGTCGGCTTTGACCCGCAGGGGCGGGATTATTCGCAAAATGAGACAATTGTGGCCGGCCATCTCGAGACGAAATGGCCCGGCTATAACAGCCGCCAAAACGGGTTTAAAACGCCCATGGGGATATTTCATATTTCGCCGCTTCCGCAAAAATATTTCTCGGCGCCGACGGCTCGCAGCTCGCACTTTTTTATTGACATATTCGCCGTCATTATGGCAGAATGCTTCTAATGCCAAGAAGGCTGAATACCTGACCATAAAGTCGGGCCTCTGGTCTGAAGACCAAAAGGCGCAAGTTTTTGTTTGTCCGCGCTTTGCCGCCGCCATTTGGCTTGGACATGTCGTCTGAGCCAGAAAACTTGCTCCAGCTAATCTTTTTTGACTGCATAACAGATTTATCGCCACGAAGGCGCCGCCGCCAGTTGCATGGGGGGATGGCGCACTTCGTTTTTTTTTGGGCAAATTCAGAATTTTTAAATCATAAGCTAATTTATGGACTTTTTTTTTGGAGAACAAAATGACTTCCCAAAAACGCTTGTTCATGTCGGCCATCCTGGCGGCTCTGATTTGTTTTTCCGTTTCCCCGGCCGCCGCCCATTTCGGCATGGTCATCCCTTCCGCTCCCACAGTCATGACGACGGCTGATGCCGACATCACCGTCGAAGTCAAATTCTGGCACCCCTTCGAAAACCAAGGCATGAACCTAGCGGTTCCAAAATCTTTCCAGATCTTCTCCGGCGGTCAGGCTCAAGACGTCCTGGCTCAGCTGAAACGGGCCGACCAATCAGGATTCCAAGCCTTCAGTCTGCCTTACAAGATAGCCAAACCGGGCCTATACGCCTTCGTCATGGAGCCGGAACCCTACTGGGAGCCGGAAGAAGACAAATTCATCATCCACCACACCAAAGCCTACGTTGACGCCTTCGGCGACGACGAAGGCTGGAACGAACCCCTTGGCCTAAAAACGGAAATAGTTCCTCTAATCAAACCGGGCGCCGTCTACGCCGGCAACGTGTTCGTCGGCCGGGCGCTTCTTGACGGTCAGCCCGTCGCCGGCGGAGAAGTGGAGATCGAATGGTATCCCGGTCCCGACAAGATCGGGCAGGCCCCCTTCGAGACGATGGTTACTCAAGTGGTTCTGACCGACGCTAACGGAGTTTTCTGCTTCGCTCCTCCCGTCGCCGGCTGGTGGGGTTTTGCCGCTCTCAACGACGCCGACTTCAAGCTTCCCATAGACGGCGAAGAAAAAGACGTCGAATTAGGCGCCGTCCTCTGGGTCTATTTTCACGAGTTCCTGCCGGCCGTTCCGGCGGCCGACGCCGCCAAGTAAAGACAGCGCGGCATGGACGACTTCATGAAAGCGGGGATGCAGCCGATCGCGGCCTTTTTGGCTCTTTTGGCCATTGGCGTTCTTTCTCCGCTGGCTTGGACCGACAGGGCCTTCGCTCATTCCGTCTTCATCTTCGCCTGGCCTCAGGGAGAGACGATCTGCGCCGACAGCTATTTCTCCGGACGCAGTCCAGTCCGAGGCGGGACGGTGACGATGACCGACCGGACTGGCGCGGTTTTGGACTCTGCCGTGACGGACGACGAAGGTTCGGTCTGCTTTCCCCGTCCCCGGACGGATTCGGATCTGACATTCGTAGTGGAAGCGGGACAAGGTCATAAAGCCGATTTTCTTCTCCGAGTCGTCGACCTGCCTCCCCTTAACCTCCTTGATTCCAGCGCGTCGCCGTCGAGCCTGGAATCGAACGGCTCGGCTCCGGCCGAATCCCCTGAAACAGCCGGGATCGCCTCCTTCCCGGCTGGGCCAGGAGCCGACTTGCCAAAAGAAATTGATCTCGAATCGCTTAGAACAATGGTTCGTCAGGAACTGAGCGCTCAGTTGGGTCCGATGGCCAGAGCCTTGACGGAAAAGAACGCTCAGGGACCGACAGCCAAAGAAATCGTCGGCGGCCTCGGCTGGCTGGCCGGACTCTTCGGCTTCGCCTTCTGGCTTTCCGGACGGAACAATAGACGAAAACCGTCGCCAAAAGAGGATTGAATCATGCATATCTCAGAAGGAGTCTTGTCGGCTCCAGTGCTGCTGACCGGCGCGGTCCTGACCGCCGGCGGTCTATGGGCCGGACTAAAAAGCCTGCGCTCGGAAGACATTCCCAAAGCCTCCATATTGTCGGCGGTCTTTTTCGTGGCTTCGCTCATACACGTCAACATAGGCCCCAGCTCCACCCATCTTATCCTAAACGGCCTAATTGGCGTGCTTATGGGCCTGTCCGCCTTTCCCATAATTTTTCTGGGACTGCTCCTGCAGGGAATACTGTTCAATTTCGGCGGCATAACCACCTTGGGAATCAACACCTTCAACATGGCTTTTCCGGCCGTCCTTTTTGGAATTCTTCTCAGAGCTCCCATCAACAGCAAGAACTCCGTCATCTCGACCGTCGGCTCTTACTTGGGAGGAAGTCTGCCCGTCCTGGCCTCTGGTCTTCTGGTCGCCTCATCTCTCTACCTGACCGGCTCGCAGTTCCTTCTCGTTTCTTATGAAGTCCTCATCGGCAACCTGCCGGTCGTGCTCATAGAAGGATTCGTCGTCTTGTTCTGCATCCGATTCCTGAAGAAGGTCCGCCCTGAGGTTCTGGCGACCAGCCCTCTGGGTCAGACCACCGAGCCGGCTTCCGCCTGAATCTAGTTTTCCGCCTCCCTCTGGCCCCAGAGGCGAGAGAAGGAAATTGGCCGGATCACCTGGCGGTCCGGTTCGTTTCCTTCGGACGTCAGCGCATTTGGCGGATGGGCGCCTGAAGTTGCGACCTTCCGTCCGGAAAGGAGAAACTACGCCCCGAAAAACGAAAGAGGGGAACAGACTACGTCTTCATCGTAGCTCTGTTCCCCTCTTTTCGCTGAAAGAGAGACGTCGAAGAGGCCAAGGATTCAGGCCGTCAGCCAAGAACCTTCAAAAGAAACGCCAGCTGTAGAAGAGTCTTCGTCCTTCCGCCGCCAGCCGAAAAACCTTCATCCGCCGAGATCATTCATTCGTCTTGCTCCGCCATCCGCCAAAGATCCTTCATCCGCCGAGATCATTCAGCCGTCTTGCTCCGCCATTCGCCTAGAGTAAAAAACGCCAAACAGTTCAACAACGGCATTTTTAGGGCCGGGCGCGAGCGCGTAGACGAAAAAACAGCCAAATGTTTGTCGCGAGCCAAGACCTTTGCGGCGTGGACGACAAAAATCAATATTCTCTGCTGGCTCTGGCCAGTCTGAGGATGTCGCTCTCCGACGGAGACGGCGAAGGATGATGGCTAAGACACAAAGCCGTTTTGATCCGTCTGAAAGGACTCTCTGAAGACTCGCTTTCGCCGGTCGCCCGGATGTAGAACTCCCCAGCGCCGAGGCTTTTCGCGTCGGCAATATTATAGTGTCTCTTGCATTCGTCAATGTCGGCAATAGCGTTCATGCGGCCGATGACGACCGTGTGACAATTGGCCAAAATGGCGGAGTCGAGGCTTTTGAGAGCCTGAGAAGCCAGAACGAGACCATAACCGTATTTCCGCAACTGTTCGGCCATTTTTCTGATGACTTTTTTTGACGCCGGCGCCTTTTCTTGAGTGTTGGGGGCGACGACCTTGGCTTCGTCCTCGACGATGAGACCGGAGAGGCTTGGCCCGGAATGCCTGCTGACCCAGCTGAACACGTTCATCAGTATTTTTTGGACGAACAACAGTTTTTTGTCGAGTTGATTGAGCCAATTGAGGTTGACCACGGATATTCTGGGCTCGCCCTTCGGCCCTCTGAACAAAAGAGAAATATCCGAAACGCTGAGCTCTTTGAGCTCCGGAGAAACGATCTCGGCGGCCGCCAAATCGTTGGCCATCTCCGAGGCCATTTTTTCCGTTTTGTCGCCAAGACTGTCAATGACATCCTGTGGCATGTTTCTCAAGACGTTTCTCAGGCCGTTTAGTCCCGCGCCGGCCAATTCCGGGCTCTCGGCCATATGGCCGATGGCGGCGGCTATGATGCCTCTTTTGCGGAGACTCGAGTCCAATTTAATTTTCAAGATGGACAGAACGCTTTCCAAAGCCATATCTTGAGCGTCTTGAAGCCGCATTGGCTCGTCCCGCAAGCCCCTAAAATCAGGCACAGAAGAAAAATACAACGGATTGCCCTGGCTGTTGCCGGGAGTCCAGACGACCGTATTGGCGTTGGCTATGTATTTTTTGGCCCTGTCCAGATCTCCTTCCAGCCAGTCTCCGAGCTTAAGATTGGGATTAGGCCAGCTCTGCCCCAAATAGGTCAGATCTCCAGCGACGTCAATGACCAAAACGGGAATTCCGGCCAGGGAGGCTTCTTCTATCAGTCTGCGCAGAAGAACGGTTTTGCCGGATCCCGTCCCGCCTAAAATGGCGGCGTGTTTGGTTAAAGACAAACTTGAAAGAGACGCCAGTTGAGGCACGGGGCGATCGACGAAACTGCCGATAAGAAAAACTGGATCGGTCGTCTTGGCCGCCGGACGTTTTTCGGCGACTTCATTTTGGTTTCTCCCGTCCGCCGCGATTTCCTCCTGTTCTTCTTCTGACGACTTCGGGCAGTTTTCGACGACTTGGCCTACAACGACTTGGCCGTCGACTTCATGACCGTCAGCGCCTTCCCCGCCTACATCATAGCCTTCAGCATCTTGCCCGCCGACATCTTGGTCGTCAGCGCTTTGCCTACCGACATCTTGGTCGTCAGCGCTTTGCCTACCGACGTCTTGGCCGTCAGCATCTTGGCCGACGACCTCATGACCTTCAGCGCCTTGCCCGACGGCGCCGTGGCCTTTAGCATCTTCGCCTAAATTGAGGCCACTTTTGGCGTCGTCCTTAGTCGAACTTGACGACGAAGGATTTTCCGCAGGTTGACGGGCTTCCCGCATCTTTCTGGCCGGCGGGCTGGAGACTCCAGCATCTACAGAATCGAGGACGTCATTATGGAGCGGTTCTTTTAACTTTACAGCTCGCAAAATCCCTGATTTGAAAAGAGCGTCTCGATGTTCGTCGGGCAAAAAGGAAGCAGGCAAAAGCCAATTTTGGTCTGAATTGATCAGCCAGCTAAAATGAGGGCTCAAATTTGGAAGGCACTGGGCCGGTTTTTTGGAAGCGGCCCAATTAGGAAAAATGTCTTTGAATTCTTCGCTGATCTTGTGCAGAGCATAGATGAAACGCAGTTCAGTTTCCTTCAAATCAGATTTCCAGCCATTTTCAGAGATTATTTTTTTCAGCAAGGCCTTGCATTT
>JAIRTO010000025.1 GCA_031254895.1 Deltaproteobacteria bacterium
CCAAAGAGATCCGGGAGAGGATGACCAAGGCCGTCGAAGATTTCGTCTACAATCTCCTGACCAAGGTCTTTTCCGCCGACGGCACGGCCAAGTTGACTTACGAAGCCATCATGAAGGCCGGCGGCTGCGATCCTGGCCCCAAAGCCTCTCGTCTGGAAGATCCGGCCAATTGGACGGAGGCCAAGATCAAAGAAAAAGCCGCCGCCATCAACACGGACAAAGGTCCGGCCGGCAATTTTGACGACTGATTCTCCCGGCTGAAAGCTTCGGCTCCCGCTGGCTAGGCCGAGGGGTTTAAGACTTTCTGCCATCGCCTTTCCGTCGAGCCGCGTCGGGACGCGGTTCGACGCTCGGCCAAAAAAAACTCCCCGACTTCGGACGGGGAGTTTTTTTTCATCAAAATTTGCGATTATCAAAAAGACGGGAATTTGCCCCTTCTAACCGGAACAGAGCTGAAGCGAACCCTCCCAAACGCAAAAAATCAGAATAAGGGCTTTTTTTGCAGGTAGGCCAGGCTGCAAAGAAGGCCGTCCAGGCGATGGTTTTCCAGAGTGAAGTTGGGCGGAGGGGTTAAGACCTGAAGCGTCTTCCACACGAAAGGCAAATCCAATTTCGCCTGACCCAAACCCAGATGCTGATCCGACTCGCCGTTGTTGTCGTGGACGTGGAGATGTTTCACCCTCGTGCCGAGGAGGGCGAGCCAATCGACGAGATTGTCCCAATGGAGGCCCATGGCGTAATGAAACCAGTGGCCGATGTCCAGACAGATGCCTACGGGGTGAGGCGAAGCCGCCTCGGTCAGGCCTTCCTTCAGTAGAAGATCGGTCAAGACGCAAATCGGCAGAGGCGAATGTTCATGAGTGTTTTCCAGATACAGGGCGGCCTCGGAATTCTCCAAAGCGATTCGCCAGTATTCCAACGAAAGATCGAGAAACCTTCGCCCGGGCTGAAAATGCTCGGCGTCCAACGGGCCGTTCTTGAGACCGTAGAATTTTCTGACCCCCAAGATGGAGTCAGTCAAACTGTCGAAATAGACGTGTCCAATCAGATGATCCGGAGCGTAGAGTTCGGCCAATTCCAAACTGCGCCTGAGCGCGTCAAGAGTCAGCTCGCGATCGTTTTCCTCGCCTGGCTTCATCTGGGCGTCGTAAGGGAGGTGCACGGCGCAGCCGGAGAACTCGTTGCGGACTATTTCCGCCAGCTGTTTATGGGCGACGAAGGAAAGCTTGTCCCAGCCGAACTGAAAATAAATTTCCGGCCGAAGACCGTTGGTTTTCAGGGTTTGGAAGTGTTCGTCGCGGAGGCGCAGCGACCGCAGATAAGTCGTGGCGTAGATGCGGCTGGAGTGAGAAAAAACAGGCGGCATGGCGGCATCTCATATTTTTCGTCGATTAGAGAAAAACGTCGAGCGGCGTTTGAAGACAGGCGCAAAGGCGATCTGACTGTTTGCGGACTTGGCTGGCCTCATTTGAGGCTTTAGTTATCCGACAAAATCAATTCGGCCCGACCGATAGGCCGAACTATTCGGCCGAAAGATAGGCCTCGAGGAGAAGAATCAGCGAGACATGGACTTTAAGGCTTCAGGAATAATCAAGCTTATGTCGGCGTCCGGGCCCAATTTGTCTATGGCTGGCTTTAAGGCTTTTATGGCTTCAGCCCGCGTGTAGCCGAGATTGATCATGGCCTGGGTCATCTCTTCTTTTTTAGCCGAAAGAGATTCTCCCGGAGCTTCGGACAGGCCGGACAGCTTCAAGGCCTTGTCTTTCAGCTCGACCAGTAGCCGCTCCGCCGTCTTTAGGCCGATGCCCTTGATGGACGACAGCCGGGCGAGATCTTGGTTGACCAGAACGAGGGCCAGCTCCTCGGGCTCTATGGCCGAAATGACGGTCATGGCCAGCTTCGGCCCCACCTTGCTGACGGAGATGAGAATGTCGAAGGTTTCTCTTTCCATTTTGGTCAAAAAGCCGAAAATGTCCCAACTTTCTTCCCGAATGATCAACCTGGTCAGCAGAGTCACTTCGGCCGGCGGTTGAGGCAAACGGGCGAAAGTCGGCAGCGGCGTCATCAGCGACAAGCCTAAGCCCCCGACGTCGACGACGACGCGGCCGGCCGATTTTTCCACAAGAGTTCCCTTGATCCTGTCCAGCATTGAAAAACCTGAAAAACTTAAAAGTTGTTAAATTTAAATTTTGTTGTTTTTTTTTGTCGCCAGCCACGGCGACAAATTATTTTTCCGAAAACCAATCCGAAAAATAAAACGGGAATAAAAAAACTGCCCGGAGGGCAGAGAGAACAATCACCTTTGGTTTTTTTCCACTTTATAGCCTAAGGCCTCCAGATCGGTCAGGCTGAGGTTGCGCCAGCTCGAGGCTCGGTTGTGGCTGGCGGCGGCCAGGCCTTTGGCGGTCAGGACGCTGTTGCTCTGGCCGGCGTGGCAGACGGCTATGGCCAAAGCGTCGGAGGCGTCAGCTCCTATCGGGCCTCGCAGGTCAAAAATTTGAGCGACCATGTAGGCCACCTGCTTTTTGTCGGCCCGGCCGGAGCCGGCGACGACGCTTTTGACCAAGGTCGGAGAATATTCGTAGACGGGCACGTTCGACAAACCGGCGGCCAGGACGGATACGCCTCTGGCCTGGGCCAGCTTTATGGCCGAACGGGGGTTCTTGAAGGTGAAGACCTCTTCCAAGGCCATGGCCGAAGGCTGGTGTTCGGCCATAAGATCCATAATCGCCCGGTGAATGTGAGCCAAGCGCAGGGCCAAGGGCCAATCTTCCTTCGGCGAGACGACGCCGTAGGCGAGCAGCTTGAGCTCCGCCCCCCGGCAGGCGAGAACGCCGTAGCCGGTGTGCAGACTGCCGGGATCTATGCCGATGATGCGGCCATTTTCAGGCGACTGGCTCACGGGGCTCGTTCAACCTTTGTCCGACTGACGAAAACCGGTCGCCGGGCTCAGTTTTTCCTAAAAAATCACTCGTCCAGAAGGGCGGCCGACTCGTCGGAAAAGTCTATGTTGCTCCAGACCTTCTGGACGTCGTCGAGATCGTCCAGGGCGTTCAGCAGCTTCATGGCGGAGTTGAGATCTTTGCCTTCCAGCTCCAGATTGACGGAAGGCACGAAGGTGACTTCGGCGGTGGAGTAGACCATGCCGGCTTGGTCGAAGGCCGATTTGACCGCCTCGAAATCGCTGAGAGCGGTCTGCACCTCGATGGCGTCCCCGCTCTCGACGATGTCTTCGGCCCCGGCTTCCAGGCCCACTTCGACGGCCTGGTCTTCAGTGACCGTTCCGCCTTCGAAGATTATGGCGCCTTTTTTGTTGAACATCCAGGCGACCGAGCCAGGCTCGCCCAAGTTCCCGCCGTGCTTGCTGAAGGTGTGGCGCACTTCCGAGGCGGCCCGGTTTTTGTTTTCGGTCAGGACCTCAATCAGGATGGCCGCTCCGCCGGGCGTGTAGCCTTCGTAGTAAAGCTGCTCGTAGCTGACGCCCTCGAGTTCGCCCGTCCCCCGCTTGATGGCCCGATCGATGTTGTCTTTGGGCATGTTGGCTCCCTTGGCCGTCAAGAGCGCCGTCCGGAGTCTGGGGTTGCCGGTGGGATCTCCTCCGCCTTCTTTGGCGGCCATGCTGATTTCCTTGATGAGACGGGAAAAGAGCTTGCCTCTTTTGGCGTCAGCCGCTCCTTTTTTGTATTTTATGGTGCTCCATTTATTATGTCCTGACATGCCTCATAGCTCCTTGTCGATGCTGGTTGGACGACGGCTCGGCCCTCATTTTTGGCGGGCCGAAAAAATAATCATTCGGTCGGGGAGCTCGAAACAGCTGGAGGCTGGTCGGCTCCTTGCTCGGCGGAGTTGCTCTGAGCGAGCGTTTTTTCTTCGTAAGCCGGCCAAGCGGCCGCCAAGGCCTCGTCGAAGATGACGATGTCGGCTTGGCGCCTATATTCGGCGATAGTCTTCATAAACAGCTGGTCAGTTTTGACGGACATGAGATACTCAAGAATGTCCGGCTTCAGCTCTTCGTAGGTCATCATGCCGGCCGGCCGCTTTTCCAGAACTTTGACGATGTGGTAGCTGAACTGCGATTCCACCGGGCCGCCAATGTCGCCGGGCTCCAGAGAAAAGAGAACGTCGTCGAGCGCTTCGAAGCCGCTGCCGCCTCGGTTTATCCAGCCCATCTGGCCGTTGGAGGTGGCCGCTCTGGTCATCTGATCCATGTAGCGTTCCATCAATTCTTCAAAGTTGGCCCCTTCGACGGCTTCTTTATATATGGCTTCGGCGGTGGCTTTGACTCTTTCCTTGGCCTGGTTGTCCTCCTGGCCGTTGTTCAAGGGCACGGGCAGCATGATTTGGACGGCCCGAACCTGCTCGGGGTGTTTGGCCTCCTCCAAATGACTGTCGTAGAAGGCCACGGCTTCTTCGTCGGTGGCCACGGCATCTTTGATGAAAGCCGTGTCGCGCCAAGATCTGACGGCGATGCTGTCGGCCACCTGACTGCGGACGGTCTTCATGTCGGTGCCGAAGGAAGCGAGAGCCTTTTCGATGTCTTCGGTGTTGGGGTAGTTGCCCATGATTTGGTTGACGCCGTCTTCTATCTCCGCCTCGCTCGGCCCGTAGCCCAGTTCGTAGGCCTGCTGAATGGCCAGGTTGAGACTGATCAGACTATCCAGAACCTCCAGCTTCATATCCATGGACGGCTCCGGCGGCTGGTCGTCTTCGCTGTTCATGAGGTTCTGCGACTGGCTCATGGACAACATTTCTTCAAAATTCTTTTTTAGCACGGGTCTGTTGTTGACCATGGCTATTTGTTCTTCCGAGCTCTCCGGCGAAGGAACCAGAGAGGAGCTGGGCTGAGAGGTCTGGCTGGTCTCTCCGGACCGCTCGGTCTCGGTCGGAGTCTGGCCTTTGACGGCCAAGACGACTATGACCGCGACAATCGCCAGGCCGACAAGCAAAAGAAGGCCTTTGCCGCCTTTTTTTTCGGCCTTTTTGGAGTCGAGGCTTTTGTCGCCGCCTGAGGAGCCGGCGGAACTCTTGGTCTTGTTTGCCTTGTTTTGTTTGCTAAGTTTTGCTTTTGACATCAATAAATCCTGACCCGAGATTTTAAAAATACGTAAGCGGCCTGTCCCTAAGGCGACATGGCCATTTAAAATCGACTTCGACCTTAGGAACGGCCGGAAATTTATAACTGCGCCTCTAAAGGAGGCCGGAGAATCAAAAAGATAGGCGGCCAAAAAAAACAGACGGCTGAAAAAAAGTTGGCTGAAGACCCGTCAATTCGCGGATCTGGTTCGATAGTCCTGATAATGCTGTTCCAAACGGGCCTCAAGGCTGGCCAATTCTTGATAAGCGGAAATGATGTTGCGGTTCATGGTCTCGTTGGCCTGACGTATTTCGGCCAGCTGAACCAGATAATCGTCCCGGATGGCCCTCATTTTGTCGTGTTCGGATCTGTTCAAGCCGCAGCCCGCGCTGAGCAACAGAATGACGAAACCAAGAAAGACAAGGCGGATTTTCATGCGTTTCCCTGCAATGGTAAAAAAAGATCGCCGATAGAGCCGGAACGAGTCCGCCTCAGTATTGGAAATAAATAAAAGGCAACACCCCGTCAGGTCCCATTTTTATGATCATTATAACCCAGAAAGCGCACCAGAGCGACAGAACCGGAACGCTCATTCTGGCCTGAACGTCCATCATCCGTTTTTTGAGGCCGTTCCCGAGCGCCTGGCCGGCCAGGGTCAGAAAAACGATCATCCAGCCCAGCAGAGGAGCGCCTTGTCCCGCTCTGGACCAATCGAAAGACAGAGCCACGATGTCCATGGCCCGGCCGAAGCTGTCGGCGCGAAAAAGAATCCACATGAAGCTGACAAAATTGAAGGTCAAAAAGAAACAGGCCCATTTTTTCAGCTGGTCATATTTGGGTTTTGGCGGGCGGTCGTCCGTCAAGCCGGCGGCCTGACGAGCTTTTATTTTTTTGAGTCTTCTGTCCATCGACAAATGCGTCAAGCCCAGAGCCAGTCCGTGGCCCAGGCCCCAGACCAGATAGCGCAGATGCGCCCCATGCCACAAGCCGCCAAGAGTTTGGGTGACGAGGAGGTTCACGAATTTCGAACCCCTTTTGGAGCCGCCCAGAGGGATGTATAAATAATCCCGCAGCCAGCTGGACAGGGAAATGTGCCAGCGGCGCCAGAAATCCCGAATATTGGAGGTCAAATAGGGCGAATCGAAATTGCGGCCGACGTTGAAGCCCAAAAACAAGGCCACGCTTTGAGCCATGTCCGAATACCCGGAAAAATCGAGGTATATTTGAGCGCTGTAGGCGTATACCCCGCTTAAAACGCCTAAAGCGGAATAACTTTCCGGCACCTGAAAGACGCCTCGGACGATTTGCTCCGACAAATAGCTGGACAAGACTATTTTTTTGAAAAGGCCCGACAGAGCCAAAACGATGGCCAAATTGAGATCCGTCGGCTCGTCCCGGCGCAGCTGGGCGAAAAAGCTTTCGCTTCTCTGAATGGGCCCGGAGAGCACCGTCGGGAAAAAGGAGACGAACAGAAGCGTGTCCCGAAACGAAGGGAGCTGTCTGTCCGGCTCCCGATAATGATCGATGGCCAGAGATAAGCCTTGAAAAGTGAAGAAGGACAGTCCGACCGGATAAACGATTTCAGGCAGTTTAAAAAGACTTTCCAACGGGCCGGACAGACCCAAAGAATCGAGGGTGGTCAGGAAAAACTCAAAGTATTTGAAAAAGGCCAATAAAGCCAAACAAAACGCAATGTCCAGGCCTAAAATCAATTTGCGGCCAAGTCGTCCTTCAGGGCGTTTCATCAGACGGACGGTCAGATGATTGGCCAAAGCCACCACAATCAGCAGAGGCAAAAATTTGAAGGCGCCTAAGGCGTAGAAGGCTAGGCTGGCCGCCAGCAAAAAATAAGGATAGGCGTTCAGCCTGGCTCGGAGCCGCCAGTTCAAGACCAGAACGAAGCCCAAAAATATGGCGAAATCAAGACTGGTGAATGGCATCAGGGGGACAGGCCTCCCGGAGGCAGCAGGATACACGCCCTCCAGCTGGTCATAGAACTAAAGGGAGCCTGAAAAAATTCGAAGAAGAGCCCATAAACCAAAAAACCCCCTGGGCGAGGAGGTCAAAGGGAGCCCTGTTTTCGGGTTTATGGAGGCGGCAGGCGGATTCGAACCGCCGAATAACGGTTTTGCAGACCGTCGCCTTAGCCGCTTGGCTATGCCGCCTCGTGCAATTAAGCGACCAAAGAATGGTTCGCAGAACAGGGGCAATTATAGTTGACCGGGCCATGTTTGTCAATGTCGCGTTCCAGCGCGGCGTTTCGGCTGCCCGCCTTTCCTGAACGCCGGCAATTTATGGCCAAACGGCCGTTCCAGGCCGGAAACCGAGTCAAACGCCTTCGATTTCCGACCAGGAAACGGCTTGATCCGCCCGTCTTTCGACGATGGCCGATCGTCATTGGGTTTTAGTTAATCAAAGCAAAACTATGGAATCGACGTCGACTTCAATGTTCATGAAATCTTTGTCTATCTCGCCTCTGATTTCCACTCTGTCCGTCGGCGTGACCGTCACGCCGTTCCATTTGTTGTTGTCGATGTCAACGGTGATCTGATTGGTGGAATCCTGGAAGAGATAACGGTCTTTGCCCAAATGCTGGGTGATGTTCCCCTGCAAAATGACGTAGGCGTCATCCCTCATTTGGAGGGCTTGCTGGACGGTGCTGACGGTGATGCCGGGGCCTTTGAACCCGCCGGCGGCGGCGGGATTTGAAGGACCTTGAAAGCCTTCTTGAGCCATGGCCTGGGCGGCTAAGAAGACTACTGAGACGAACAAGGCGACGACTATGTGTTTTAACATGATGAAATCTCCTTTAGGGTTGAAAAGGCAGAATTGACTTCCGCCTGAATGGATAAATGCTTAAGCGAAGCTAGTATATCAGCGCATCAGGCATAATGGAAGAGAATTCATATTTTTTGCGACCTTACTATAATTTTCATTGGTCATAAATATAAAATAACAATAAACATATAATTGTATACGAAAAATACTGTAATTATTTAAAATAAGACTATATGTTCCTAACACCATCTGTTCGGTTGTCAACAAGCGTCCAAAGGCTGTCTTCGGGCCTGAGAATCAACTCGGCGGCCGACGACGCCGCCGGTTTGGCCATCAGGGAAATGATGCGGGCGGACATCGCCACCATGAATCAAGGCATCAG
>JAIRTO010000166.1 GCA_031254895.1 Deltaproteobacteria bacterium
TCCGCCGGACAAAAGGAAATGTCCGGATTGACGCCGACTATGACGAACAAAGGCGCGTTTTTGTAATTGATGAAGTAGCCTGGACTGGAGACGAAATCCTTGTACCGATCGAAGCCCGGCGTCTTCGAGGCCTCCTTGACCCGGGCGTCCAGAGCTTTGATTTTGTCCAGACCTAAAATCGCCAGAATGTACCAGGCCTGGGTGTTGCGAGCGGTCGGGGCGTAGCTGCCCGCTTTCAGAATCAGCTCCATCTCTCCGTCGGAGACCATCTCCGTGGTGAAGCTTCTGATGCTGCGACGATCCAAGATGGCTTGAATGACTTCATTCACAATAGCGCTCCTTTGCATGGCCTTCCGGCGGGACGAGGTCGCCGGAGGTTCGACTGAAATTATGGACGAAATGCGGTTGTTAAATCCTATCAAGATGACTATTCGACAAAAGCCGACGGACTTTTATGGCGTCTTTTCATCTAACCAGGCAGGCTAGAGTAAAACAGGCCGGCAACCTCAAATAATTAAATCAATTAAAAATATTCAAAAAAAACAAAAATTTTATTCGTAGGGTTCAGCCACGGGATCGTCAAAATCTTTGAAGAGCGGTTCGCTGGCCGGCGGAGGCGGCGGGGCCGGTCGGGAAAACCCTCGGAAGGGATCCAGATTGGTCTCGTCGACGGGCCAGACGTAAGGCCACATGGGATGAGGCCGAAGGCCTTGGAGGCGGACATCCGCCAAAACGGGGGTCATCTTCTGATAGAGCATGACGTAAGGTTTCTGATCCATGGCCAGAAGGGCGAGGCGGCGCAGGCTCATTTCTCTGGCTCGGCGGTCGACGGCGTCCAGCTCGGCGATCAGTCCGTCGGCCTGGGGGCTGGAGAAGCGAGCCGGATTGGAGGCGACCGAGGCCCTAGAATCCAGAAAACGGCCCAGCCACATCTCCGGGCTGGGGATGTCGGGCTGGCGAAAGGCCAAAAGGAGATCCCAGTCGGCTTTTTCCAGCAAGCCTTGACCGTGGGCTCCGGTCAAGGGGACAAGACGCGCGGACAGACCGTAGGCGGAGAGCTTTTGAGCCAGGAGCTCCGCATCGGCGCGGCCATTTTGGTCGTCGCTGAAGTAGGCCAAATCCAGCGGGATTCGGGACGGGCCAAGCTGGGCCAGAAGCTCTCCCGCCGTTTCCTCCGCCCGGTCGAGGGGCGTCTCTTCGAGAGCCCCCGTCGTTGGGGCCAGTCCCGTCGGCAGAACCAGACCTGGCCGACCCTCCTGATAAGGGCTGAGCAAAGCGATTCTGGCCAGGCCGGCTATGGCTTCTCTGACTCCGATCATCTTCAGGTACGGCCTGGTCATGTTGAAGGCCAAGAACCTGGTTTGAAAGCCCGGCACCATCAGCTGGACGTAGGTCGGCGGCAAGGCCTCCAAGGCGGCGGCAGCCTCGTCCCGCCTAGGCTTCGGGGCGGGCGCGGAGGGCGAGAGGTTTCCCGCCAAGGCGTCGAAGGCCAGATGGGCGCGGCCTGAGGCGACCAGGTCGGCCCTGGCCGTCGGATCCGGTTCGTAGAGGAATTCCGCCCGATCCAGCTTCGGCGCGGATGGGGCGTCCAGTCGAATCCGGAGATTGATTTGATTCGGCTTGTACTCTTCGACCTCGAAGCGGCCCGAGCCGGCGGTGCCCCGATTCAGAAAGCCGGAGCCTCGGGCGGTCACGCCGGGACTGACCAATGAAGCCATCGGCAAAGTCAAGGAGGCCAGAAAAGGCGGCCAAGGCCGAGTGAGCCGAAAGCGGAAGGTGTACGGGCCGACTATCTCCATATATTTCAAATAAGGAAAATGCTGCTTGCCCGTCTGAGTGGCCATGAGCCGATCGAAGCTGAACAGGACGGCCTGGCTGTCCACCGGCGTTCCGTCCGTGAAAGTCCTCCCCTCCTGCAAGATGATGGTGTAGACGAGCCCGTCGTCGGAAACCCGGTAAGTGGCCGCCGCCGAATCGACGGCTTCGATTTCCGACGTTCCGGCCTTCAGATCGAACAGCCGCCGATAGCAGGTCATGACGATGGGCCAGGAAGCCGGGTCAGGGGGATATTGATGCGGATCCAAACTCTTTGGTTGAACGGGATAGGCCAGCCTGAGAACGTCGGCCTGGAGAACCTGCGGCGGAGCGCAGAAGAACGAGACGCCAAGCAGGCACAAGAGCGCGAAGCCTGAAAGAGTTCGCTTCCGGTTGGCCTGGCGGGTCATGATCCGCCTTACATGTAGGCCAGGGAAGGCCCCAAGGCGCCCAATCCCCAGATGAAGATGCTGTAGATGAAAAAGCCGAAGAGAAAGACGAAGGCGGCCAGAATGCACAAGATCTCCTGACCTTCAAGTCGGTGATACATGTCCGTCAAAGCCTGGAGCCAGCGGCGGCGCCAGGGGCTGATCAGGACGAAGACGAAGGTGGTCATCTGCGACAGAAACAAGTAGATGAAGCGTTCGCGCAAAAAAAATCTCGTTTTGAACAAGCCTGTGACATATATGAACGTGAAAAAGGCGGCCACGACTAGAATATAGCCGATATGCCAGCGCAAAAACTGATTCACTTGAAAGCTTATTTTCGGATCCGGATCAAAAAGTCTCAAAACTAATTACTCCTAATAACCCTATTACGGTATTATAGAATAAAACTTAACTTTTTATTAACATTGATTTTTGTTTTATGGTACAATCAAAACAAGGGGACGTGAAATACAGCCTGCCAGAGCGGAGCTGTGGCTGCGGCCAAAGGGGCTGTTTCCGATTTTACCCTAAGAGCTCCCAAAAGAAAAATATTTGACCAAGGCGAAAGCCTGTCGCCGCTTTATTCTCCGTCGTCCGCCCCTTAGCTTGACGCGGCTCTTCGCCAAAGGGCCTCTCCTCGACCAAAGGGCCGCTCCTCGACCAAAAAGCCGCTCCTCGACCAAAAGGCCGCCTTGGCCTTTCGGTCAGGGCGACCTCGGCCCCTGGCCGGCTTCCACATATTGTGTCCAAGGTCGGAGCCCATGTCCCAAACCGATATTCCGAGCCCCTGTCGAGGCCAATGGGCCGAGCCAAGGCCTCAGCCAATGTCCCTGATGGAAGACGTCTCTCTCTGGCCTCCGAACCTTAGGTTCCCGCGCCCCTGTCGAAAAGCCGGTCGGCGTCGTCGGCCGGTTCTGGAGGAAGCGTCTCTTTCTCGGCGGCTCAGCCCCTTTGGCGGGACAGTTTTTTCGTCGGCTCGCGACGGGAGCCGCCCTCCGGCAGGATTAGACGGCCAGGTCAGGCTAAATTTGGCCTTCATATTGCCTGTATTTTGAACGAGCTCTGTCGAGCCGAGCATTCGATTGTCGGGATCTCCCATAGACTTTAAGGTTTAATCATGAGCGAAGAAATGCCGAACCAACCAGACCAGCTGAATCAGGAAGCGGAACACCCGGTCCACGCCGAGCCTGAGGAAGGCTTTCAGCCTCAGGCGGGAGCGGGAGGCTTCGCGGAGGCCGCTCCGAACATTTCGCTCGGCGAG
>JAIRTO010000199.1 GCA_031254895.1 Deltaproteobacteria bacterium
TATTTTTCTCTCGTTCATCCCCTCTCGACTCCATTCAGCGAAAAAAACGCCGACCCGACATCAAGCCCGACATCAAGTCCGACTCTAAACTCGACGCCAAGTCCAACATCAAGCCCGACACTAAACTCGAAACGACGCCTGACGTCAAGCCCGACTCCGCCGCCGCCTCGATCCCAAAATGGCGGAGCCAAGACTGACGCCGACCATGCGCGAACATATGCCCCGAACATCAACAAACATATGTCCCGACCATGCGCCCCGAACATGAGCGGGCATATGTCCCGACCATGCGCCTAGAACATGCCCGAACATATGCCCCGAACATGAGCGGACATACGTCCCGACCATGCGCCTCGAACATGCGCGAACATAATGTCCCGAACATGCGTCCCGAGCATTCGGGAACATATGCCCCAAACATCTGCTCCAACGCATCTGCGCCGGCACAGGCGCGCGAGCCTATTTGCCGCCCTAAAACATCTGCGTCGGCACAGACGCGCGAGCCTATTTGCCGCCCAAAACATCTCCGCCGGAACAGACGCGCGGGGCTATTTGCCCCCCCCAAAACATCTGCGCCGAGGCCAGCGAGCCGGGACCGGCAACGGTCCGGGTCGGAAAGGCCGGGCCATTATAAACTGTCGTCGCCAAATCGGCGAACGGCTTTTTTAAGAAAGCCAAAACACTTCTCTTTTGTTCCTTTTGCGACGCGACGGTCCTCGCCGTCTGCTCCATAATAAAAAAGCTTCGACGTCTTTGCAAAAAAATAGCGCCTTCCGCCGAAACTTCAGGTATAATGACGAAGCTTCATCCGACTCAGAAACTTCGGTTCGTTCGACGTGTTTTCCGCCCGAATCCCAACCAGAAGGTCATGAAAAGAAGTTCTTTTCGAGCCGTCCCCGCCTTCGGTCTTCAAACTCGGCCTTTTTCGCCAAAAAGGGCCCAGCATTCTCCCAAGCGGTTCAACAAAGGTCCAAGACGTCCATTTTAGCATATATTGAGTTTTTCATTCTTTTTTTCAGACAAGGGCGAACCATGACTTACTCCAGATTGCGTTTCCCGGCCTTACGACTAAGCCTCATCATTTTATGCCTGTTCTTCTTCGCCGCCCCTCTTCGGGCCAAAACCCTAGCCGAAACCGGGGCTCCGCCGCAACTGGCGGCTTGGGCGCCTTGGGTTTTGTACGGCTCGGAAGGGGATTTCTGTCCGAAGAAAAGCGATCCGAACCTGCAAATCTGCGTCTTTCCCTTGTCTTTGTCCGTCAATCTGGATCAAAACGGCGGCTCTTTCGCCGGAGTCTGGGAAGTCAGAGCCGAATCGTCCGTCAGCCTGCCCGGCCAGCTGGGGGCCTGGCCGGAAGACGTCGTCGACTCCTACGCGCCCATAAGTCCGTTCCCCCAAGAAATTGAAGACATTCGCGCCGCCGCCGCCGGCTCGTCCTCTTCCCTCTCCGAGCCTTCCGAAGGGCCTTTGACCGTCTTCGGCTCGACCTCGCCGCAAGTCACGCTGGCCCCCGGCCGACACCGCCTCTCCGGCCGCTTCGCCTGGAAAACCCCGCCTCAAACCCTGACCTTGCCGATGGGTCCGGTTTTGGACATCGTCGTCTCCGGTCAAAAGCAGGGTTTTCCTCTGATAGACGAAAACTACTCCAACGGAACCGTTCGCCTGTGGCTGACCGACAAGCCCGTCGGTTCCTCGCCCTCTGCGGAAGGCGACGACGGCGCCCCCCAGACGCGGAACCAGTTGACCGCGAGCCTGGATCGTCTGCTCCTGGACTTTCAGCCCATGGCCGTCGTGACCAGAGTCAGACTGACCGTCAGCGGAGCCTCTAGGGAAGAGCTGATCCCGGACGTCCTGCTGCCCGGTCTCATTCCGACCTCTTTCGTTTCGCCTTTGCCGGCCCGCTTGACGGCCGAAGGGATCAGAGTTCAGCTGACCCCGGGGATTCATGATTTTTACATCGAGGCCATCGCCGAAGCCGAGATGGATTCTTTAGGTCCGGTCGGCTCCTTGGCCGACCAAGAAACCTGGACCTTCATCCAACAGCCCCTGTTGCGGCAGGTGGAAGTCTCCGGGGCGCCGCAGATAGATCCCTCTCAAGTCGAGCTGCCCTGGGGCCGGAGCTACCGCCTCGGCCATTTCGCCGCCGAGGACGGCTCTCCTCTGCGCCTCAATTTGAACAACCTGCCCATTTACCAGCTGCAAACCGGAGACAGCCTGGTCTTCACCACCTTGAGGCGGGGCGATCCCGATCCTGGCCCGGACCTGCTCCAACTTCAGCGCACCTGCTGGCTGGACTTCGACGGTCGCGGCCTGAGCTGCCGCGACGACCTCGCCGCGCGGATGAGCCGTCAATGGTTCCTGGCCGCCGAGACGCCTTTCGTCTTGGGTCAAGTCAGCATCAACGGCGTGCCCCAGGTCATCACCTGGCAAACGGATTCCCAAGGGCGAAAGGCTCAAGGGGTGCAACTGCGGCTGGGCCAAGTCAATCTGACGGCCGACCTGCGCCTCGACGACTTTCAGGACAGCCTCCCGGCCTCCGGTTGGGACCAGAGCCTGCAGACGACCAGCCAGCTGTTGAATCTTCCCCCCGGGTACGACCTTTTATGGGTCAGCGGAGCCAGAGCCTACGACAGCCTGGGCCGGCAAGCGGCTTGGGCGGATCGCTGGACGTATCTGGATCTCTTCATTTGCCTGGCCGTCATCCTGGCCGCCTTCAAGCTTTTAGGGCTCCCCTGGGCCATTTTGGGCGCTCTGGCGGTCGTCTTGTCCTATCACGAGTTCATGGCTCCCAGAATAGTCTTTCTGCACATCTTCGGGGCCACCGCTCTTCTCTCGGTCATGCCCAAAGCGGGCAAAGCCAGATTTCTGGTTCGCTCCTGGCGCTTTTTGGCTTGTCTTTTTCTGTCCGTCTGCGTCGTCGCCTTCGTCATAATCCAAGCCCGCGTCGCCATGTACCCGCAGCTGGATCGAATCTGGAACAGCGCCGGCTGGGGCTTTCCCCTCGGCCAGAACTTGGCCCTGACGCCGAGGTCGCCCAACGCCGTCATGTCCTACGACTCCAGGCCCCAGGCCTCGCCCGTCAGACGCCACTACGACGCCGCGCGAGACGACTACGAGTACGAGTATATGGAACAAGCGCCGGCGCAAGATTCTTACGATCTGGACGCGATGGGGGATTCGGAGGATCTGGGCTTCACGTCCGCCAGACGCTCCGGAACGTCCCTGATGAAAGAGGCTCCGGCGGCCGCTCCCGCTCTCATCGCCCAGAACGCCCGGCGTAGCGAGCTCAATTCCTCCAGCTTGAAACAGGAGGGCATGGCCCAAAACTCCTTGGCCCGGCCCAACTGGAGCTGGCATGGGATTGCTTTGGACTACAACGGACAAGTGGCCAAAGATCAGACGACCGACTTCGTTTTTCTTAAACCGACCGCCTTCCGGCTGGTCTCGGCTCTGAGGATCTTGCTGACGCTGCTCTTCTCGCTGGCCGTCATCGTCAACCAGACGGGCAGGAGTCTGCGCGACTCTTTGAAAAGCTTCTGGCGTCAGAAACCGGTCTCTTTCGACGACGCGCCCCAAAGCCCGGACGATCAAGCGCAAAAGGACGGTCAGCCGAGCGGCCCGGACGGAGACGCGCGGCAGGGCGAAAAAGCTCGAAACGAGAAGCGGGCCCTTCCAACGACTTTAAGGCCGAAAACCGTTTCGGCGATTCTGCTCCTTCTGGCGGCGGCGGCTTTGTTTTTCGCCTCCCCGGCTTTCAGCCAAAATCAAGAAGGCTATCAGAGCTACCCATCCGAAGCGATGCTGCAGGAACTCAAGACAAGGCTCCTGCGCCAAGAACCGGAGACGCCGCCCGTTTTTCCGGAAATGGTCATCAGCGTCGAGAGGGCCGGCTCGTTGACCCTGTCCTTGTCCGTCGAGGCCAGCCAGGAGTCCATCATCTTCCTGCCGGAGCTGGATCAGACCGTCTTCCAGCCGACGGCCGTCTCCGCCCAAGGAGAGCCTTTGCCTTTGGCCATCGCCCCCGGCGGCTTGGGCCGGCTGGCCCTCGTCCCCAAAGGTCGGTCCGTCTTGACCTTGCGGGGGAACTTGAAAAAAGTTCCCAACTTTCTCATCGCCTTCAAACACCTCTCGGCGCCCATGCGGGTCAGTCTTAAGGATCTGCCCGGCTGGTCCATCGCCGGCCTCGACGAAACCGGCCGTCCTCTGAACCAATCGGTCTACGTCTACACGGAAGAAAGCCTGAACGCCCCGGCGGCGGAAATTTTGGACGAAACACAGGTCGAAAACCAGGCCGAAAGCCAAGCTGAAAACCAAGCCGAAATCCAGGCCGAACCCGCTTTCCCGGCCAATGAAGCCGTCGTCGAAGCCGGAGCCTCGCCGGACGACTCCGAAAGCGCCTTGAGCGCAGAGGCGACCTTTACGGGCTCGAACTCGGCCGAGCCCATCGCGCCGACCTCGGCCGAATCCATCGGAAGCGAATCCATCGGAAGCGCATCCATCGGAAGCGAATCCATCGAAGGCGCATCCAGTGAAGGCGAATCCCTCGAAGGCGCATCCATCGAAAACGAACCGCTCGACTCCCGGTCCGGCCAAGACGCGATCCGCCCCTTTTTCATGGTCTCTCGAGTCGTGTCTCTGGGCGTATATTGGAAAATCTACACGACGGCGACTCCGCTGTATCCTTTGACCACCCCCTATTCCTTGACCCTGCCTTTGGTCAAAGGCGAAAAACCCACCTCTTCGGACCTGACCGTCCGAGACGACAGCGCGGTTCTCAATTTTCCGGCCGGTTTGACGTCGGTGAGCTTCGAATCGAGCCTGCAAATCGATCTGGAAAAGCCCATCGTCCTTTCGGCCTTGTCCGGACCTTACGCCGAGGCCTGGTCTCTGGACGCGGCCTCCTTCTGGCGAGCTGAAACGTCCGGGCTAGCGCCTATCTACAACGTCTCCCCCAACAACGGCTTCTACAATCCCAGATGGCGCCCCTGGCCCGGCGAAACACTGACCATAGCCGTCTCCCGCCCCGAGCCGGCGCCCGGCGACTACATGGCCATAGACCAGGCGTCTCTGATCATGTTCTTAGGGGAGAAAAACCGCTCCGCCGAACTGGAATTCCGCCTGCGGACCAGCTACGGCGGACCCTACAGCTTCAACCTGCCGCCCGGCTCTGAGCTTCAGAGCGTCAAGCTGGACGGCCAGTCCTTGCCGACCGGCCCGGCCGTCTCTTCGTCCTCTGACGGCCCCCTAGTCACTCTGCCTCTGAACCCCGGAGAGCACGACGTCGCTCTGACTTTTCTGGAAAACAGAGCCATTTCGTCGATGACGACGACCCCGGAGATCAAACTCTCGATCTCGGCGGCCAACATAGACTATCAGATCCGCATGCCCAACGATCGCTGGACCTTGGTGGCCGGGGGGCCGATTGTGGGACCGGCGGTGCTTTTCTGGTCCCTAGCCGGGGCCATAGCCATCTTGTCTCTGTGCCTGGGACGCTTCCGGTTCACGCCCCTGACCTCCATCTCCTGGTTCCTGCTCTTCTTGGGGCTGTCGCAATTGTCCGTCGTCGGCGCCTTCGTCGTGGCCGGCTGGCTTTTGGTTCTGGGCTTGCGCGGCCGAAAAATGCCGTTCAAATCCGTCTTTCTCTTCAATTTCAGCCAAATACTGCTCTTTATATGGACCGGGATCGTGCTTTATCTGATCTACAAAGCGCTCCAGCACGGTCTTCTAGATCCGCCCTACATGCGCACCACCGGCAATAATTCCAACGATCACGTTCTAAGGTGGTTCGTGGATCGGGCCAACGGTCTTTGGCCCGAAGCCTGGGTTCTGAGCATTCCAGAGAGAATTTATCGCTACATCATGCTTCTCTGGGCTCTATGGCTGGCTCTATCCGTCATTCGCTGGCTCAGGTGGGGCTGGCGCTGCTTCTCGCAAGGGGGCTACTGGCGCGAAAGACCGCCGAAGCCGCCGGAAAATCCGGCGGGCGGCCCGCCGAACAGACCTTTTCCGTCCGGCGGTCCTGGAGCGCCGATGGGGAACATGCCGCCTTTTCAGCCGATGAATGGGCCGCCCATGAACATGCAGCCCATGCCGCCCATGAACATGCAGCCCATGCCTCCCATGAACGGGCCGCCCATGAACAACATGCAGCCCATGCCGCCCATGAACGGTCAACCTATGACCGGGCCGCCCTGGCCGCCGATGAACATGCCGCCCATGAATGAACCGCCCGCGAACGGGCCCCTTCCGACCGAGCCGTTCGCAGGAGGCTCGGGCCCGAACGCCCCGAACTTGAACGAAGGGCGCCCGAGCGAACCTGGCCAAGAGGATTCTCCGCCGACCTCTCCTCCCGCCGGAAAACCGGAGTGAGGCGACGGTCGACGCGGATCTAAGTTGTATCTGCCCGCCCTGACGAACGGTTTTTCCAACCGTCAGGGCGGCTCTTCAAAGCGGAAGCCGCAGTCAGGATTTTCGTGTTTTCAAATTTTTATTTTTTCGTTTTGTTGTTTTTGTCGATTTGCCGATTTTGGAAATTTCCGCCGCAGCTGAGAGGAAATTGATCATTTCCGCCGAAGTTTTAAGACAATTGAAACGCCCGGAGGCGCCAAGCCGAACCTGACCTTTCAGACTAGTTTTCCCAACGAACCGCCCTCGTCTTGGACGAAGTTTTCGACTATTGGAGAGTCGACGCCGCTCTGGCCGTTTTCAGGATCGAGCCATGCCAAAACCCTTCGAGAAAATCGTGGAGGATCTGCAGTTTCAGGTCCCCTTCAAGCGCGACACCAACGCCGGCGACATCCTCATCTTGGTCAAGGAAATCGACCATGACCAAGGCGAAGTCATTTTCGCCAGGATTCTGTCCATCTCTTCCAGAACCATCAACACACATGAATTGTGGCATGCGGAACTGATGCTTCTGACCTTGCCGGTTCAGTACGCCAACTTTCTGGTGACTTGCGAGCAGCTGACCGGACGGGAGATTTTCACGACCAACGGCCGCAAAATTTACATGAAATCCGTGGAAACCTCCAATCAGTCCGAGGAAGAGTTTCGCGAAGAATCCGTCAGCCTCGACGATTGTCGTTCCCGACGCGAGGCCAGAAGAACGCCGAAGCTGACGCTGGTCAGACCGAAAGTCGAAGCCAAAGACTAACCCTTTGGCCAACCTTAGATCAACTTTGGACTAACCTCAAACGGGCCTTAAACTAGCCTCGCCGCCACAGATGTCGTCTCCAAGACATTCCCGCCAAAA
>JAIRTO010000065.1 GCA_031254895.1 Deltaproteobacteria bacterium
ACTTGGAAGGCTTCGCCGTTTCGGCCTAACTTGGAAGGCTTAGCCGTTTCGGCCTAACTTGGATGGCTTAGCCGTTTCGGCCTAACTTGGAAGGCTTAGCCGGTTCGGCCTAACTTGGAAGGCTTAGCCGGTTCAGTCTACTTGGAAGGCTTCGCCGGTTCAGTCTACTTGGAAGGCTTCGCCGACTTCACCTGCGTCGCCGACTCCGTCGCTCCCTCAGTTTTCTCCGGTTCGACGGCTCCTTTTTCAGAGGCGTCTATTTCGGGGGCGTCCTTTTCAGCGGCTTAGTTTTCAGCGGCGTCCTTTTCGGCGGGGCCTTTTTCAGCGGCGCCTTTCGAAACCGCTGCTCCCGCCGAACGACTTTTGGCCGCTTCCGATTCGGCCCGCCGAGCCTTTTCGATGGTCTGAGCCAACAGTTCCGATTCTCGGACAGGGTTCAGAAACCAGCTGTAGCTCCAGAGCTGTCCCAGAGACCAGCCCAGACCTTGCAGAACTTCCGGACGCAGTCTGTCTCGGTCTCGGCAGGAAATTTTCTGGTAGAACCCGGGGCTGTCGCTGCTCAAGCCCAGATAATAGCCGAGGGAATCGGCTTCGGCCTTGACGGCCAAATCCAGTTTGAAGCCTTCCGTTCCGGCCAGATAATCGCACTCGCCGCCGTTTAGAGCGCGGATTTTTCCTTGAACGTATTCCTCGAACGACAGCGGAGCGGGAGAACGATCCGAACCTATGTCCTGACGGCGACCAAGCGTTTCGCAGTATTCAAGCCACCCCCTGAGCATGATCAGGCCGGCTTGACTCTCGCTGGCCCGACCAAGGTCGGAGGATTTCAAGGAAGTGAATGTTATTATCTTCTGTTTGGCTCGAGAAAACAAGACGTTAAGACGATTTCGTCCAGCGGGGCCTATTATCGGGCCGAAACGCAAGGCCACCGGTCCGTTGGGGGTCTCCGGACCGTAGACGGTGCTGATGTAAATGACGTCCCTTTCGTCGCCCTGAACGTTTTCCAAATTTTTGACGAAAAACGACTCCAGTCCGTCATGGCTGACCCGCCATTTTTCGACGTAGTCGTCCGCCGCCGGGTCGTTTTCGACGGCCAGGCGCATCAGCTCGTTCAGATAATCGCTTTGTTTCTGGTTCAAAGCGACCAGCCCCAAGGAGCGATCCGGAAAAACCCGCATATGTTCCAGGGCCTTGTCGACCATGGCCTGGGCTTCGATTTTGTTCAAGCCTTTTTTGTACAGACCGTCCAGCTTGATCAGCTCCACCCCCATGTCCGCTCTCTTTTCCATGGGCGACGGATAGACTATCAGCGTGTTGCCGTATATGACTTCGTTGGAATAGTTTATCAGACTGGAGTTGCGGGAGCGGTAATGCCAGGTCAGACTCCTTTCCGGGGCGTAGACTTTCCTGGCCAGCTCCAGAATGGATTCCTCGACGACGCCTTCGTTCTCCTCGTCGCCTGTTTCCTCGTCGATCTTCAAGTTATAGCGGAAAAAAGTGGTCGGCGGCAGCTGGTTGGTGTCGCCGACGATCATGACTTGGCGACAGCGGGCCAAGGCGGGAATGGCTTTTTCCGGCGGCATCTGAGAGGCCTCGTCCAGAATGGCCAGATCGAAGCTGATGGTTTCGTCGGCCAAGTACTGGGAGACGGCCGTCGGGGACATCATCCAGCAGGGCTTCAGCTCCTGAAGCGACTGGCAGGCTTTCATGATGAGCTGCCGGATGGGAATGAACTGCCTTTGCTTGTTTATTTCGTTGCGGATTAAAGACAGTTCCGTAAAATCCTTTTTCCGGCCCGTGCCGACGCCTATGGGCGGTCTGGCGTCGGACAGCTTTTCCGTGATGGTCGCTCGGGCGTAGGCGGTCAAGTCCCGATCCGCCTGGGCCAGAGTCTCCCTTAGGCCGTCCAAGGTCTCCGAGGAGTAGTCGCCCCAGTTGCGGACGAGCGGCAGATTCTTGATCTGTCCGATCAGGCCCCGATAGATGAGGGCTTCGGCGGTTTGGCTCAGATGGCGAAGAGGCGAATTTTCTTTTTCCAACGCCTCGGCCAGAAAGCCGAAGTCGAGATCGCCAAGGGCTTGGCGGCGAGCGTTCAGCTCGCCGAAGGCGTACAGGCCTTTTTCGTCCTGAGACAGCTCCCGGAGGAAGTCGGCTTTTTGTTTTTTCGTTTTGGCGGACAAGAGGGTTTCGAGAGCCAGACCGCTTTTGAGGCTCAGGGAGTCGGCGAGCTCGTCCGCCTGGCTTTCCAGTTGAAAATGTTTGGCGATGAGATTCTGAACGTTCAGAAGTTGGCCGGAGTCCAGCCAGGCGAGAAGATTTTGGCGGAGAGCCGGCGCTTCGTCGAGGATCGCCAGGCAGTCGAATTCCGAGGCCAGAGACTCTCTGGTCGTTTGGCCGCCTTGGAATTTTTCGCCCAGCCAGGCGGCCGCTTCCGGAGAATTGTCCAATTCCGCCCGTTTGGCCAGGATTTCGGCGGCGAGGTCGGCCAACTGGCCGACCGCCGCCGTTTGCGGATAGTTCGGGGCCGGGGAGGCGGGACTCTCTCCGGAGCGGAAAAGGGCCAGGATCTTGTTCGTTTCGACGGAATCGGCGACGACGAGGGGCGACTTCGGGCTCGCCCCTATGGCTTTGGCCGAATCGGCTACGTCGAGGCCGGCGAGGTCGGCCAGACCGAGAAGTTCGCCTATTTTGGCGACGACGCCCTTGAGATTGGCGGCTCTGGCTTGGCGGCGCGGGAGTTCCTCGGCGGCCTGACCGAGAGAGGGGACGTCCGGCGGTCCGTCGAGCGGCAAAGACGCCAGGAGTTCCGCCTCGCCTTCGAGCAGCAAGGCGCGCAGGGCCTGGTCTTCCGGGCGGGGGAACAGGAGAAGCGTTTCGTTCGCGTAGTCGGCCGTTTGTTTGAACAGAGCGAAATCGAAGCCGGCGGAGTTCCCGCCGCCGACGTTTCCGCCTGTGCCCAGGGCTGGGGCTTGGCCGAGGGCCAGGCCAACGGCGGACGCGATTTTATTGACGTGAACGGCCCATTCGGGGGCTCGGCGAATTTCCTCTTCGAAAGGGGCCGCCGCTTGCCGATGGTCAGCCAGAAGCTGCAAATCCTGAGCCGCTTGCAGTCGGTCGAACTTTGGCCGCAAAGAAATTTTGAGACACTTGGCCTTGGCTTCTCTGAAAGAGCGGCCGAAGCGTTGAAAGAAGCCCGATTCCTTCAGCTGGGCGCAAAGGGCGCGAATTTCCGGAGGACTGGGGAGGGGGTCGGCGCCGCTCAGGTCGAACAGGGTTTGGAGTTGCCGAAACGAGTTCTGCAGGGCCAGGCCTCGATCGCAGACGGATTGGAAGGAGAGAAGGGCGGTCGGCTCCTTGGGAGCGAAAGGCCTCAGCTCGAAGACGGCCGGGGTCTGAGCCTGGACCAGTTTGGCCGCTTTGGCCAAGTCTTTCAAGGGCCGATCCAGGAGCTCGGGGCAGGCTCTGGTCAGGGGGGCCGTCAGGGTCAGGAGATCGTTCAAGCGGCGGACGGAAGCCGTCTCCTCGGCGCAGGCCCGGCCGAGGGCCCCAGCTTCCAGCGAGGGCAGCTTGGCCTCTTCGGCCAATTGGACGGCCGACTTGAGCTTGTCGACGATGGCCGGGCCTAGGGGAGAGGCGAAGAGGCTGGAGAGCTTTTTTTCCGCTTCCGCCTGTTTGGCCGCCTCGGCCAAAAAAGCGTTTATTTTTCTTTTCTGTTCCGGCTCGGCCAAGGCGCGAACCAGTCCGGCCTGAATCGGCCCCAAATCCAGAAGAGCGTTGAGGCGCGTCCGCGCTTCGTTCAACAGAGAAGGGTTCGGCTCGGCCAAGCCTAAACGGCCGAGCTCTTCGTCCGCGCCGTCGCCGGCGGCGAACGTTTCGGACAGGTGCTTGGTCAGGGACAATATTTCCAGAGCCTTGTCCGCGTCGAGGGCGGACAACGAGACGGTTCGCCAGGGCGAGGCGAGATCCTTGGCTTTTTCGGCCGCTTTTTCCAAGTCGGCGCAGGCGGCCAGAATTTTGGCCGTTTTGGCTTCGTCGAGCTTCTCCAAGGCGGGAATCTCGACGTTTTGGAGAGATCTGGGCAGTTCGGCCAAAATGGATTGGGTGGACAGATACCGGCCCAAAACGTCGCGCATGGTCAGATGGCTGGCTCCGAACCGGCTGTTGACGGCGGTCAGGTATTCGGCCAGGAGTTTTTTGGCCTCGTAGAATTTGTCCTGAGTGGCGAAGGGCGGTTCGGTCAGAGGGGCCAGCGGAGCGTCCAGCACGGCGACCCGGGAGCTTAGGGACTTGATGACCTCGGCCCGCTCGGAGCGGTTCCCCTGGAGGGCCAGAAGATAGTCGCCGACGCCGACCGCTTCCAAGCGAGATTTGACCACTTCCAAAGCGGCCAGCTTTTCGGCCACGAACAGGACTTTCAGCCCTTTGCCGAGAGCGGCGGCTATGGCGTTGACGATGGTCTGGGATTTGCCCGTGCCCGGGGGGCCTTGCAAGGCCAGATCTTCGCCTTGCAAGACGTCGTAAATGACGCGGGCCTGGGACGAATCGGCGCTGAGGACCAGAGGATGGATTTTGGCCTCGACTTCCGGATCGTCGACGTCGAGGGGCGGCTTTTCCGGGGCGGCGGATTCGGCCTGACGGCCGCACAGAAGATCGGTGATGATTCTGTTGGCGGAGTACCAGGATTTGTCCGGATGCAGATCGCGATAGATGGCCAGACTGGCCGACGGGAAGACGCCGAAATAAGCCTGGCGCAAGACTTGCCAGGAGGCCAGGTCCGTTTCGAGTTCGGCGACTCGCCTAAAGTATTCTTCGACGCTCCCCTCGGGATCGAATTCCGGCAAATTGAGGCCGTAGGCCGTTTTCAGCTTTTCCGACAGGACGAAGTTGGCCGAGGCGTCTTCGCCGTAGGCGTAGACCTGAAACTTGACGCCGGAGACGGTTTTTTTGCGGATGAGTCTGACCGGCAAGAGAATCAAGGGCGAGCAGATTTCCGTTTTCTTGGCCGAGTCCTGATCCGTCCATTTGAGAAGGCCGAAGCCGGCCTGAAGGACGTTTATGCCCGTCTCTTCTTCCCAAGTTCGGCATTTGCTCATGAGGGCGCTGAGCTTCAGTTCCAGATCGGCTCGAAACAGGAGAGTCTGGATGTTGAAATCTTCGTGTTTCTTCTGGCGTTGCTCCGTCGGCGTCGGCAGTTCATAACTGGGGTCTATGCCCAGGCTGCGGGCGTGCTCTTCGGCGGAGACGGCGTTTTTGGCCGGCCGGGGCGGCAGGCCCAGTTCGGCTCTGACTTTGTCTCTGACTTTCCGTTCCAAGCTCTCCAGATTCTTGCCCTCGTCCGCCTCTTCGTCGAGGGAACCTTCGGATATCTGAGACAAGTATTCCTCGTCTTCGGCTTTGAACTTCTTCAAGGCTTCTCTGAATTTTTCCGTTTTCTCGTCTCGAGGCTCGTCTTCCATGGGCGGAAGGGGAACGAAGGTCATCTGCCGCTGATCCCGGAGCTTTTCGGCCAAGGCCTCCGGCATTTCGTCGACCGCCCTGACTATGCTGGCCCGACTGGAAAGGGGAGTCTTTATGAGAGGGTTCCGGTTGCTCAAATCGATGACCTTTCGACGCAGCTCTTCCAGTTTTCCTCGTAAGATTTCCCGATTGGCTTCTATGATCCTGTCGGCGGGATTAGTCTCGGCGGGATTAGTCTCAGCGGGATTAGTCATTGTCGCTCCTAAAAAACGCGAAGTTTTAGGCTAAAAAAGACGAAGCATTATTTGGCGAAGAAATGACGGCTCTTTTGGCGGCTATCAAAAGCTTCGTCAAAAAAGCGAATGACTGGGGTCGTTTGCGGTTGCTGTGATCGTCCGCAAAAAAAACGGGGCCGCCCGTCGGTTTTGGTTCGAGTCGGGTAGCTTTCGAGCCTCGAACGTTTGGCCGAAGGCGACAGGTCGCCAAAAAAATAATCATGAAGAGAAAAAACAGAAAAAATCAAAAAATTAAAAATCTTAAAAATATTAAAATTTAAAATTCTAAAAATTTTAAAATCTTAAAAATAGGCAAGTCTCAAAAATATATAAGTCACAAAAACATAAAAATCATAAAACTAGAAAACTAAACAGATAAAAGGAAAAAGGATAAAAGGATAAAAGACTGCAAAAACGGAAAAAATTAAAAAGGCAAAAAGATTAAAAAAACAAAACA
>JAIRTO010000024.1 GCA_031254895.1 Deltaproteobacteria bacterium
AAAGACCGGAGAAGCTGGTCTCTCGGCAGCCCAGGACGGCGAGCCGGAAAGAGTCGATCTCGTCGGGAGCCTGACCGACGAGCCGATCCCGGCTGATCTGGCGAACTTGGCCCAGGCCAGCCCGGCCCTGGACCGCCAAGCGGAACTATTCGCCGCCAAAGCCCTAGGAGACGCCGACCGAGGTAAATAAAGAGCTCCCTCTCCCCTGAAAAAGACAAAGGCGCGGCTGTCCTTCGGACTATTCGGCCGCTTCGGTCGTTCGACTTCTCCGGACGCTTGGGCACCTCAGCCGTTCGACTTCTCTTGACGCTCGGCCGCTTCGGCCGTTCGACCTCTGTAACGCTTGGCGGCTTCGGCTGTTCGATCTCAGTAACGCTTGGCGGCTTCGGCTGTTCGCCCTCTGGAACGCTTGAACCTTCTGACGAAAACGCTTTTTTTTTGGATCCGCCAGCCGGGGCCGACCTTTAGCCAGGCCAATTTTTTTTCGATTCTTTTCCAAAAATCATTGACAAGCTCAGTCGGAATAGCGATAATAGCTATTTCGAAGCTGAGCGGTGGGTATAGCTCAGTTTGGTCAGAGCGCCAGGTTGTGGCCCTGGAGGCCGTGGGTTCAAGTCCCATTACCCACCCCATATGCGCGAAAGATCATAATGCCGGAGTGGCGGAATAGGTAGACGCACAGGTCTCAAAAACCTGCGAGCTTGCTCATGTCGGTTCGACCCCGACCTCCGGTACCATTCAATAATGGCGGCGCATCGCCATAAAAAAAGCCCTTAGCAATAAGGGCTTTTTTTATGCGCGGGGAACGTTTGTCAGGCCAAGCGACGCCGCCATCTTCAGCGTCAGCCTCATCATCTGCCGGGGCATATATTAGGCGCAAACAGGCGTACGAGTCTCTGGCGAGAAAGCGAAAGCCTCCAAAAAACTGAAAACCCTGAAAAGCCAGGTTCAAAAAAGCGCAGATCCCAAAATGCCTCAGATCCCTTGGCGGCAAGCCAACATGGCTCCGCTATAAAGACAAGATGAAGCGCTTCCCCAAACCTTCACGTCCGCCTGAATTTCCTCTTTCAGCCATCTGTTTTGCCTATCGGCGCTCCTACCAATAAAACAACTGGCATAATCCATATGCCGTGATTAATGTTCAGGTGACCAGACTGAGTCCTAAATGAGCTCTCCTGGCCGTCTGACGGCTTATTGAGGTTTGGCGGGAAATCCATACGCCGGAGAGCCAGGTGATGAGGTAACTTAGAAGCAAGGCAATCAAAAGAGCTTTCATGATGTCCTCCAGGTTCGATTTTTCCTTGCGGTTTGACTTCTGGCCAGCATACCACGGCGGCTAGTCGGAATGAAAGATTTCCGGCAATTGCTCTGTTGTTCGAGATGGGATAATCAAATGATTTAAATATTGACTGAGAAAGAAGATCTTTGTTATAGGCGGGGAGATGAGCTGATTGCTCGCCAGGCGGCCTAGAACATTGACATTCCTCTGGTCACTTTATCGAGCCGAATTGCGGCTAAGCGAAAAACATCCCGATCGCGTCAATTCTTCTGAACCGCCAGATCTGTCTAATTGACTGACGACGGCAATCTATTGACGAAAAGCGGGTTCTTCATCATCGCTGAAATCATCAAATTCATATGGATTGACGGTTTAAGGCCAAAAACCAAAAGACCGTCAATCCATTTCTTTTTTTTTGAATTCGCTATGTTTACAGAACGAAAAAGCTAGCGCTTAAAATCATAGAAGCATATCAGCTGTACGCATTCTGAGCGCCTCTAAAGGCGGTATACTTTCGCCTGAGAACATGAGTCCGAAATGGTCTACTTTCGCCTGAGAACATGAGTCCGAAATGGTCTACTTTCGCCTGAGAACATGAGTCCGAAATGGTCTACTTTCGGTTGAGAACGAGCCCCAAATGACCTAGTTTCGCTTTCAAAATAATAGTCCGGATATTCTCAGTCGCGCCGTTTTAGGCTCAGACCTGAAAGTCCGTGACCTTATGGCTTATCCGCCATCTTTCCGTAGCTCGCCAAAGCTTCTTGGCTTTTTTGGTCGTTTGATGGGAAGAAAAAGGGAGCAACTTTTGTCGATAGGGTTTTTTTGGGGGCTTGCTGGCGGAGTTTACGTCAAGAATGGCGGCGTAGGCGAGAGGCATGGGCGGTCTGGCCAAGGGCATGTCCCCCATGAATGCCTTGAAAGATGAGGTTGTCTTTGAAGGGTTCGAAAATCATGAAATCAGGACTTTCAAAAGCGAACTGGGCAGAGACTTGAGGTTGTTCAAATTGTTGTCCGGCGCGGCGTCCGGCAGGCTGGAGATTTTAACCCCGATGACCCAGAGGCACAAGAAAAAGCCAGAGGGACAAAAGAAAAAACCAGGGGGACAAAAAAGAAAAAACCCGACATCTTTTGTTTTCAAGGGAAAACGGACGATTTCGGGTTGTTTTTAAAAAGTGTGGCGGAGAGGGAGGGATTCGAACCCTCGGTGGGGTTTGAGGCCCCACACACGATTTCCAATCGTGCTCCTTAAACCACTCGGACACCTCTCCGCTGGAAACGTCAATTATACTAAAAAGCCGCTTTCTGTCAAGAGCCTTTTCAATTTTTCCTGTTTTTCTAATTCCTCATTTTTCCGCCAAAGGAAAGAAACGAACGAAGCGTTTGGATCGAATGGCGTCTCCGTCCAGATATGACCGGCCTTAGCTGACCATGAGGGAGTGGATTTTTTTCGCTCCCTCGCTTGAAAAAGGGGCCTCGTTAGGCCCCTTTTTCAAAGAGTTCGGAAAGACTTCACTCGGGTCTTTTCGGAGTTGGGGTTGCTCCGGTCGCGTAGAGATTGCTGTAGGCGACGATGACCGAGCGGCCGTCCTGAAGCATGCCGCTGCCGGGATTGATGACCACGGCCACGACCAAATCCTTGGTTCCGTTGTTGTCGAAGTCGGCCAGCTGATAATCCACGGCCGGACCGGGCAGCAGATTGGCGCTGGAGAAGAAGGGCACAAGAGACAGGTTGGAGAACTTCATGGCCTCGATAAGTCCGCCGTTGTAGGCTCTGAGGTTTTTCATGAACGGGATTCCGCCCTGATTGTTCTTGGCCACGATGACTTCGTTGGCCCCGTCGCTGTCGATGTCGGCGAGGAGTATGCGGCTAGGCAAATACTCCACCGCGCGGCCGGACTCGCCGGATATGTTCAGGGTGATGTGATTGACCGTGCCGCAGTAAGGAATGGGGGTT
>JAIRTO010000082.1 GCA_031254895.1 Deltaproteobacteria bacterium
TCAGGCCGGCGTTTTGTCGGCGGAGCCGTTGGTGAGTTTGACGTCCTTGACGGCGGCGACGCTGTAGAGACGATTGACCGCGTTAACGTAGGCTCTGACGCTGGCCTTGATGACGTCGGTGGACGCGCCGTTTCCCTGAGCTTTCAGCCCGTTGATTTTGAGGACGACCATGGCCTCGCCCATGGCGTTGGAGCGCTCGGAGGTGGCGGCGATTTTGAAGCTCTCCAGCTTGGGGGCGAGGCCTATGATGCGCTTGATGGCCGAGTAGGCGGCGTCCACCGGACCGTTGCCGGTGGCCGCATCCTTAATTTCGAGTCCGTCGCGGGTCAAAACGATGGTCGCCGTGGTCATGCCGGCGCCGACGAAGACGGTGTAGTCCTTCAGTTCGTAATGGGCCTCTGGAGTGATCGAAAAGATCTCGTCGGCGATGATGGCTTCGATGTCCCCGTCGGTGGCTTCCTTCTTCTCGTCGCAGAGCCTTTTGAAGCTTTCGAAGGCCTTGGTCAGCTGGTCGTCGTCCAGATTGTAGCCTAGAAATTCCAGACGATCTTTGAAGGCATGGCGTCCGGAGTGCTTGCCCAAAACCATGACCGCCGGAGTGCTGCCGACGTCTTCGGCTCGCATTATCTCGTAAGTCTCTCTATTGGCCAAAACCCCGTGCTGATGAACCCCGGCTTCGTGGGCGAAGGCGTTGGCGCCGACAACCGCCTTGTTCGGCGGGACGACGACTCCGGAAATTCTGGACACCAGTCGACTGACCGGATAAAGACGCTTGGTGTCGACGTTGGTGTTCAGCTTGAAGAAGTCGGCTCTGGTCTTTATGCCCATGATCACTTCTTCCAAGGCCGAATTTCCGCCTCTTTCGCCCATGCCGTTTATGGTGCCTTCAACCTGCCTGACCCCGGCTCTGAGAGCCGCCAGCGAATTGGCGGTGGCCAACCCCAGATCGTTATGGGCATGGACGGAATAAATGACGCCCTCCGGAGCGTTCACCCCTTCGATGATGGTCTTGCACAGCTCGTAAAATTCTTCAGGCACCGCGTAGCCGACCGTGTCGGGAATGTTCAGGATGGTGGCCCCGGATTCGACGGCTATTTTGAAGGCCTTGATCAGAAACTCCACATCGGAGCGACTGGCGTCCTCGGCCGAAAACTCCACCTCGGGCATCAACGAGCGAGCCAGACTGACGCCGGAGCGGATTTCGGCCAAAACGGCTTCCGGGGTCATGCGGAGCTTGTATTCCATATGAATGGGACTGGTGGCCAAAAAGACGTGCAGTCTGCCGTTTTCGGCCGGGATCAGAGCTTGGGCGGCGGCTCTCACGTCGCCTTCCCTCGTCCTGGCCAGACCGCAGACGGTGGTTTTGCGCAATTCTCTGGAAATGGTCTGGACGCAGCTGAAATCGCCGGGGCTGGCGGCGGGAAAGCCGGCCTCGATGACGTCGATCCCCATCTTCTCCAACTGCTTGGCGATCTGCAGCTTTTCCGCCACGTTCAGATTCACGCCGGCCGCCTGTTCGCCGTCTCTCAAGGTGGTGTCGAAAAAATACACTCGGTTCGAGTCAAACATAAAAACTCCTGAAAACCCGACCATCGGGCCCGCCCGGTGGAGGGCGAATGACTGGATGAAATAAAACGAGGCGCCGCAAGTCGAAGCTCGCGAACCAAAACCCTTGAAGCCGTTTCGCAAAAAAGGAGAAGAATCATTTTCGCCGATCCGTCTTCGAGCCAAGGCCTCATGGAGAGCCATGGCCCCATGGAGAGCCAAGTCCTCGCAGAGAGGCAAGATCCCGATCGTCGGCGACGCTTGGCGACGCCAAACGCGCCAAGCCAAAAAGTCGTCCTTCCGCAGGCCATAAGGCGCAAAAAAGCCGGGGGTGCGCCCCGGCCTAAGAGAAGCGGCGGAATGTCTTTAGTTCAGACGCGCCCTCCCAGACCGGCGGACCGGTTAAGGCTAAGCAACAAGCCAAGAAGAAGAGCGCGCAAATCGGCGGCGACATTTCCGTCGATGCGATCAAAGGCGTCGATCGTCCTGCGGCAGGCGATATTAAATATGTCGGCTGAAAAAGACATCGACGAACCTCTAAGCTTGAAATCCTTGACTTATGGACGCTGTCGGGTCGACCATAGAAAAAGTCAGCGGTTAATAACTGAGCATTATACAAAATTTGTTGAGACAAGGCAAGACAATTTTTCTTTCGCTTTCGTTGATTTTAGCCAGGCCCTAAACCCCCATAAAACGTCAAGGCTAATTTTGGCGAGGTCTTGCGCTTGAATGGCGGCTTAAATTCTGACTGCCGGAAAAGAGCCGAGCCAATTTTGACTGCCGGAAAAGTGCCCCGCCAGCGGGTTCCGCTTTGACGGCGGCCGCTGCCGGTCATTTTGAATGTAAGCCGCCATAATCAAAGCCTGCGGAGACATGAACTCCAGGACGGCTTTTGGCGGCGGCTATGTCCCCGATCGGCGTTTCAAACGGTCGCCCGCCGCCTTGAGCCCGCGAATGGCGGCAGGGCTGCTGTCGCGGTCTAATTGCGTCGGGCCAAAGAAAAAAGCAGGCGCGCCGAAACGGGTCGAAAACGCCGCTTTCATGGAGCGCTGAAAGGAGCCTTTAATGACAGGCGGCAGGGCAGCTCCCGCCTCGGCGGTTCAGACGCTTTTTAGACGCGAGGCTGGTCGTCCTGACTCAGGAAGAATGGGCATCATTTGAGCGCTAAACTTCGGAAGAGTCTTCGGATTTGGTCGCATTTACCGAATCAGCCAGTCCAGCGCGTTGATTTGCCGGATGCCATTGTGTGACGCCGCAGGGTCATCATCCAGCGTCAGCAGAATCTTGGGGTAGTGATCCGCGATGGCGTCCAGCGGGGCCAGCTCTCTGGCGAGCGTCTTCTCATCCCGCACCGTCAACGCCACCTGATAATATTCCACGCCGTCTTCATTCGTGGCGACGAAATCCACCTCCGCGCTTCCGACCTTGCCGACGCGCGCCTCGTCCCCCCGCCGCAGCTCCAAGAAGACCACATTTTCCAGCGCCCGCCCCATATCCGCCTTTCCGGCTCCGAGCAAGCGGGAACGGAGGCCGACGTCGGCGAGATAGTATTTATGGCCGGTTTTCAGATATCGCTTGCCCTTGACGTCATAATCTTCCGGCTTTGTAGAGGATGAAGCTGTTGCCAAGCGCTTCCAGGTAGCTTTCCACGGTATGGACGGAGATTTTCCGTCCGCCTGACGTCATCGCCTCGGCAATTCTTTTGGCGTTGCACAGGTTGCCGACATTGTCGAACATGAAGCGCATGACGCTTTCCAGCCTGGAAACATCCGCTATTTTATTGCGTTTCACGACGTCCTTCAGTACGACTGAGGCGTAAACGCCGTTCAGGTACGCGCGGATGTCCTTGGGCTTGCCGAGCTCCAGCGCATAGGGAAAAGAACTGTTTGAAAGGTAGGTTGCGAACTTCCGGGATAATTCCCTCTTGTCCGGCAAGGCCGAGAGATACTCGGCAAACGAGAGCGGCAGCATCTTTATTTCAACGTAGCGACCGGAAAGCAGCGTCGCCAGGTCGCCGGAGAGCAGGCCAGCGTTGGAGCCCGTGATGTAGACGTCGCAGTTCTTTTTGACGAAAAGGCTGTCCACCGTCCGCTCCCACTCCTCCACCTGCTGAATCTCGTCGAGGAAAACATAATTCATCTTGTTTGAACGCAGCTGATCCTTGACGTATGCGTGCAGCGCCCGGCGATCCGTCAACTCTTCAAATTCGGCGTCCTCTAAAGTTGACGGATATTATCTGAGATTCCTCCACGCCGCTTTTCAGCAGTTCTTCCCGATATGAATCCAGCAAAGCGGACTTCCCGCAATGGCGGATGCCCGTCACGACTTTGATGAGCCGCTTTTCCCGGAAGCTGAGAAGCTGGTCGAGATATTCGGTTCTTTTAATCATGGCCAATCCCTCCGCCTTCATAGCATCGCAGGACACGGCAGTGGTCGACGATTATGGCGTCAACATGCTATTTTTTATTTAATTTAGCATATTGTTGCAATGAAGCGCCATAAATATTCAGGCGAGCGTGACGGCAGTAGGCGACAATTATGGCATTGACATGCTATTTGTTATTTAATTTAGTATATTGTTGCACTGAAACGCCACAAACTATTCAGACTGGCGAAACGACCGATGTCGACTATTGTGGCATTGACATGCTATTTTTGATTCTATTTAGTCTGTTGTTGCGATGAAACGCCCCAAATATTCAAGCGGGCGCCTTCGTCGACCTTATCGCGAAACCCTTCGCCGCGCGAAAAACTTGTTGTCCTGCGTCGGAATCTTGTTTTCGGAAGCCGCTTAGAAAAATAGACCCAAAAAAGCCTTGAATCTTCGAGGCTTTTTGGGGTTTTCAACTTTGCGAGGATATGTAGCGTAATTCAGCTTTTTTGGCTGGCCTCAAATGTTTCTCCGATCTCTCCGAGCGTCATGAATTATTCGCCAAAGTCCGTCCCGCAGGCGGCGTTCATTTCAGTCGTCCCCTCGTCGAAAAAAAACGAAAGCCAAATATTCCGTTCCACGAGGCCTCAGACCAAAAAGAACTTATCCTTTCTTTGGCCGAGTCTTAAAATTTTTTGGCGGGCGGGCCTGACCAGCCTCGGCGGCGGCCGCCGAAAAACTGCGGAAATCGAAGATTTCAAGACCAGGACAAACGGCCCGAGCTTCCTTGAATCCTTCGTCGTCCCTGAGGGGGCCCCAAAAAAAGGGCCAGGCTCGGCAGACGACGGGTTTGACCGGCTCGATGAGGCAACCGGAATCAAGATCGTAAAAAGAGCAAAAATCCTCGGCCGAACTGACGATCTCCCAGACTTCGCCTTTTTTCGCCAAATGCCTGAACTTCAGCTCGGCCAGGGAGAGAGCGAGAAACCGGCTGACCGAAGGCAGTTCCTCTTCGGTCAGCCAGACTCCCCCTTGGCCTCGGCAGCATTGCCCGCAACGTCGACAGACGAAGGCCGGAGCCGATCGCCCGGACGTCTTTTCGACAATTTTAGGAAAACGCTCGTTCATGGCCTAGCTCGAAAATGCTCCGACGCCTATATGGGCCGGACTTTCGGCTTTCTCTGGCGGCTCAAAACTTGGCCAAGTGGTTCAAAAGGGAAGAACGTTGCCCGTTGTAACGGTGAACGTCGTAATACTTGTCCACGTCCACGGTGCGCAGTCGCTCGATGGCCTGTTTGAGAGAGACGGAAGTGATGATGCCGTCGCGGTAGGCGACCATGCGGCCAAAATCATGCTCCAAAATCAAATCGACGGCGGCGATGCCGAAATTTCGGCCCATCAGGCGGTCTCTGGCCGAGGGGTTGCCTCCGCGCTGAATGTGACTCAAAACCACGTGCCTGGTTTCGAAGCCGGTTCGCTCTTCCAGCTGTTTGGCCAGAGTTTCGCCGATGCCGCCCAGAACTTTATGGCCGAAGCTGTCAATTTTGTCGGAAATGTAAACTTCCGCCTGACCTCTGATCTTGGCCCCCTCGGAGATCACGACGATGTCGTAGCGCACGCCGGCTTGGCGTCGTTTTTCCAGCAATTGAGCCACTTTTTCGACTTCGAACTCGTATTCGGGGATCAGAATCACATGGGCGCCTGCGGCTTGTCCGCCTTCCAGCGCCAGCCAGCCGGCGTGTCTCCCCATGACTTCGACGACGAACAGTCGATTGTGGCTGCCGGCGGTGGTGCGCAGACGATCGACTTCTTCGGTTATGACGTTCAAAGCGGTGTCGTAGCCGAGGGTGTAATCAGTGCCGTTCAGGTCTCGGTCTATCGTTTTCGGGATGCCGACGACCTTCTGTCCCAGATCGTGATAGAGATGAAAAGCCACCGACAGGGTGTCTTCGCCGCCGATGGCCACCAGAGCGTCCAAACCGAGGGCCTTGATGTTGTCGACGCATTTTTCGCCTTTGTTGATTTTAGGATTGAAAGGGTTGGTTCTGGAACTCCCCAAGACAGTGCCGCCTTGTCGATCCCATGTCCTGACCACCAGCTCGTCGAGCGGCGCCGTCCATTTAGCCATGGATTCAGGATCGCCGGGATCCACTTCGACGAGACCTTTCCAGCCCTCGCGAATGCCTATCACTTCCAGACTGTCGCCGTGGTGAGCCGCCAATATGGGATCAGTGGCCGTCTTAGTCACCCATTTTATCGCGCTGTTTAATCCCGCGCAGTCGCCGCCGCCGGTAAGAACGCCGATCTTGCGAACCATAATTGTCTCCTTTGCGAAATGCTTCAAACGTCGTCAAGAAAGAGGCGAACAGACGCAAATTCCGGAAACGCCCGGAAAAAACGTCGAACCTCTCGCTTTTCAAAGTAAGAATAGCACAATTTTTCCTGATGTCGAGAGGATAACGAGGGCAAGCGCCTTTCAAGCAAGATTCGACCGGGGGAGAACCCAGCCCGGCTCGACCCTTTTTGGACAGCCGAAGCTTCTCCATTCAAGCGTTGAAGCGGGTTCGAGCTCTTCGTTAGGAGGGGTTGACAGAAATATTCAATATGGTGTAGCTTAATCAGTCATTGAGAGCATATTTCGCTCTGACCTACGTATCAGTATCCGAGGCAACTCATGAACATCGCCATTTCAAGCCAACCAATGCCCGCCAGACCCAGAAGTCCTTTCCGTCGCGGCAAGCTTGCCAGAAGATGCCTGCCGTTCGACGCCATGGTCTACTCTGGAAACGACTTTTATCCTCTATCGTTCTTTTTTCAGGCAGTCTCCAATCTAAAGTCCTCCTTGTTTTCTATAAAAACTTGTTTATTGTCCCCTTCTTTTTTTAAAAAAGCGCTAACTTTTTTTTATTTATTTTTTTATCCATCAATAATCTCGTTATTAGTGCGAATATGCTTCCGACTACAACCCTGCCGACGAACTTCTTCTTTTTCCTCTTTTGCTGAACTCCTTCCGAGCGTCAAAAAAATCGCGCGGCTTGAAACGCGGTTTTCCGGATCGGTCAGCAAGGCTTCGCTTCCAGCCAAACTTCCGAGTCAGATAACGCCTCGCGCTGGCCGACGATTGGTTGGCCGACGCCTAGGCGACGCTTCCGGGCCAGGAAAGAGGACGTCAAAAGGACTCTTGTCGTCAGTCGCGACCAAAACGGCGGACTTGCGTTCGCGCGCGTCATTCCGTTCGACATCTTTCTCTTGGCTGATCCGTCTCGCTTCATTTTTTCAAAGCCCCAAAGAGACGCCGTTGGTTTATGCGACCGAAGGCGAATCTTCGTCAGTTCTGACGGCGACGAACTGTTTTTCCTCAGATGACCAGGCCTTCTCCCTTTATTCGAGGAGGTCCTGACCATGCTGCAAAACATTTCGCCCCTCCATCAATTTCAAATCAGGCTTTTGGCGGAGAATTTCAAGAAACCTCTGTCCGAGTTCTCCCTGAAAGCCAGAGGAAGAGCCGTCTGCGCTCTATTCAAAAATCGCAATATTTACTCCATCATCAAAAGAACTGACTTCAGGCCTTTCCAGGAGGGTTTTCCGGGCATTCCCAAATTTCCAGGCATTTCCAAACAAGCGAACATCCCCTACCCTTCTCGAGATTTGCCGGAATTTCCTGCTGTTTGCTTTTCAGACGAAGCCATAGGGTACGGTTCAGTCTTGATATGCCATAAAAATGACAGGTCCGGAGCAAAATTCGATTTGGCGAGAACTCCCGGCTTGCCTTTTCTGCTTCAGACTTCCAGGCGAGGATTGTCTCTCGCCTTCAATCAGTCATGTCCTAGTCATTTCTTCATCATTGACCACGAGACCATAACTGGAGCCGTCAACGATCTCTTGAACGGCCATGCGGGTTTAAGCCCCCTGCTGACCGACGACAACGATTTCCCTTCGAATTTCGACAAACCCCTTGCTCTGGAAGATTGCCTGAATCCAGCCGACATGGAAGCCTTTCCCTGGCGAAAGCATTTCTATCCCTGCGATCCTTTGAACGAAATGAAGCTGATCTACCATTGGCTGCAGGAACCGACAAATTGTCCCGACGGCAGACTAAAGCTTCATCTGGCCGATTATTACGCTCTCAACTACCGCAAACCCAACAAGGCCAGAATCGGCAACAGCATGATTCGGATTCATTTGAACGCCCACATAATGCTCAATTCAGATTTGTACAGATGGATCAATCATTCGAGCGCGGTCATCGACGAATTTCTCGAATACGATTTTTTTCCTAGGGAAAATGAACCCTTCGCTTTGGATGACGACGACTATGAAGACGAAGACGACGATTTCATCGTCACGGATCGAGTCAAGACGAAGGCTTCGGAAAAAGCCGACGAGGAACCCGCCGAGAGCCTTGGGCCCGATGGATCGGCCGACCAGCCTTCAACAGCTGACGAGGCGCCAAAAACCGAACGGTCCAAATCCGGCCCGGAAAATTCTTCGCGAGACAAGCTGAGGCGGAAAAACCGATCCGCGTCCTCAGCTGGCGCATATTCCATAGCCTACGGCGCGCCTTCATCAGAATCGACGGCGACGTCGCCGACTCTCTCGGCTCCGGCCTCTTCGGCGGAAACGGACGAAAGCCTTGCGGCTTCGGCGGATGAAACTGAGGCCATGGCGGAACAGTCCCTTTCGGCGGATGAAGCGGCGGACAAGGCGGAACAGTCCCTTTCGGCGGATGAAGCGGCGGACAAGGCGGAACAGTCCCTTTCGGCGGATGAAGCGGCGGACAAGGCGGAGCAGTCCCTTTCGGCGGCTGAAGCGGCGGCC
>JAIRTO010000121.1 GCA_031254895.1 Deltaproteobacteria bacterium
ACTAACCTAATTAATAAGGGTTTAAAACTATAGCTAAACCACACATAAACGATATCAGAAGACTGGTAGTACTCCTCTGATTAACAAAGGATTAATACAATGTAATTATTTGCATTTTATTAAGTGGTTAAGACGAGTAGCATCAATTAAAAAATATAATAAACACGTCATAGTCCAGATATGATTAGTAAAGGCTTAAGACTATTTTGAATAAACTTATCTTTTTAATCTTTTCATGTCATAGTACTGCACTAATTAATAAATAATTCCGACAGTGAGATTGTTTTTCCGAAAACACATTGTTTTACGTTACTGTACTCCCTTAATAAGTTTTATTGTTTAAATCAGAGTTGTTCCCTAATTGATATGTGATTAAGACTATTTAATTTTACTTCAGCTCTTCTTAAACACTCAAGCCATTGTTTATCCCTTATTATTAATAATTAGTTAAAGTCATAATGATGCCGTAAAAGTTAACCTATCCAAATCGTAGCGTTATTAAAATTTCGCGGTTTTTTTAGGCGTGGAGAAAACGAAGTAAAAAAAAATCTGCTGATTCATTGCCAGCGCTAACGTCTTTTTCCAACAATCATTTGATATTTATGAACTTGAATGACCAAGACGATTTGCGTCTCTTCGACCAACTTTGGCGGGAACGTCAACCCGACGCTCCGGCCATGGTCGAGTTCTGGAACAACAGAGCCGCCTCTTTCAACAAGCTCAAAAACGAGCTCGAGGGCCAAAGCTGCCGTCAGGAGCTAGTCGAGAAGCTCTCGCAACTGGCCACCCTCGATTCCAACGCGCAGGTTTTGGACATCGGCTGCGGGCCAGGCCATCACTCGCTCCTGCTGGCCAGAAAAGCCGGTCGGGTCGTCGGTTTGGATCTCTCGCCCAAAATGATTGAATTGGCCAGAGACAACGCCCAATTGGAAAAGGCCGCCAACGTCGATTTCGAGACGCTGGACTGGAACGCCGTCAATCTTGACGAAAGAGGCTGGAAGAGAAAATTTCGGCTGGTCCTGGCTTCCAGAACCCAAGCCGTCAACGATCTGGCCGCCTTGCGAAAGATGACGGACGCCTGCAACGGACTTTGCTGCTTGATCAGTCAAGCGGACAGCTCGAATTCCTTGCGCGATCGCTTGAAACCCTTGGCGGGTTGGGATGATCTCGCCGCCCGGACAAGCCGCGGCTTTTTTTGCGTTTTCAACCTCCTCTGGCTTATGGGCTTTCATCCTACGGTCAGTTATTTGGACAGACATTGGGAAAACGAACTCAGTCTTTCGGAAGCCCGGACCATTTACGGCTTGCATTTCGAAAGCCTGTTCGATCTCGCCGAAGAGCAAAAGGAGGCCATAGCCGCCGAATTGGCCAAAATGGCCGAATCAGGGCCTCTCATTGAAAAGGTTCGCTCCAAAGTCGCCGTCGTCGCCTGGACCGTCCCGCGCGTTGAATCTTCCTAGCCAAACCAATCCTTAAGCTTTCTTGCCCGCCTTATCTTTCTAATTTGTTTCATTTTTTAATTTATATTTCTTTTCTCACATTTTTGTCATATATATGCTGGGCTAATTCATGCTTTTTTGCAATATTTTTTTCCAATCACGCTTCTTAAGTGCATATAAATCATAATATCGCCAAAATATCGCTTTTTAAAAATTGACTGTCTTGGACAGGCCTGTTTTGGATTGGTCAATTATTTCTCAAAGTTCGTCCGTCAAAAAAAAATTACGCATTTTAACTTTTTCAAAACCCTATCTCATGGACATGAAGACGGCGCATGTCCTTAATCTATAGTTTTTTTCCGTTTTGGCCTGTTTGCTTCTCTTGACTCCTCTTGCCTACTTTTTTTATCTTTTTTTCAGTCCCATTTTTTTGACCTTTGGTCTTCTCCGCCGCCCAAAATTTCCCTTCGCCTCCCCCTTTGGGTTTCTTGTAACATAGCTAAATTTATATTATTTTTAAAATCGTCAAAACCGTCTCTCCGACTCTGAACTTTCAAAATATCCGTCAAAAAATCTTATTGACACAATTGACGTTTTCGATTAAAATCTCTAGGAAACTCAACAAAGGTGTCAAGTCTAGAAGTCGGCCGCGCCGAAAGGGAGGCGGACTTATGCGAAAAGCCTTTTTATCTCGGTTAGCGGTTTTGTTCCGCCCGCTGTAGGGCTGAAAGAGCGACTAGCCATCACTCGCTGAATGCGGGCAGGACAGGCGTTTTCAATCGTCTGGATCGCTCAGCGTTTTTTTAGAGACCCGCCCTTAGCCTGGTCGGGCTCAATTAACCTGAAGGTGAGATTTTAAAATGACAACCAAAACTGACAAATCAGGTGCCGTACTGGTCATAGGCGGCGGCATCGCCGGGATGCAGACGTCCCTTGACTTGGCGGAGATGGGCTACTTCGTTCACCTTGTGGAAAAAAATCCGGCCATCGGCGGCCGAATGGCCCAACTCGACAAGGTCTTTCCGACCAACGACTGCGCAATGTGCATAATCTCGCCTAAGTTAAACGATGTCGGCGGGCACATCAACATTGAGACCATGAATTGTGCGGAAGTTATCGACATCTCCGGAGAGCCAGGCAACTTCAAAGCCAGAATCCGAAAAAATCCTCGTTACATCGACAGCGCCAAATGCACCGCCTGCGGCGACTGCGCCAAGGTGTGTCCAGTTGATCTCCCCTTCGAGTTCAACATGAACCAAAACACCCGCACGGTCACCTTCAAATCGTACGCTCAGGCTTATCCCAACGCTTACGCTTTGACGAAGGAAGGCGTCAGTCCCTGCGTCATCACCTGCCCGGCTCACGTCAACGCCCACGGCTACGTCTCCTTGGCCGCCAAGGGCCGTTTTCAGGAAGCCTTGGAAGTCATTCTGGACGTCCTGCCCATGCCCGGCTCCCTCGGCCGCGTCTGCGCGCATCCCTGCGAGTCGGAATGCCGTCGGCGTCAAATGGAAGCTCCTCTGGCCATCAAGGACATCAAGCGCCTGGTCGCCGACAAGGGCGATCTCAAGGAAGCCGGCGCCACTTTCACGCTGGAAGAGCCGAAGGAAGGCAAAGTGGCCATCATCGGCGGCGGTCCGGCCGGTCTGTCCTGCGCCTATCACCTGGCTCGCCGCGGAGTCAAGAGCGTCATCTTCGAAGCCGCTCCTGTGGCCGGCGGAGCCATGAGACTGGGCATTCCCGATTATCGCCTGCCGCCCGACGTCATACAGGCCGAGATCGACTTCATTCTGGAGTTCTCCGGCGCCGAGATAAAGTACAACACCGCTCTGGGCAAGGACGTCACCATCGACGGCCTGTTTCAGGAAGGCTACAAAGCCGTCTTCCTGGCCATGGGCGCGCACAACAACGCCAAGCTCAACGTCCCCGGCGAGGATCTGCCCGGAGTCATCTCCGGCGTCAAATTCCTGCGCGACGTAAACTTGGGCGATCGTCCGGATTATAAGGGCAAAAAAGTTCTGGTTCTCGGCGGCGGAAACGTGGCCATGGACGCCGCTCGCTCGGCCATCCGCCTGGGCGCCAACGTCACTTTGGCCTACCGTCGCGGCAAAGGCGCCATGCCAGCCTGGCATTGGGAAGTGGACGAGGGCATCGAGGAAGGCATGAAGCTGGTGACTCTGCGTTCGCCCCAGAAGTTCGAAGCTAGAGGGAACAAAGTCGCCGCCTTCCTGAACGCCGTCAAAGTTCAAGGCGATCCCAACGACCGCCGCTCCAAGCTGACCGACGACCTCAACGACGTGTTGCAGGAAGAATTCGATCTCGTCATCGCCGCCACCGGCCAAGTGCCCTCCAGCGAATCCGTCAAGGAAGTCGAAGGCGTCGAAATCGGTCGCGGGGCCACCATCGTCGCCGACAAGCTGACCCTGGCCACCGGTCGTCCCGGCGTCTTTTCGGGCGGAGACGTGCAGATTGGCCCGGCCCTGGCCATTGACGCCATCGCCGCCGGCAAAGAGGCCGCCATCTCCATCGCCCGTTACATTCAAGGCGAAGACCTGGCCGAAGGCCGCAAGCCCCTCGTCTACACGGGCAAGGAAAATTATCGGGAAGTCCCCCTCCACGATCCCAAGATCGCCAGAGCGGTCATGCCCTCCAGACCGGCCGCCGAAAGGGCCAAGGATTTCGAGGAATTCGAGCTTGGTCTGCCGGAAGAGGTCGGCGTCAAGGAAGCCGCCCGCTGCATCTCCTGCGGCGCCTGCTGTCAGTGTTATCGCTGCGTCAAGGCTTGTCTGCCCGGGGCTCTGACGATGGCCACTCACGCGCAGGTTCCGGAGATAATCGAGTTGGAGGTCGGCGCCGTGGTCGTGGCCACCGGCTTCGATCTGTTCGATCCCAGCAACTCGGAGACCTACCGTTACAGCCAATGGCCCAACGTCGTCACCTCCATGGAGTTCGAGCGCATCCTCTCCGCCTCCGGTCCCTTCCAAGGCCATATGATCCGGCCCAGCGACCATAAGGAGCCGGAAAAGATCGCCTGGCTCCAGTGCGTGGGCTCCAGAGACATCAACCGCTGCGACAAGCGCTATTGTTCGGCCGTCTGCTGCATGTACGCCATCAAGGAGGCCTACATAGCCAAAGAGCACGCGGCCGGCAAGCTGGACGCCTCCATCTTCTACATGGACATACGAACCTACGGCAAAGATTTCGAAAAATACTACAACAGAGCCATCGACGCCGGCGTTCGCTTCGTCCGTTCCCGGGTTCACACCCTCACCCCGCAGATCAACGGCGACGTGGCCCTGGAGTTCATAGACGAAGAGGGCCAGCGCAGGACGGAATTGTTCGACATGGTCGTCCTGAGCGTCGGTCTGACTCCGAACGCGAGTCTGCCTGAACTGGCCAAAGGTCTGGGCATCAAACTCAACGACTCGGGCTTCGTCAAAACTCATCCCTTCACGCCCGTGGCTTCCAGCCGTCCCGGCGTCTACGCCTGCGGGGCCATCAACGAGCCCAAAGACATTCCCATCACGGTCATGGAAGCTTCGGCGGCCGCCGAAGCCGCCGGCCGAGACATCGTCGACGCTCGGTTCACCAAAACGAAATCCCGCAGCTATCCCGAAGAGAGAGACATCAAAGGCGAAGCGCCTCGCATCGGCGTCTTCATCTGTCACTGCGGCATCAACATCGCCTCGGTGGTCGACGTCCAGTCGGTGGTCGAGTACGCCAGAAGCCTCCCCTTCGTGGAACTGTGTCAGAACAACCTCTTCACCTGCTCCTCGGACACCCAGACGAAGATCAAGGACGCCATCATCGAGCATAAGCTCAATAGAGTGGTGGTCGCCTCCTGCTCCCCCAGAACCCACGAGGTGATGTTCAGGGAGACCCTGGCCCAGGCCGGGTTGAACAAATACTTGTTCGAGATGGCCAACATCCGCGACCAAGATTCCTGGGTTCACCAGAAAGAGCCGGTCAAGGCCACGCAAAAGGCCAAAGACCTGGTTCGCGGCGCCGTGGCCAAAGCGGCTCTGTTGGAGCCGATGTATCAGACCAGAATGGGTCTGACCCGCGAGGCTCTGGTCGTCGGCGGCGGCGCGGCCGGCTTGAACTCGGCTCTGTCCATCGCCGAACTGGGCTTCCCGGTTCATTTGCTGGAACAGACCAACGTCCTCGGCGGCAACGCTCACAAAATCTTCTCCAGGGAGAAAGACGTCCGCGGCTACGTCAAGGATCTCGTCGCCCAGGTCGAAGCCCACAAGTTGATCACCGTCTACAAAAAGTCCGTGCCCAAGAGCTCTTCGGGCTTTATGGGCAACTTCGAGACCGTCTGCCAGGGTCCTGACGGCGAGTTCACCATCAAGCACGGCGTCACCGTTCTGGCCGCCGGCGGACACGCCCATAAGCCCAACAGCTACCTCTACGGCCAGAGCCAAAGAGTCATGCTGTCTCTGGACATGGACGAGCTTCTGGCTTCGGACGACGCTGGGATCAAAAAGCCTGGCCAAACCTTCGCCTTCATCCAGTGCGTCGAATCCAGAGAGCCCTCCAGGCCGTACTGCTCCAAAATCTGCTGCACCCACTCCATCGAGAGCGCTCTGACCATTCTCGATCGCAACCCCGAGGCCGTCATCTACATCCTCTACAGAGACGTGAGGACTTACGGCTTCCGCGAGGAGCTGTACCTCGAGGCTCGCAGCCGCGGCGTGCGCTTCATCCGCTACGACACCGACTCCTATCCTGAGGTGACCGAGCCCGTCGCCGGAGGCCCTGTCCGCATCACCGTGCGCGACCACGTCCTCAAGCGCCCCTTGGCCATCGAGGCCGATTATCTGACCCTGGCCAGCGGCATCGATCCCACTCCCATGAAGGAGGAGATTGTCGAAGTCTTCAAGGGCCAGCTGACCGCCGAAGGCTTCCTCCTGGAAGCCCACATGAAGCTCATGCCCGTCGATCTGGCCACCCATGGCCAGTATCTGGCCGGTTTGGCCCATTATCCCAAGCCTCTGGAGGAAACCATCGCTCAGGCCAAGGCCTCGGCCGCCAGAGCGGTGACCATCCTGGCCAAAGACCACATCATGGTCGGCGGCGTGGTGGCCGTGGTGACCCCGGAAAAATGCGCCGTCTGCTGCACCTGCGTCAGGGCCTGCCCCGTCTCGGTGCCCAAGATCGTCCGCAACGAGGAAGACGCCGCTTTGCGCGGTCACGCCTTCATGGAGCCGGCCATCTGCCAAGGCTGCGGCGTGTGCGTCTCCGAGTGCCCGGGCAAAGCCATCAAACTCCAGTTCTTCACTGACGACCAGCTCCTGGCCAAGATTGAGGCTATGGTCGAAGAACCGCAGGCCGTCGAGGCCTGAGCCGAATTCCCTCTCCGCCGACGGATGCAAAAAATCCGTCGGCGGCGATGAACATATAATACTTAAAAACTTATTGATACAGGCGGCGCGAGCCGCCCCCAGGAGCTGCAATGAGTGAAGACTTTGAACCCAAAATAATTGCTTTTTGCTGCCAGTACTGCGCCTACAGCGCAGCCGACATGGCCGGGTCCATGCGCTTGCAGTACCCATCCAACGTGGAAATCGTCCTGATTCCCTGCACCGGCCGTTTCGACGTCATTCTGGCTCTGAAAGCTTTGGAATGCGGAGCCGACGGCGTCTATGTGGCCGGGTGTCTGGAAGGGAACTGCCACTTTCTGGACGGCAACATCAGAGCCAAAAAGCGTGTGGCCTATCTGCAGAACGAGATCAAGAAAATCGGTATCGAACCCGAAAGACTGGCCATGTTCAACCTGTCCGCCTCGCAAGGGCCCAGGTTTGCCGAGATCGTTAACGATTTCTCCGGCGTCATCAAAGGCTTGGGGCCTAGCCCCACGAAAAAGAAACTGGCGGCCTGACGGTCCCAGTCCCGGAAGTGGAGACATTGACATGATAATCGCTGAAAGAAAGCCCATCGAAGAGATCAAGGGCTTCATCGAGGGCAAGAAAAAGGTGCTTCTGGTGGGCTGCCGGGGATGCGTGACCGTGTGTAACGCCGGCGGAACCAAGGAGGTGGGAATCTTGGCTTCGCTGTTGCGCCTGGATGCTCAGAAGGAGGGACGGGAATTAACCGTCGACGAGTTCACTTTGGAGCGTCAGTGCGATCCCGAGTATATCGAAGAGCTCTTGGAGATGGTCGAGAAGAAATACGACGCCATTCTGTCCATGGCCTGCTCGGTCGGTCCGCAGTTCCTGACTCGCCGCTATCCCAAGGAGAAGGTCTATCCTTCCCTCAACACCTGCTTCATCGGCGGGGCTCTGGCGCACGGCATTTGGGCGGAACATTGCCAGGCTTGCGGCAACTGCATCATTCACAATTTCGGCGGCATGTGCCCGATTAGTCGCTGCTCCAAGAGCCTCATGAACGGCCCTTGCGGCGGTTCGTCCGGGGGCGTCTGCGAGATCAGCAAAGAGGTGGAGTGCATTTGGCACCTCATCGCCAATAAGGTCATGGAAGAGAACCGCCTCGACGACTTCGCCCCCGTTCAACCTATTAAGGATTGGTCTTCCAGCCGTGATGGCGGACCGAGGAAAATCGTCAGGGAGGAACTGGTTAAATGACGCGGGAAATCAAAACCAACAGCAATCTGGAAAAAGTCTTGGCCTCAGGGGCCTTCGCCGTCACCGGCGAACTGGGGCCGCCCCGTCATTGCAGCGCCCATGAGGTCGTGGAAAAGGCGAAACATCTGGTCGGAAACGTCGACTCCGTCAACATCACCGACAACCAGACCGCCGTTGTCCGCATGTCTTCCCTGGCGGCCGGCATTCTGGCTCAAAAAGAAGGCCTGGAAGCCAACATGCAGATGGTCTGCCGCGATCGCAACCGCATCGCCATGCAGTCGGATATTCTGGGCGCGGCCGCCTTGGGCATCAACAACCTTCTGTGTCTCTCCGGCGACCACCAGAAGTTCGGAGATCACCCCCAGTCCAAAAACGTCTTCGACGTGGACTCCATCAACCTCATCGAAATGGTCAGGACCATGAGGGATGACGGCAAGCTCTTGAGCGGCCAGGAACTGCCTCCGGACGGTCGGCCGAAGATTTTCATAGGCGCGGCCTATAATCCCTTCGCCGATCCGGAAGACTACCGGGTTCACAGGGTGGCCAAAAAGGTCGCCGCCGGCGTCGACTTCCTGCAGAGCCAGTGCATCTACGACATGGCGCGTTTCCGCAAATTCATGGCCAAAGCCGTGGACATGGGCTTGACTGAAAAAGCCTATTTCCTGGCCGGAGTCACGCCGCTCAAGGCGCTGGGCATGGCCAGGTACATGAAGAACAACGTTCCCGGCATCATCGTCCCCGACGAGTTGATCGAAAGACTCAAAGGCGTGCCAAAAGAAAAACAAGCCGACGAAGGCATCAAGATCGCTTGCGAGCAAATTGAAGAGTTCAAAGAGATGAAAGGCGTGGCCGGCGTCCACTTGATGCTGATCGAGTGGGAGCATATGGTGCCCAGATTCGTTCAAGAAGCGAAGCTGACTCCCAGACCGAAGCTCTAATCACATCTCTTCCATGGTTCTTCGCAGAAAGGCGGGTTATTCCCGCCTTTCTTTTTTTTGCCCTCCGAACGAGGCGAAATAAAATGAGCCGCGAGCGAAACGAAACCATCGAGATTATTTTATAAATATGAGTAAATTTTCGATTTTTTTTTCTTGAGAAGCGATCTAAACAAGGCGAAAATTAATTCTCCTCGAACGAGCCGAAGCCATCGATATTTTAAAATATGAGTAAATTTTAGAAATTATTTAAGAGAATCTCCCAAAACAAGGGAAAAAATTAAATTAGCCGCAAGCGAGCCGATGCCGTCGAGACTATTTTCTAAATATGAGTAAATTTAAGAAGTTGTTCTTTGAAAAATGAAATCTTTTCGACAAAATGCCGATATAGTTGAAATGTCCTAGATTATTGAGCCTGAGATATATTTTTGAGCCTATTTGTGCGCTGATTAGCTACTTAAATTTTTTCAAAAAAACTGAAAACATGTCTTGACTTAATTAAGTTAATTTGATAAAGTTACTTTTAAAGAAAGTTGACTGCATTGAGAAAAAAACGACCTAGTCGCAAGAGAGTTTTTGGGTAAATTTCATGACCTAAAAAGCGCCTGGTCAAAATAGCCTGGCTCAATTTGACAAGACTGATAATGAGCTGGCAATAGGTCGTCATTCGAAAGAAGGCTTTTTGGACATGTCAAGGACGGAAAAGAGAGACTTTTATAGCCTGGCGAACAGGCGAAATGTTGTCGACTAGGCCTTTATTTATGCCTGGCCTGATGAAATGAATCAGCAACGCTCGACCTCTCCAGGCGGAAAACTTGTATTTTTTGCGCACTTTTTTTTGAAAACGATTTGTTTTTCAACTTCCAAGCTTCATGGAGAATTATTTATGAAAATACGTCAAGGTTTCGTCACCAACAGCTCTTCAACGTCTTTCGTTATTTCCTTACGAGAGAAATTTTCTAAAAAAAATTTTTTAAAGGCTCTGGGCGTGGACGATAAATTTCTTCTTCGGGACATGATCGAAGACATTTGGCGGATCATAAAAAATCGCAGCGAGTTGATCGAAAGTGAGGAGGCTCTCGAAGAATTGTATTTTGACGACCCGATCACCGAAAAGATAAAACAATTCATCGAGAGCGGCAGAGAAGTCTATTCTGGGGATTTTGAAGATTCTTGCGATGATCACGTCGAGACTTTCTTGCGCTACAGCAACATTACGATTGACGAAGACGATCTGTACTTTAACCTGGAATACGACGGCTAATTTTTGTTTCGCGCAAAAAAACGTCGGCTGGCGTCGCTAAGAAACAAGAGCGAATAGAGACAAGAACGAAAAAAATCGGCGGACTTGACTTGAGGGGGTTGAACGGCTCCGGTTTTGGCGGCTCCGATTTTGTCGGCCGCCGCCATTTTTTCCAGGCCATATTTGCGAAAGTCGCATCTATTTCAAATTTTTGAGGTTTCACATGAAAATACGTCAAGGATTCGTCACCAACAGTTCTTCGACGTCGTTCGTGATGGCGATGAAAAAAGAGTTCACGCTGGAAAATTTCTTCAAGGCCATGGGCATCGGGAAAAATTTCGAACTAGCTTACATATTTAAGGAAATTTATAATATTATTTACAGAAGCATAGAAGAACATAAAGATTTCGCCTCCTTTGAGGAGGGAATGTATTATTATTCTGAGAAAAAAGGCGAACTCGTCAAAGAACTGTTCGCCAAAGGCTGGAAAGTGCATACCGGCTATTTTGGAAATCACGGCGACGAATCCACAGTGGAAAACTTCCTGGCCCTAACGGATCTTTTTGTCCATAATTCCATCATTTTTTTTGACGCTCAAGATTGTTCATACTGACGCTTCCTGTTAACGCGTCCTATAAATTTGTTCCATTTTTGGCCTTGCGCCAGGCCGCCAAGCCGCCTAAACCTCGGAACATCTTCAAAGATTCATCCTGAGCTGCCGGAAGGTTTGTTCAGGGTCTTTGAAGCGCCTGGGCGAAGATCGCCTCTATTTTTTTTCGCCGCCGAAACATGGAGCTACAGAAGCATTTTCGATATGCCAAGCAAATGGCGAAGACGATCGGCCTTTTGCTCGGCATATGACGGATAAATCCGTCTCGCCGAAAACCGGTCGGCGAACGCCGTTTAGAGACCAGACCATAGAAAATCGGCAGAGTTGACTTCTTTGGTCGATCGGATCCGCCTTTGGCGGCCGCCGTCAACATTTTACGGCCCTATTTACGGCAGTCGCATCATTTTACTTGAGGAGGAATCACATGAAAATTCGTCAAGGTTTCGTCACCAACAGTTCTTCGACGTCGTTCGTAATGGCGATGAAAGAAGAGTTCACGGTGGAAAATTTCTTCAAGGCCTTCGGCATCGGGAAAAAATTTGTACTAACTGACATGTTCGAGGAGATTTTCAACATTATTAAGGAAGGCGCCAGTGAAATGCCTGATTTAGCCGCCTTTGAGAAGGAGGCTTCCTATTACCCCGAAGAAAATCTCGCCATCGTCAAAGACCTATTTTCCAAAGGCTGGAAAGTGTATTGCGGCTGTTTTGAGGATGATTATGGCGGCAATCCCTTCGAAAACTTCCTCTCTAAGGCGCCTATTTTTGTCCATAACTCCATCATTTTTTTTGACGCTTCAGAGACGTCCTATTAATTCCGCCCCTTTGCTGGAATTACGGCCCGAAGCTCAGCGGCCTTTCTCTTCCGTCTTGTCTGACGACGAGGGCTAAAATAAACAGCTGACCCGGTTCTGTTCCGACTTTTTTAGCCCCTTTGCGACCCTATTTGCCGATTTGACGACGGAAGGCCAACTCGGATCACCTCTTCAACGCCCCGCAGTCTATGCAGCGGGGCGGATCATTTATCGAAACGACTGACGCATTTCGCGGAAAGACTTTAGATGAGCCAACTCTTGAAACGCTTTTATCCTGCAAGCCAGTATATGATCCTTTTTGATCGATCTAACGGCGCTTTCCTCCGATACGGCCGAAACGACGTCGACCCGTTCGCCAATGTCGACGGTCCGGAGCTTCTGGACATATCCTTAACGAATTTTTGCGAGAGAGGCTGCGAATTTTGCTACCGTCAGTCGAATACGAACGGGAAGTTCATGAATTTGGACGATTTTGCCTTCGTGACGAGCCAAGCGAAAAAAGCCGGCGTCTTGCAAGTGGCCTTGGGCGGCGGCAATCCCAATCAACACCCCCAATTCGTCGACATTTTGAAAATAGCCCGCCAGAACGACATAATCCCGTCCTACACGACGAACGGCCAGGGGCTGACCGACGAAATTTACCGGGCCACAAAGGAATTTGGCGGAGCCATGGCCGTAAGCTGGTACGAACCTTATGTCGAGGCCATGAAAACAATTGACGAAGCCAATTCTTATGACATAACCGTCAACATTCATTTCTTGTTGAGTCAAGCTTCTCTCGCTCAAGCCATTGATTTATTGGAAAATGGCGAAGACATCTTAAAAAAGATAAATGCGGCCGTTTTCTTGAATTATAAGCCTATACATTCTTCTGAAGAACTGCGGTTAACTCCAGGAAACGATATTGAACATTTTTTTGAGCTCGCCAAAAACCTAAAATCGTGCCGCATAGGTTTCGACAGCTGCATGATTTCTTATTTGCCGCTCTTGGGCGACGAATTGGCTCAAGAAACAGTCGATTTTTGCGAAGCCGGCAGATTTTCCGCTTACATTTCCGAAGAACTGCTGTTTTATCCTTGTTCGTTCATGAACGACATGTCCGAACGCGGGATCGACTTACGAGAGACTTCCTTGGCGGAAGCCTGGAAGCATGGAGAAGAATTCGTCAAGATTCGGGAAAGATTAAGTTCGCCGGGAAGACAGGCCTATCCAATTTCAGCTTGTTCGTCGTGCGACAGTTATCAAATGTGTCATGGCGGATGTCAAATACTGGACATCAATTATTGTCGCCGCCAAGGCTCGTAATCTTGGGACGCGTCCCTCTGGCCGACGCGTCCCTCTGGCCGACCTGCCTCTCTGGCCGTCGTCTCCCTCTGGCCGACCTCCCCTCTTGCCGTCGTCTCCCTCTGGCCGACCTACTCTCTAGCCGTCGTCGACCTCTGGCCGACCTCCCCTCTTGCCGCCGTCCACCTCTTGGCGGCCGCTTTAGCCCCCTCTCTCAGTTCTCCTCGCCTTTAGACCTGTCGCGCCTGGCCGAAATGATCGGGGGGGCGCCCCTCCATCGGCGTTCCGGTTTGACCCATCTGAACATTTCCATTCCGGCGACGGCCGACAAAAAACCAATTTGCCGCCGTTTTTCGGCGGCGAATAGCCCTTCGATCGCCGACGCGATCGGCCATAACCCCGCTCGCAAAAAAAAAGAAGACGGTTTCGTCCAGGGCGGCCCGGACGAATCCGTCTTCAGGTCTATTGGCCGAAAAAGTCGCTTCAAGAGTTCTTTATTTGATAATTTACCCCTTGGAATTGGAAGACGACCGTCTCTTTGCGGGTCAGAACAATCAGATCTTCCGCCGGCATCTTTTGGGCCAGCTCAAAATACTCCGGACTAAATTGGGTGACGGTTTGAACGTTTTTCAGGTCGTTTTCGGTCAGGGATGACTCTATCAACTGGTCGGCTTTCCGGAAGAAGACCCTGTTGCCCAAGACCTCCGGCAACGACACGGAGCCGGGGGCGGCGTATTTGTCGATGGACTGAAATTGTTCCATTTCCTCGAATGTCTGCTCCGGCCGCGGGGAGGCGGCCAGGATGCCTTTAGCTTCCCGTTGAGCGTTGGCCGCTTCGCCGACGAAACCATCCAGAGCGGCCAAGTTGTCGGCCGTCCTTTGCCGCATTTGGTCTTCGGAGACCACCATCTCGGACTCGACGGCCAGGAAGCTGGTGTAAGGAGTCATAATGCCGTAACGCTTGGACAAGCCCGTCAGTTCTTCGACCAGTTCCTTGTTCGGCTGAGATGATTGGCTCTGATCAATTTCTTCGATTATCTCGGCTATGCGCCGTTGAGCCCACAGTCTGGCGATGAATTCCCCGCCTTCGACCGGCCCGTCCGCCAAATTGGCCTTATATTCGAAACGGACTTCTTTCTCGCCTTCCAGGCCGGTCAGCGAAAACGCGGCCTCTCCGGATTCCGCGTACCGGCCGACCAGGACCAGCTGAGAACCTCTGAACAGATCCGGCAAGGCGGCCGGCAGCAAACGGTTGACTTGCCGGTTGATCTTCAGTTCCGGCTTGATCAAAGCCGGATAGGCCATTTTGGAGAAAAACGAGCTGACCTTTTCTTCGATGTCTTCAGAGACCCCGACGAAGGTGGCTTGCCCGCGCGACTCTATGGCCAGGGCGTCCAGCAGACGGGCGTTGACGTCGTGGCCGAGGCCGAAGGAAAAGATCCGCGTTTTCTGGTTCGGATTGTTTTCCCGGCTGATTTGAACCAGTTTTCGCTCGTCCATTTCGCCTATGGTGGCTTCGCCGTCGGTCAAGAAGATCAGGTAGCTCGGATTTGTCCCCGTGACGAGGGACAACGACTTGGCCAAGGCTTCGCTGATGTTGGTGCTTCCCCCCTCGCGCAGAGACTTGACGTAATTCTTGGCCGCCAGTCGATTCTCTTCGTTCATGGCCTCCAATTCAGGTCTCCAGGCTTTGGCTCGGCTGGAAAATTCGACCAGATCGAAAGAGTCCTCGGGATTCAGGCGATCCAAAACGAAATTCAAGGCGGCTTTGGCTTGCACGATTTTATGGCCGCTCATCGACCCGGACACGTCGAGGCAGAAGACGACCGTTTTGGCCATTATGGGTTCCGAGTCCAAGGAGGAGGACGGTTCGGCCAAAAACAGAAAATAGCCGTCTTCGGAAGGGTCTGGGCGGTGGCTCAGGATCAAGCCGCCCATCGAGTCGGCTTCTTCTCTGTAGCTCAGCTGAAAGCTCCGCAGCGGCTCGGCGTCCTTAACGGCGTAGGTCAGAGTGGTCGAGGAACCGTCCGATTTGACGTCCAAATCGCCCAAGGGAGAATAGAACCCGCCGGCTTCGTCGCCGTCGATTTTGACGATTATTTCTTGAAGGCCAATTTTTCTGCCGTTGGTCAGACTGCCGGCCAGAGGAAAGTTGATGTCCACTCGGCCGTCTTCTTTCGGCAAAAGATAGTCGATGGACAAATCCAAAGTGGACTCTTTGCCCGGGTCAATGGGGAAGATCCTGGAGCGGAACATGCCCCGTCCGGCGTATTCCAGAAGGGCCGGATCCTTGAGACGACTGACGATGCTCTGATAAATTTCCCAGGCCGCCGCCTTGTCCAGAACCTCTCCGACCATCTCCTTCCCGTTGGAGACCAAAGTCAGTCCGTTGACCGTTCCGTTCAAGGGCAACGGAACCATATAATCCATCTCCAGAGGGACCTGGCCGGTGTTTTTGATGGTCTGCCGCAGGATCGTCATGGCCTTTTGCCGCGTGACGTCGAAGATGAGCTCGGTCTTGACCACTTCATAGGGAGTCTCCGGCCGAGGCGGCCTGGCTATGGACAACTCGGTCTTCTCGGCGATCTCGGAGCTCTCTTGAGCCGTCAGAGACTGGGAACCGGCCAGACCGAGAACGAGAAGCCCCAGCAGCGTCACGAAACAGACGACCAGAGGACGAATGGCTTGATCGAGACGGAGTTGAGCCAGTTTATTGACGGGCAAAAGAGGCGAGCCTAATTTCAAAGACAATTTTGATTCCAAAAACGCTGAGGAAGACATCATTATCACCTTTTTTTTTCGTTTTATTGGCTATTAACGGGGCTGTTTCTTCAGGAAGAGGCGCAGCCGTCAGAATCGACGAAAACAAGAGAATTGCGCGAAGTCTTTTTGGAAAGGTCCAAAACTGAAGGGACGAATGAAAAGCGTTTTCTGGAAAATCAGCGCGACAGCCGCCGGAAGAGCGACCAGGCCGTCTCCCAATCAATCCATTCCTGCTCCAGGCGAACTCTCTCGCCGAGCCGGTTTTCCGCCAAATCGCGATATAAAGCCGCTTCCTCCGGGGTCAGGTTGACGGCCGCCTTCGGCTCGCTCGTGTCGACGGCCCAGAGAGCTTTATGATTCAGCAAAGTCGTTCTGTCCATCAGGACGGACACGAGTTGAGGCAGATGGTTTCTGGCTTCGCTCAGAATGCCGAACCCGGCCAGATCGACGTCGCCCCAGTAGAAAAAGCGTTTCGCCGACCTGAGCCAGCCTATTTGGCTCAGGAAACTGAGATTGTTCCCGTGACCGTAGAAGAGAACCGTGCCGGGCAGATCCCAAAAAGCCAAGCCGGTGACGACGTTTTCGACGATGACGACCGTTTCTGGCCGCAAGGGCAGACGAGCCAGCTGCTCCGGAGGAGACGAGACGAAATCCAGTCCCCCCGCCAGTCGCCGATAGGCGGGATCCAACAGGCGCAAATGGACGTTGTGGGGCTTCTCCTTCAGCCGACAGACCTGATATATGTCGCCGGAGGGCCTATCCAGCAAAGCGGCGGCCAAATCGCCCACCAGCTTGCTCCGTCGCTCGAGCCATTTGGTGTCCAATTTGGGCACCGGCAATTGGCGCAAGTAGTAGTCGGAGACGGGATGCGCGACTATCCACCTCAAAAACGACATGAGCTTTTGAAAGTCCTCTTCCGAGTACTCGTCCAGCTCTCTGGCCCGGGCGCAGACCGCTGCGGCCATTTTAGGCCACGACTCGGTCATGGCCTTGGCTCTCTCTTTCATCCGCCGCCAGCTGGCCGTCGCGCCGGCCGAATGGGCCGCCTCGTCCGGGTCGCGCAGAACGAGCTTCTCCGGCAGCTCCTGCTCGCCTAAAATTTTCCAGACGACTTTTCGCCACCGCACTTCGCCCGGATTGGTCTCTTGAAAACGGCGCCATTCGTCGGACCAACGCCGGACTTGGGCAAAGCCGCCCTCGCCCAGGCCGACGCCGCCAGGGTCGGCTTGCCGTCGGACGTCGCCGGCAATTTGCGCTTCTCGGGGCGGCCGGAGATTGACGACCAGAGGAAAGGCCGACTCCGTCTCGGCGATCCCCAATTCTTGCGCCAACCAAAGCGACTTGTCGAGGTCGAACTTTTTCCTCAGCTTCCGTCTGACTTGAGCCGGCGAAAGCATGGCCTGGCTTGTCGAGTCCGCCATATTGTCCGCCTTCAATCGCGACCACAGCGGGAGACGATTATTCTGGTCGCTCCGAAAGAGTCGTCGTTTTCGGGCCGTCCGCCGCCGCAGGCTCGGAAAGAGCCAACTTGCCTTCGACTTTGTCGTACAGGACGGGCGTGAAGCTGGAGTTGCTCCGTTCGGCGATGGAGACGTAGACGGCTCCGCCGATGTAAGGCTCCAGAACCTGAATGTTTTTCATGGGCGTGGCCATGATCATCTGAAAGCCCAGTTCTCTGAAGATCTTTATGGCTATGACCGTCAGTTCGGTGTCTATTTTGTCGAAGGCTTCGTCGAAGACGACCGTCCCGAACTTGGGATAGCCCAGTTCGTTGCCGCCCAATTGGTAACGCAGAGCCGCCGCCAGACAGGTGGCCGCCAGCTTCTGCCGCTGACCGCCGGATTTTCCGGCGCCGCTGCGGTAGATTTCGATTTCCTTCTCGTTTTCGTCCTGCTCCAAGGCGACGAATTCGACATGCTTGCGGATGTCCAGAACTATGTTGCGCCATTCGCGCTTGTCCCTCTCTTGACTGGAGAGGGACTCGACGATCTTCTTCAAGGACTCGAAACGCAGTTCCATGACCACAGGATCGACGTCGGAGATTCTGTTCAGCACTTCCTTCAGATCATTTTTGAACTGATTGACTTGCGGCAAATCGGTGCGAACCTGCGTCTGCAGGGTCAGGTAGGTCGGCCGACCGTCGAGAACGCCGAAAGGAACGCTTTTCAAGCTGTCGTTGACCAGTTTCATGCGCCGGAAGATCTGATTCAGACCGTCGCGCAGCCAGGTGGCCAAGATCACGACGTTCCCTTCCGTCTGTTTCCGCAGAAGATCCTTGAAGCGTTTGTCGAGTTTGGGCAGGCCGTCATTTTCGATCGACTGGAGTCTGGCCACATATTCTTCGGCGTAGTTGACGTCCGCCTTGAAATCGGCCGCGTCCAGGGACCATTTTCGGTTGAAGTCCTCCATTATTCTGGTCATCTGGGCCAGGCAGCCGCTTTTTTTGAGGGAGACGTTTTTAGTGGCCGAGTCGAGAGCCCTATTGACCTCGAAGGTGATCTTGTCAATATTGTCCAAAGTAATGTTGTATTTGCAAAAATAGGTCTCGTTCAACGTTTTGGCGATCTCATATATTTCCGTAAACGAGACCAACTTAAAAGTCAGTTCGGTAATTTGCCGATCCATGTCGTCGACCGTCTTCGAGTTGGCCTTGATGTTTCCTTCCAGATCATGAATCGCGATCGCCAAAACTTCCAAGGTTTTTTGAAAGGCTTCTATTTCGTCCTTTTTCATTTGCAGCGTTTTGGCGATGTTTTTAATGGCCTTGATCTGTTTTTTGAGCGCGTCGACGGCTTGGTCGATGGATTCCAGGTCGATTTGCTCCCAAGCGAAATACAGCAAATCCTTGCAGTTGGTCAGCGACTCGTCGTTCTCAATTTTGGCCTTCTTGTTCTTGTCTATTTCCGATTTGACGGACACGAGCTCCGTTTGCAATTCTTCCGCTTGGGCCAAAAAGGCGTTCAATTTGGCCTTGTTGTTGAAGCCCAGAACCCAGTTTTTCAGATCCGTCAACGGGAAACGATCGTCTTTCTCGTGAAGCGCCCCGCCGAGCTTCAGTTGGCCTTCGATAGTCAGGGCGTTCTCTTGACGCTTAAATTCTTCAAGATCATCCGCGCAGAGAGGATTGAGCCTCGTTTGCAGCTCCTGCCGCAAAAAGTCTTGATGCGGGCCTTTTTTGAACTCCAGTTTGGACAAGAGATCGTTTTCTTTCGAAGACGACGGCGCCTGTTCCCGAGAGCCGTCAAATCTCAAAAAGCCCAGTCGACGGCCCAAGGAATTGGCGTTGACCCAATGGGCCACCTGGTCGTAGTCGCCTTCGGCGACGATGACGGAAACGGCCAAACCGGACAGAGCCCTCTCGACGGCGCCCTGCCAAGCTTTATGGCTGGAGGCGACGGACATCAGCTGACCGGCGAAAGGCAGAGAATCGATCGACAGCCCCAGTTCTTCGGCCATCTTGTTCCGCAGCTCTAAGGGGCCGGAAGGAATGTTGCCCTTTTGAGACTTTAAGGCGGCAATTTCCTTTTCCTTTTCTTTCAACTCTTTGCGCTTTTCGGCTTCCTGGCCGTACAACCGCTTCAATTCGTCGTCCAGCCTGACAAGCTCGCTTTCCAGAAACTTCATTCTCTGGCCGGCTTCGTTTTGGACCTCGAACAGATCCTCCTGACTGGCCAAAGGCTTGAATTTGAGGCTCCGGCAAAGCTGGTCGGCCTTTTGTCTGTATTTGGCGCAGACTTTTCGCTTTTTCTCCTGTTCGGCCAATTCCTTTTCAAATTTTGGCAGATCCTGACCGCCCAAATCGCGATACTCCTGCAAGAGTTCGTAATATTTGGCCTGTTTTTCCGTTTTTTCCTCGTTTTTGGTTTTCAGCTTTTCGCTCAGCCCCCGGTTTTCGGCCAAACAATCTTCCCTCTTCTTCTGGCATAGGGCGAGCCGCATTTTGCCTAAACTTCCCGGCAAATGCTCGATCAACCGTTCCGTTTCCTCCAGACTGTTTTGGAGCGCCGACCACTCCAGATGCAAGCTCCGCAAAGGCGACAGCAGCTCCAGCTGATCCCGGGCCTTGACCACCTCGGCGTGGGCGGAATTCAAAACCTCAAATTCCTCGCACAGGGCGTCGGCGGCCCGGAAGGTTTTCGGCTCTTCGAGCATGAAATTTCGCAAAAAAGCATCCAAATCTTCAATGTTCTTCATTGATTGCGTTTTTTGAAGAAGTTTTAGAGCATTATCCGTCTTTATGCCTAATAATTCGAGGAAATTTGATTTATATTCCTCATATTTAGTGGTAAAAAAATGAAAATTAACTTTGTTTTTAATCTCTTTAAGACTAAAATTCTTGCTAAAATCATTTAATTCCAATAAAGAAAAGTCACTTTCCTGGATGAAGAAGGCTCTGTTGGGCTTTTGATCGCCGCCGCTTTTTATCCAAAACAGGTTGACCAAGGTGATCCGATGAGTTTCGCCGCGCTTGAACGTCAGAGCCAAAGCGGACCAGACCGGAGCCGAACGACGGTATTTCGTCACTGCCTGAGCTTGCTCCAAGCTGTTGACCACTTTCCAGGCGCCGCGAATATAGCTCGTCAAGCTGCGATCCCGCCGTCCGGCGTCTCTGGCGGCGCTGTTGAATTCGAGAAACTGAGGCGGCATGAACATGGTCAAATAGGCGTCCAACAGCGTCGTTTTGCCGGATCCCGAAGGGCCGGTCAGCAAAAAGCCTTCGGGGGAAACGGGCATGTCGTGATATTGTTCGAAAGTGCCCCAGTTGAAGATCTGAAATCTGACCAGCCGAAATTGTTCGACCAGCGGGCGATGGTACGGCTGATCGTCAAACAAGCTCGGTCTCGGAAGAGATATGTCCGCCTGGTCGTCTTTTCGGGTGTAAGACATGAATTTCCTTCGCCGCTAATCGTATGGTTTTACGCGAAAATTATGAGAAAAGGCTCATTCACGCGCTTGCGCCAAGGCTCGCCGTCAAACAAGGCTCGTCGTCAAACAAGGCTCGTCATCAAGAAAGGCGCGTCGTCAAGCAAGGCTTGCCGTCAAGCAAAAATCGTCGTCGGACAAGAAACGTCATCAAGAAAGACGCGTCGTAAAAAAAGGCGCGTCGTCAGGCAAGAAGCGTCGTGGGGCAAGAAGCGTAGTCAAGCAAGGCTTTTTCGTCTATCCTTCGTCTTCCTCGTCGTCCTCAGAGTAATAGTCGTCCTCGTCGTCGTCGTCGTCCGAGAATTTATCGGAATATTCGTCGTCTTCAAAGCCGGCGTCGCTTTCGTCGTCCGCTTCGACGACAGGCGCGTCGTCGTCGAAATCCTCAGCAGAGGCTCCCCGGCCTTTCTCGTCGGAGAGGTCAATGCCCGATGAGTCGGGCTTCGCGAGCGGACTCTTTGGAGACTCGTCGGCGGCTTGGCCGGACTTGGGGCCAGGAGAAGTCCGGCCCGTTTCCTCCGCCGTTTCGGCCATGACGCCGCCCCGCCGCCGGGCGGTTTTCTTCAAAGTCTCCAATCTGGCTTCTTCGACGGCCTTATAAGTCTCCATGAACATCTCGATGGTTTCAGGAGAAATGATAAGCTTCAAGGTCGGCGAAATATGGTAGCTTTCAGCGTAGGATCTCGTTTTCTTCAGCAAATAATACTTCTGTTGAATGCTGGCTATGGTCGTTCTGATGCGATCCATGACCTTGGCGCTGTCGGTGCTGTCTTTGCTTTCATAATTCTTCAAATATTCGATCATCTCCGATTCGGTGACGACGGGCCTTTCGCCTTGGGTTTCGGATTCGAAAAATTTTTGACGGAGAAAGATCAACAAGACTGATTCCAAAAAGTTGATTTTTTTGCGCCTAATGAGCTTCGGAACGCCTTCGGGCAATTCGGCGTGCCTTATCTGACTGATGAAGGCCACGCCCTGATCCTTGTCAATGGCCAGCTCCAAAAAAATCTCGCCCAACCAACTTTCGATCGCGGATTGATATTTTATCAGATCCCGCCACAACTCGCGACCTTTCTGGGTTTGCCGATCGATGTACGGCCCCATCAGAAGCCGACATATGGCCAAACGCGCCCCGAGCGGCATTCGGCCTTTGTCGTCGGAAAACAAGGCCCCGGGGGGAATCTCTTGAGCGCCGGCGTAAGAAGCATCGTCGGAGGCATATTCCGCATAAGACTCGTCCGTGTCGGAGTCGTCCGCTTCCGTCTCGAATTCTTCGGACTCGAATTCTTCGTAGTCGACCGCTTCTGTCTCGAATCCTTTGGACTCGTCCTCTTCAGACGCGAATTCTTCGGCTTCTTCCGCTTCGGATCCGCTTTCTTCGGACTCGAATTTTACGGACTCGTCCGCTTTGGAGCCTCTTTTTTTGGATCGACCTTTTTTGGCTCCGCCTTTTTCAGACCCGCCTTTTGCGGACTCGAACTCTTCTCCGTCGTCGGCGAAAGACTCCCCGTCTTCAAAGCCGGGAAAAACGGCATTGGTCAGCGGCGCCCAATCGGCCGTGGTCAGGAGCGAATCGCCGTTTCCGTCGCCTGACGGTTCGGTCAGAGAAAGAACGGAAGTTTCGTCCGGCGGGGCCAAATCCTTGGGAGATCGGCGAGATTTGCGACTGGAGGCGACCCGGCCGCCTTTAGCCGACTCTGCGGACAGGGCAGTCGAAGTCTTCCATATGGCCTTCCGTTCGCGCTCCTTTGCGGCGGCTCTTTCGGCTTCCCTTTCGGCGGTCCTTTTGACGATCCTTTCGTGCAACCCGTCCTTCATCTTCGGGCCAACGTCATTTTTTTCCGCCCCATTCTCGTCGACATCGTCGCCATCATCGTCATCGCCGTCATCTACATCTCCGTCGCCATCGTCATAATTGTCATCATCATCGTCATCGTCATCATCATCATCATCATCGCCGTCATCTCCGTCGTCGTCGTCGTCATAATCGTCATCGTCGTCATCGCCCTTGTCGTCGCAAACAAAATCATCTTCGCGAGCGTCTACGTCTTCCTCCGTCGCCGAGCCATATTCGTCGCCTACGGAAGCGTCGGACTCGTCTTCGCGAAACGCCGAAAACCCGTCCTCTTCCGCCATTAGACGATCGCCGGAAATAATCGTTCCCAACGCTAAGGCGTCATCTTCAAACATGATCAACTCCCGGAAATGTTCATAAAATCGTCAGCCATAAGGATGTCCGCCGTCTCTCTGGCGAAAAGCCAGACGTTGATTCGGGCTTGGCGTTCGACGGAATCCAAGCCTCGCCAATATACGGTCTCGCGAGCCAAGTTCGGATCGCGGCTCCCGAATTTATGGGCCAGATGAAGAAGACCTATGACGGTGCCGAGCCCTTGTTCCGCCGGATGCAGTTCCAAGATTTGAGCGATGGAAGCGGTTTCGAATATTTTCAACGCCTCGGCTATCAATCGTCTGAGAGCCGCATAGTCTATTTCCGAAGTTTTGATGGATCTTATGATGGAGTCGAAATCCGCCGCCGCGTTGTCGGCCGGAAGTATGGGCTCTCCAGGAATGCGCTTCGCAGGATCGAAAAGAGAGATTTGGGAAACGGAGTTTATTCGAAGGCTGGTCAGATCCAGGACAAGTTCGAGCGATCTTATCAGGTTGATGGACTCTTTGACTATTAAGGCGTCTTTTTGAGCTTCCTTTATGGCTTGCAGAAGTCGGCGTCTTTCCCGAAAAACGCGGCTCCTGACCAGCTGATCGAGGGCATAGCCGAGTTTGGTCGTCTCGGAATGGATGTTTTGGGACTCTACGAGAAGAATTCGAACGAACTCGATCAAGAATTCCTTCTCGTCGTTCCGCAGATCGCCGAAAAAATCGGATTCGATGATGGTTTGGAGGCTTCTGGTCAAAAGCCCTTGCTGCTCGTCGTTCGTCAAAAGGCTATAGAAAGCGGCGAAAGAGCGGCCCGCCTCGCTTTCTTCTATCTTGTCGATGCCGTCCAAAACTTCTTCGGCCACCGCCCCGAGGCTTTCGTCGAAAACCAGCATTTTTTCCCGAAGAGCCCGGTGCAGACTGATGAACTGATCCATGACCCGACGAAAATGCTCGGTCAAGCCCTGCCCCAAATCGATGATCTCCCGGACTCTCTCCAGCGCGACTTCCTTGGAAATTATGGAAGCCTGCCCGCTCTCTATCCGTTCTATCTCCCTGTCGAGGCGCAGTCTGTCTTCCTTCAGCCTCTCCACGCGTCTGGCCGAATCGGGATCGGCGTCTTCGGAAAGCCTGACCAGCGACTGGATGACCGTAGCCAGACGGCTTTCGGTCAAAGTCACCCTTTGTTCGATAAAGCTGGAAACGATTCGGATGGCGTCGATGCTGGCGGCGGACAGCTCGTACTCTTCTTCGTTCGAGCCGTGAGGAAATCGTCGAATCAAAAAGCCGGCGCCGACCCAGTCGTTGACGTAGCGCTGAGGAGATTTGGGCAGATCATGGCCCAGCTCGCGAAGCCGAGATATTTCCTTCCCGACTCTGATGTGAAAAGTCGAACTCTTCAGAACCCGTTCAGATCTGTCGTCGTACAAAAGGGTCTGCAGCACGCCCAAAATTATCGGAGCGTTGTCGGCGGACAACAATTTCCATTGCGGGCAATCTCTCAGCCCGAACAACCTTTTGACGAGTTCTTCAGAAGGCATGCTCGATCAGCGTTTGTACCGAACGACTTGGCGCGGTATGAGGTTTGGCGAAGAACAATTAGGCCTGCCTCTCCAGATCGCCGACCTCGAAGGAGGCTTTGGATTGAGACCAGTCGGCGGCGCAGGAATAAGCCAAGCTCTCCATCTCCGGAGGCAATTCGGCCCGGAAGGAAAACCCCAAATAGGTCACGGCCCGCGAAGCCGCCAGATACAGAAAGCGGCCGCAGAGCTCAGGCTGGGTCTTCAAAAGATCGTCCGGATTGACGACGAACGCGGCCTCGAATTCCATGCCCCTGGCCTTGTCGATGGTCAAGACCCTGACGTCCGGCGAATGACCCCAGATTTGGCCGTCTCTGGCGGAGACGGCTTTTAGGGCCTGAGGCTCCAAAGCTTTGGTCAAGGCTTCGGTCAGAGGGGTTATTTCCGAAGGTTTGGCGACCAGGACCGCCGTCGAAGGGAGCTTGCCGGATCTTTGAACCACCTCGGCGATTCGGTCGGCCAGCCATTTGGCCGCGTCGGCCAGAGAACCGACGTTTCTGGCCAGAGCGATCTTCGGGCCGACGTCGTTGAAACGATGGCTGAGAAAACGGGGTTTGGCCGCGTCGGCCAGGCTTTCGGTCAGAGCCGACAAGGTCTGGGACTGGCGGTAGTTTATGGACAGTTCCGTCAGGACCGCTTTCGGCAAGGCCCACTCCAGATCGTCTAGGGAGCGCAAGCCGTTGGCGGAAGTTCTGAGGGCCAGATCTCCGGCGGCGGAGACGGAGCCCATTTCCTGGTCGGCCAGAGAAGCCATGCATTTCAGCTGCACGGGCGTGAAGTCGGTCAATTCGTCGATGAGCACCTGGTTGCGCAAAACGTAGGAATGATTGGCCAGCGACCAGTTGCCGGACATTTCGTGAGCGTTTTGTTTTCTATGGCGGAGAATGTCGGCCCCGGGATCGAGAAAAGACAGCAAAAGCAGATCCGCTTCCAAAGGATGGATATGGCGTCCGCCCCTGACGTTCTGGTTGTACCAAAGCTTGTTGCGCCTTCTGAAAAGGAGATAATTGCTCAGAACGCAGCCGAAATAGCTGTTCAGGAAGGCCGGACTGTCCACCTTGAAGCGGCTTAGGGAACGACAAACCAGCAAATCCTGACCCATCTCGGTCAGTCGGCTGACCGGCAGCAGCCGCCCCTCGCCCAGCCAGGCCAGAACCTTGGCGGACCGCGATTCGCGCGGCAACTGGCGGCCTTTGGCCAGATTCAAGGCGTATTCCTGCATGGCCTCGGCATAGATGCGCCTGGCTTCGTTCTTGAGAATCTCGTCGACTTGAGAGCCGTCCTTTTCCGGGGCGGCTTGGGCCTCGGAAACCAGGCCGAGCAAGCCGGAGATGAGGCTCGGGGCGTTTTGGGTGATGTTGTGGAACGAGCTTTTCAGCTCATCCTTGAGGCTCTGCGTTCTGGACGACTTTTCGGCGGCGATGTCCTCTTGAAAAGGATACAAGGCCTTTTGGAACCAAGCCAGGGTATGATCCGCGCTGATCTCCAGCAATTCCAGCAATTGACCGCCGAGGGCCGCCAGATTGGCCTGAGGAGCAGAGGCCAAAAGTTTGGCCTGAACTTTCATGGTCTGAAAATAGGCCTGGCGCTGATAGGCGGAAAAATCCTCGTACCAGCCGACCGTGTTGTCCTTGGCCGCTTTGGAAAGGCGATCCGGCGTCTCCGACAAGGAGAGGCCCGAGTTTTTCTTGGGGGAGAGGATCCGAAAATAATTGGTGGCCAGTTCCAGCCTCATCTCGTCCCAAGTCTTGACGTTCTCTTCGAAGCCAGGAATGACCAGATCCGCGAACGAATCTCCGACGTAGCGGCGCAAGAGATCGGTCGGGACGAAATAAAACCAGCTGGTCGCCTGGGCCATTCCGGCTTGACGGTTCAATTTCTCGAAAAGGCCGGCCTGTTCGGCTTCAAGGGCTTCGCTGGAGATCATGAAATCCAGGCGCTTAATCAAGGTCGACGTTTTGCCTGTGCCCGGAGAGCCTAAAATGACCTGCTTGGTTTGAAAGGGGCGGCGCAGAATTTCGTCCTGGAGCATGTCCAGCAAATGCGGTTGGGTCAAAAACGGCAACAAGTTCTGAGGTCTGATTTCGCCTTCGTCGACGACGATGTCCAGCTCTTCCTGGGGAACTATGGGCGGCTCGTCGCCGTCCACGGAGGCGTCCGTCTGCTTCTGCTCGCCGAAGACTCGGAGGAAGTCCCGCAAGGATTTGACCCGGAGACGGTCGCGATGGAGCGATTCGAAGAGGCTGTCGAAGATGTCCCTCTTGAGAAGATAATCGACTGGTTTCAGCAAAGTTTTTTCCGTCACCACCAGACTCTCGCCCTTGGGAGCGACCAGCGACGACGCGAGAGGCAAAACGGCCAGGCGGCCCAAAGTCTCGTAGATGGAGGCCAGATTCGCTCTGGCCAGTCCGGCGGGCGGCGCGCAGGGAGTCACGTAGAAAATTCTGGTCCTGTTCGTCTCGTCCTTGCAGACGACCCTGGCCAGAACCGGAACGTCCTGAAGCTTGGCGGCGTTGTAAAGATCCGAGTGATGATCTTTGGCGGACAGGTGAAGAGACAACTGACTGCTTTCCCGAAGCCTGGTCTTGTCATTGGCCAAAACTTTTTGGCTGGCTGCGGAGATCCGATCGCAGATATCCAGAATGCTTTTGCAATCCCTTGAGACAAAAGTCATCTCATCGTTAATGGCTGACATTGCAGACTCCAGACGTATTTTTAATTAAAAAAATAAAACCGCAAGAAAAAAGTCGACGTCATCTTTCTTCAAGTCGCATATGTTAAAATGTCTGAACAAACCTTAATACGGAAACAAAAGAAACAGTCATTTATTCGCCTAAAGCGGTCTTTGGAAAAACAGACTGTTCCATAGTTCGACATTAAAGAAAACTCGATCGCGAAAAAGGAAAAATATAATATATTTTCGTTTTTTGAAACAAAAAGATATTTACGCAGTTATAGGCATATGACTACAAATAGACCAACCAGTAACCAAATACATGGCTAACTTCACGTTAAAGTTCATTATAACACAAAAGCCGGGCTGGCGGAAATGGAAGCGTCGAGAAATTGAGACGTCGAAAATCCTCAAACTTCATGATGTCATCATGAAGTCCCGGACTTCAAAAAGTCCCGGAGTTCGAAAAGTCCGGAAGTTCGAAAAGTCCGGAAGTTCGGGAGCTTCAAGCTGCAAGACGTCAAGTTTGGCGGAAGCGCCGAACTGATCGCCGAACTGATCGGCCGGCAATGGCCGGCGACGGCCGACAACGGCCGAATCGGCGGCGGATTCGGCTAATTGGCTAAATTTTTTGTGGGAAAAAGGGAAAAAGGGAGAAATCGAGACGATAATCAAAAAAAGTTTCAAGTCGGCCGTT
>JAIRTO010000216.1 GCA_031254895.1 Deltaproteobacteria bacterium
CGCGAGAACGAAAAACAGCTGCTCAGTCTCATAAATCGAGACGGTTTTTAAAGAACCGGAAAACCGCTCTCCATGGCGAATCGCCGCTAGGCAGCCAAACTCCTGAACTGGTCAGACAAGAAATTGGGGCTTCCCCATCAGTCATTTCGCCATCAGACAGTTGATCCATGAAGCTGCTCTGAAGCGTCAAAACGATCCTGATGACATGTCGTTCAAAAGCGCCGTCCGCGCGATTGAGAGGGTTTGGCCGCTAGCGGCCGGCGCCCCGCCCGACCGGATGAAAGCGTGGATGGATGGTTTGCCGAAATGAGCTTGCCAGGGGCGATGCGCCGCAGGGGCGCGGGAAAATCGAATCCAAGGGGAGCGAAAAAAAGATGTCCAATTTCCCCGTCCGGAAAAGGAGCATGGCGTTAAACCAAAAACGATCAGCCAAAAGTCGCTCATTGTCCATCGATGACGCCATTAACAATCAACTCCCCGCTTAAGTCAACAGTATTGCGCCTAAGCCCTCGGCGGAAACTCTTGTCGAAGCCCTCGGCGGAAATTCTAGCCGAAGCCTTCGGCGGAAACTCTTGTCGATGTCCTTCGGCGAAAACTACAACCGAAGCCCTCGGCGGAACCAAAAAAAAGCGACCCCAAAAAGATCGTCTCTTGGCTCGCCGTCTCCAAAAGATCGAAGACCTAAAAGGAACAAAAGGCGACCATCCTGCGGACGGTCGCCTTTCATAAACCAGCTGCTTCGTCAGCCGCCGTCAACTTCTGGGCGTACGGCGAGCTCGCCTGGCCATAGCTTTGCGGAGACGGCGCTTTGATTCGCGCTCTTTGCGTTTGCGGCGTTCACTTGGCTTCTCATAAGCCTTTTTGCTTTTTAGTTGTTTCAGTAAACCATCGCGAGCAATCTTGCGCTTCAGAGCTTTGATGGCTTGATCCACGTCATTGTCGCGGACTGAAACCTCAATGCCCGTACTATTGCTGCTCAAGCTGTATCACCTGCCTGTCCGGCCAAAATTCGCAAGGTGGAACGGCTTAACCAGCCTGGCAAGACCTTTCCCCAATATCGAAGCCTGACGCTAAAGTACCAAAAAAGATGCCTTTAGTCAAGGGCTGTCCGCGATAGGTTCGAAATGATCTTTTGGCCAAAATGGTCGATCTCCCAAAAAAAAACGATCCACTCGAAAGAGACGCCCCCAGAGACGCCACCAGAAACGTTTTCCCTGGCGACGGCTTTTTCTCTTCGCCTTCCGGACACGAAGCCTTCTTCGCCTTCAACGCGATGCCTTCGCGAAGTCTCTTAGCCCTCCCGAGGAACCCGTCAGGGGAGAGCCCTCCTGAAGAGACCCTCTTTGGCGCGCCCTGAGGGCTCGCTTGTTTTTGGCGAAAAGCCGCGGAAGGCTTGGTCGGACAGGCCGACGGCCATGGCCGCTTTTTGGTTCGCGAAGGGGCAAGAACGACGAAAGGCTATTTCTTGACCGCCGCGACGTCTGGAGCGGGCGCGGGCACGGGCAGTTCAATGTCGAACAATCGAAGCGTGACAGGTTCGGCTTCGACTCCGAAGTAACGCAGCTGAAGTCTGGTCAGGGAGCGGCCGAGAGCCGTGACGTCCTTTCCCTGCGTCATCCTGTCAGGCAGGGGATAAGAAAAGCCGTCGGCGTCAAGCAAAACCAGAGATTGCAATTCCGACAGATTGGCTAGGCGAATCGGTTGTTCGTTGTCGTTCTTGATGGCCACCGTCAAAAGAACTGAGCCCCCGTCGGAGCGTTCAGCCCTAATAACTTCGGCGCTCAAGTATTTTTCGAAGTCTTCCCTGTTCAAAACCAGGCTGGCCTTGTCCCCGCTTTCGCCTTCCCTGCGGCCCTCGTCGATGCCTTCTCCAATTCCGGACAAAGCGTCTTTGCCTGTGGAAACTATGCCCGAAACGATGGACCTCACCCCGCTTTTGACGGAACCGTCTTCATCAGCGGCCCAAGCGGCCGGGCAAAAACTGGCGAGAGCAAAACACGCCGCCGTCGCCCAAAGAGCTATTTTCATGATTTCTCCTATAAAGAACGAAAAATCCGAAGATTTAGGCAAAATTTAAGTTTTTGAGGCCAGACGCGTTTCCGCCGACGGCTAACGCGCTCATGAATCCTCAGCCGAAAAGTCGGCGGCCGGGGCGGAATTGCCCGAAGGACTCTCGGAGACGGACGAGCATTCTTTCTGTCGTTCAAGAACCAAAGCGATCAATTCTTCTCTGCCCTGGCCGGACAGGGAAGAAAAAGCCAGCGGCTCGGCGGCGCCGCCCAAGCTCTTCCTCAACTCCGCGACGGCTTGCCGACATTTGCCGGTCGAGACCTTGTCGGCTTTGGTGGCGATGATCTGATAGGGCAGGCCCAAGTTTTTCAGCCAGCGGACAAGATCTTTTTCTTCCTTCTGGACGCCCCGCCTGATGTCCATCAAAAGCAAAGCCAGTTGGGGACCTCGGCCGGATTCAAGATAATCGGCGACCATCCCCCGCCAGCTGTCCACCATAGCCTTGGGGGCGGCGGCGAAACCGTAGCCGGGCAAATCCACCACCATCATGGGAGGGACGCCGTTGTTCCAGACGACCCGGAAAAAGTTGACCAGTCTGGTTCGCCCCGGGGCGGCCCCCACTCTGGCCAGAGCCCGGCGCCCCAGCCAGCGGTTCAAAAGAGACGATTTCCCGCAGTTGGAGCGGCCTAGAAGAGCCACCTCCAAGCCAATGGGCGACGGGAATTGACCGGCTTTGGCGGCCGATTGCAAAAAAACCGCTTCCACGGCCGGAGGGGAAATTATCTTGGCCATCAGCTCCTCTGACGTCGCCGACTGAAAGAAGCGAGCCTCATTAGCCCTTGACGGATGTTTTCCTCGGACGTGGCGTAAGAAAATCGCAGAAATCCCTCGGCGCCCGAGCCGAACTCGATGCCCGGCGTCAGTCCCACGCCGGCTTCTTCGAGGATCTCGAAAACGAGGCTTTTCGAGTCCGAGCTCAGATGATCGGCCCTGGCCAGGACGTAAAAAGCCCCGGCCGGCTCGACCATGACCACGAAGCCCATCTCCCGAAGGCCGTCGATGAGCAGACGGCGGCGCCGGTCGTATATCGCCCGCATCTTGGCCACTTCCGGCCAGGCTTGACGAAGGGCGACGGCCGCCGCTTTTTGAGCGGCCGCGTTGACGGAGATCAAGAAATTTTGAAACATGCTGCGCAAAGGTCGGATCAGTTCCGGAGGGACGATGAGGTAGCCCACCCGCCAGCCGGTCATGGCCAGGTTTTTGGAAAAACCGCCCACGACGGCCGCCTGGTCGGTGTATTCCAAAATGGTGTGATCTCGATCCGGCAGGTAGCTCAGGCCGTGATATATTTCGTCGGAGATGACGAAGCGATCGAGCGCGGCCAGCGCCTCCAGGCGTTCGGCGTCCAGAACGGCCCCGGTGGGATTGGCCGGAGAATTGACTAAAATGGCCTTTATGGAAGGATCCAAGGCTCTTTTGACGTCGTCCGGATTGAATCTGAAGCCGTCGCTTTCCTTGACCGGACACAAGACGGGTCTCCCCCCGAAAAAACCGACCAGATTGGGATAGCAGCTGTAATAGGGGTTGGACATCAAGACCCCGTCGCCTTCTTTCAACAGGGCGCCGAAAAGGAGCAGAAGGCCGGGAGACGTCCCGGGGCAGACGAGAAAACGATCCGGAGAGACGTCCACGCCGTAACGCTCCCGGTAATGCCAGGACAACGTTTCCCGAAGCAGGGGATCCCCTTGCGAATGGGCGTACTTGAAGGCGCCTCCGTCCAAGGCGTCCTTCATGGCCTGAACCACTATTTCCGGGGTCCTGAAATCAGGCTCGCCCACCTCCATATGGATGACGTCCCGACCGGCCGCTTCCAGTCGAGCGGCGGCTTCAAGCACCTCCATGACCATGAAGGGGGTGACGGCCAGAGCTCTTTCGGCCAAGCCGAGCTTTAGGAGATCTTCTTTCGAGCTCATTGTTCGAAACCTAAAACGCGTCTGGCCCGCCTTTGAGCGTCCATGGCCAAAGGAGTGTTGGGAACCAGCACCACTACCCGGCCGTAAGCTTCCGCGGATTCGTCCTTCATGGATCGCTTTTCGTAAACCTGCCCGAGCAGATACAAGGCGTCGACGTAATTGGGGTTCAATCTAATGGCGTTCAGAAGATAATCGGTCGCCTGCTTGACGTCGCTTCGTTGATCGAAGATGCGGGCCATGCGGAAATAGGAGACCGAGTACTGGGGATTGATGGAGATGATGCGACGGTAATAATCTTCCGCCCTGGCCAGATCTCCCTGAACCTCGGCCAGCTGTCCCAAATTCAAAAGAGGCAGATGGGGATTGGGATAAGTGGGCTCCTTCAGACAGATGTCGAATTCTTGTTTGGCTTGATCGAATTGCTTGAGTTCGAGATAGACCAGTCCGATGTTGTTGTGTATTTCAGTTTTCGACGGATCGACCGACAAGGCTCTTTGCAGGTAATTCAAGGCGGTCTGATAATCCTGGCGGCTGTAGTAGGTCATCCCCAACAGGGTCAAAACGTCGGCGTTCTGAGGATCCATAGCTTCGGCCCTCGACAGCTGAACCAGAGCCGAAGCCAATTCGCCCTGAGAAAGGAGAACCCTGCCCAGATTGGTGAAAGCCTGAACCTGATGCGCTTTCGAGCCAGGGCGGATGTCGTCGTCGCTGACGGAACGTTGGGCGCCGCAACCGGCCAGGAGCAGCAAACCAAGCCCAATCGACAAAACCAAATAAAGTCGGGAGCCCATAAATTACCTCCGGAACGAACTGATCGGCCAAAGAACGGGCCAATCATACGGCGGATCGAAAACAGGCCGATTTCAAATCCGCCGGACAGGCGAAGAGACATCCGAAAAATTAGTCAGATGACTTTGTTAAGAGGATACTCGATGATGCCTTCGGCCCCGTTGTCCCTCAAGAGAGGAATGATCTCCCGAACGACCTTGGCCGAGATGACGGCCTCCACGCTGAGCCAGTTTGTCTTGTACAGATGGGCCACCGTAGGAGCGTTGAGGCAGGGCAGAATGCCGACTATTTTTTCGACGTCCTTTTCCCGCACGTTCATTTTCAAGCCCACCACGCCTTCGGCGTCCAAGGCTCCTTTCAGCAGGAGAGCCAGCTGAGAGATTTTGGCTTTCTTGAAAGGATCAGCCAAGGCTTTTCTGTTGGCGATGAACTCGGTGTGGGTGACCAGAATCTCGTCGATGATCTTCAGTCCGTGAGCCTTGATGGTGCTGCCGGTCTCGGTCACTTCGACTATGGCCTCGGCCAGGCCCGAGACCACTTTGGCCTCGGTGGCGCCCCAGGAGAATTCCACCTGAACGTCGATTCCTCTCTCGGCGAACCAACGACTGGTGACTCCGGGAAGTTCGGTGGCCACTTTTTTGCCGCGCAGATCCGACGCCTTGTCCGGACCGTCTCCGGCCACGGCCAGAACCCAGCGAGCCGACGTCGGAGTGGATTTGGAATAAACCAGATCCTCGACCACGACCACGTCGCTTTGATTTTCCAGCCGCCAGTCCTTCCCGGCCAGGCCGCAGTCTATGACTCCCTGCTCGACGTAGCGGCTCATCTCCTGAGATCTGGACAGCGTGCATTCTATTTCGGGGTCGTCGATCCTGGGGAAATAATTGCGGGAGCCGATGTTGACGCGCCAGCCCGAGCGGGCGAAGAGACCTAAAGTGTACTGCTCCAAGGAGCCTTTGGGCAGGCCCAGCTTCAGGACGCCGCTAGCCGGGACGGAGGTCTTGGCGGCGGCTTTCGTCGCTTTGACGCCCGGCTTTGGCGGGGATTTCGGGACGCCTGCGGCCTTGGGGCCGGCCTTGGCGCCGGGCTTGACGTTCTGGCGACTATTTTTGTCCGCTTTCGGCGCGATTTTTGAGCTCTTGGCGACTTTCGCCTTTTCGGCCGGAGCTTTTTCAGTTTTCAAGGACTTCATAGTCATCCCCCGAGACGCGTTTGAAGTGGAAGCAGGATCTTTTTCCCGTGTGACAAGCCACGCCGCCGACCTGTTCTATCTTGACCACAATGGCGTCTTGGTCGCAGTCGAGAAAAAGTTCTTTGACCAGCTGGACATGACCCGAGCCGCCGCCTTTGTGCCAAAGCTCTTTTCTGGAGCGGCTCCAGTAATGAACCTGACCGGTGGACAAAGTCATTTCGTAGGCCTCGCGATTCATGTAAGCCAGCATGAGGATTTGACCTGTTTCGGCGCACTGGGCCACAGCCGGCACCAGTCCGCCGGACTTGTCGAAATCCGGTTCCAGCTTCTCGATTTTTCCTGTTTCGGGCATAAAAAGCTCCTAAAAAATAAGATCAGAATATTATATAGAGTGATGACGGAAGCGGCAATATTTTTTTTCCGGCCTGATTATTTTGGGCTAAAAATGAAACAAAACGGACGACGACCTCTTTGGCGCGACTTTTCGCCGCGTCTTTTCGCCAATAAAAAAACTTGAACGGCCCTTTTGGTCGGACGAGACTGGAGGCTTGACGGTTTGTCGAGACGGAAGCGATCTCTTCGAGCTTGGCGAGTTCTACGAGTCAGGCGACCGCTCTTCGAGACAGACGACCGCTCTTCGAGTCAGGCGCGTTCTTCGAGACAGACGACCGCTCTTCGAGTCAGGCGCGTTCTTCGAGACAGACGACCGCTCTTCGAGTC
>JAIRTO010000220.1 GCA_031254895.1 Deltaproteobacteria bacterium
CTTGTCTTTTAAAGACCATCGTCAGCCGAAGGTTCGATATTTGTCCTCGCGGAAATGGCGGCAGAGCCAAAGGTCGCGAACAGACGGAGGACTGCCTAATCGAAAGCGAGGCCCGGTTCTGACTGCGCCGTCGCCATGAGTCCGGCCTTGTCTGCGCAGTCGTCGTCACGCAACCTCCGCAGTTCGCCGCGCTTCATCTATGATCCTTAGGGGACAATCGCGCCGCAAAAGCGGTCGCCTAATCTTCGCTCTCAAATTGTTCAATATCGGCTTCAATGTCGGATAACTTCGCCTATGTTTCCAAAAGGAAACCGTTTTCAGCGTCGAATCCCGCGATAAACGTTCGCAAGACGCCCGTAGGGCGCGGGGCCAAGGACGTTTGCCGTCGCCAGAAACCCATTTGCCATGATCTTCGCCTACTCTGGCGGCTATCCGGATTTTCTGCAGGGCAATGATCTTCATTCGGATTCGGCCTTATTTAATCAAATTTCATGTCAAATAGCAACAGCTATTTTGAGCCGCGCGAAAAATAAAGGTTCCGAAGATGCTCTAAGCCAGCATTTTCAGGCTTTTTTTTGCTCGAAAAAAATGTTTGACAATCGGCGCGGGCCGATGGTTTGACACGTCTTGCAGGTCGGCGGCGCAAAATTCCGCAGGGAAAAGGCGAATCCTTTTAGGCCGCCAAAACAGCAGCGGGGCGGCAAAAGCCGCGCAGTCGCCATATAGTTGAAATCAAACTTGGCGGTGGTTCGAGTTTTGTCGATCGGCGTAGCCGCAGGCGGGGCGCTTTGTCCGATCTTCGCGATTGATCGGTCAGGCCAGCCGGACGGCCTCTTGTTTTGACAATTTGGCAGGCGCGGCGGCAAGATGGAGGCAAATGTTGAAAAACGCATAGGCGAGTGTTATAAATAATGGCCAAAGACCAGCTTGTCTCTACATCTGGTTCTGGCTTGGCTTTAGCGCGACCGTTCGGCTATTGGAGAGGCGCAAACAAACGGCCGTTAGCCCCGCCGTCAAAACGACCTCGCGGCTTTGGAACGGATCGTCGGAAAAAAACGGTTTTCTGTCTTTTTTTTCTTCGAAATGGAGTTTTTTTACTTGTTGTTGTCTTTTAAAATGAAGTTTATTTCATGCATACGCCTCTAACATAAACTATTTAGCGCATTTAAAAGACAATGTTTTGTGTTTTTGGCAGATTTTGACTGTTTCAATTTATTTTGTTTAAAGTAAATATCTGTTTATAAGCAAACAAAAAAAATATATAAATATTATATATATAGTAAATTATATATATAAAACAATGTTTTTAACCTTTTGCTTTTTTATCGTTTTTCTGTAAAAGTGTTTTTCATTATTTGTTTGTCTTTATAATATATTTATAATATATTTGTCAGCGTCTAAAATGTCCGAGTTCTCTTTTTTCCTGAACATAGTCAGTTATTTCCGGCAATCTCTGGCCCATCGGCGCTGATTTGTGGAGCCGTTTTAGGCTTTTGCCGACCGGCGACGAGCCTCTCGTCGCGGTTTTTTTCGCCGTCCCAGGCGGCGCCGTCTTCCGCTCCGCCTGGCCGCTCTCGACCTGCCTTCATGGGCGAATGGAACATCTTGCCTTCCGATTTTAGTCGGAGAGCGGCTACGGCCGACTGAAAAGGAGCAGCCTTTGTCGGACTTAAGCAGCGTGATCAAACTGGCCAATGGGCTCGGGTTCTTCCGACAGGGACTTGGAACCTGGGGCTTGAACGGCTCTCAGATCGTCAGACCGGCGGTCGAGACGGCTTTGGCCGCCGGCTATCGTCGTTTCGACACCGCCAAGGCCTATGAAAACGAGACGGAACTGGGCGAAAGTCTTCGCTCCGCCGCCCTGCCCAGAGAAGGCTTTTTCGTGACCAGCAAAGTCTGGAACGACGAACAAGGGCGCGGCGCGACCAGAGAAGCTTGTTTGAGGAGTCTGGAAAGACTCGGCCTCGATTATCTCGACCTGTATCTCCTTCACTGGCCAGTCGCGTCCAAAAGTTTGGAATGTTGGGCGGACATGGAAGCGCTTTTGGGCGAAGGGCTGGTCAGAGCCATAGGCGTCAGCAATTTTCAGGAGCAGCATTTGTCGCTTCTCATCAAGCAAGCCGACGTGAAGCCCATGGTCAATCAGGTGGAATTGCATCCCTATCTGACTCAGGAAAAATTGGTGGACTGCTGCCACCGTCTGGGAGTGGTTCTGGAAGCTTACTCGCCCTTGGCTCGGGGCAAGATCAAGAAAAATCAGTTTTTTCAGAAATTGGCCCGCAAATATAATCGCACCTGCGCCCAAGTGATGTTGAGATGGCATTTCCAGAGCGGTCGGGCTTTTATTCCTAAATCGACGAATCCGGAGCGGATCCGAGAAAACGCGGCCATATACGATTTCGTGTTGAGTCCGGAAGACATGGCCGCCATAAACAGACAAAACCAAAACAGGAGCGTCCTGAAGCCCCCGTTCGAGTTCGACGAATACGGCTGGATCAAGCCTTAAAAGATTAAATGAAGGTATTTTCGCGTTTTTCCAAGTTTTCCTCATCGTCGAATTTTTCGCCGTTTTCGTCGTTCGCCATATAGGCGATGAAACGGCCTGACGAAGTTTTTTCCACGACCAGATCCAGATCGAAGGCCTGACCCAGGCAGTCCGCCGTCAAGGTTTCCTCTTTCGAACCGGCTTTGACGACCGTCCCGCCTTTGATGACGATGGCGTGAGTCATGAAGGGGGCGATCTCCTGAATATTGTGGGTCGTCAAAATTATCGTCGGGGCTTTCGGTTCGGCGGCAATCCGGCGGAGCGCCCGGAGGAAGAATTCTCGGCCCCCCATGTCCAGATTGCTCATGGGTTCGTCCAAAATCAGGAGCTCCGGTTCGGCCAGGCTGGCCCGAGCCAGAAGAGCCCTCTGGCGTTCGCCGGAGGAGAGGTGGGCGAAGGGGCGGGTCAAAGCCTCCGAGAGACCGAACTGCTCGGCCAAGTATTCGGCCTTTTCGACCATTTCAGGCGTCGGCGCGGCGTAGAGGCCCAAAGACGCCAGATAGCCGGAGACGATCACTTCTTTCAGGTTCGTGTGGCCGGGCATAAGGTCGGCCAGGGCTTCGGAGACCCAGCCTATGCGGCGTCGGAGCAGCCTGAGATCATACTCGCCCAGGCGGCGGCCAAGAACCGTGATCCTGCCGTCGGTCGGCCAGATGTAGCCGTTGACCAGCCGCAGGATAAGAGTCTTCCCGGCGCCGTTCGGACCGAGCAGCGCCCAGTGCTGTCCAGGTTCCACCCGCCAATTGACGTTCTTGAGAAGCGTCGTTCCCCCTCTTTTGAGGACCACCTCGTCCAAAACGACAATTTTCTCGACTTCCTCTGTCATGTCTTTCTCCGCTGAGGTATAATGAAGGATTGACGACTCGTTTCGGCTTGTCCGAAAGCCGCCGAAGGAAAGCGGTTTTCAAAAAAGGCGAAAGAAAACGGTCGTCGTCCGCTTGACCGTCTTTTTTTTAGCGCTTTTTTGTCGTCGTCATCCGGCGATTATATTTTGGGTATAAATCATGTCTTTCATCATCCGGAAAGCCAAATTGACCGACGTGCCGGCCATTTTCGCTCTTCTGAAAGATTTGGCGAACCAGGGCTTGCTTTTGCCCCGCAGCTACGCCGACATTTACGAAATGCTCCAGACTTTTTATGTGGCCAAAAGCGAGCCTGACGCCATGATTTTGGCGGGAGTGGGCGCTTTGCAGATTACCTGGGAAGATCTGGCGGAAGTCCGCTCGTTGGCGGTCGCCGAAGAATATAGAATGCAGGGGCTTGGCCGCGGTCTGACCGAGGCCATCGAAGCCGAGGCCAGAAGTTTGGGCGTCAGACGAATGTTTTCTTTGACCTATAAGCCTGGTTTTTTCGAAAAGATGGGCTATCGGAGAATCAGTTTGGAAAGCCTGCCGAAAAAAATCTGGACTGTCTGCATCAACTGCATTCATTATCCCAATTGCCTGGAAATTCCCATGGGCAAGGAGCTGTAGGCCGGCTCTCCTTTTCGCTTCTCTTTCCCAAGCGACGTTTCAGAAAATCAGAAAATCAGAAAAGCTTCAAACGTTTTGGCGGGGTTATTCTGCCTATTTCTTCGATGGTCGGCAGGGAATTCAAGCTGTCGAGTTCGAAAGTTTCGAGAAATTTGCCGGTAGTCGAATAAAGCATCGGTCTGCCCGGCAGATTTTCCCGACGGCTGGAAATGCGAATGAGGTTTCTGTCCAAGAGCAATCTGATGGTTCCTCCGGCGTCCACTCCCCTTATTTTTTCAATTTCCGCCCTCAGGACAGGTTGACGATAGGCGACGACCGCCAGCGTCTCCATGGCCGCCTTCGACAACTTGGCCGGAGCGTTTTTTTTGAGCCGGAGGCAGTAAGGAGCCAGTTCCTCCCTGGTTCGCAGCTGGAAGCCGCCGGCCACTCGTTTTATGGCGAAGGCCCTGTTTCGGATTTCATATTCCTCGTTCAGCTCTTCTATAACCTGGAGCACGTCCTCTGGACTGACCCCTTCCTCGACGATCTGCGACAGAGTTTCCTCGCTCACGGCGGAGTCGCTCACGAAAAGAAGACCTTCCACAATTGTTTTCAAAGGCGGCATTTTGACCATCTCCGGACAAGGAATTTGCGACGAAAACACGTCAAGTCGTCAAAGGATTCCCCCATCGCGGCGGCGTCGCCAGAGGCGGCCGTCTTTTCCGGTCGGAACTTTTTGGCGAGGCTCGTCCTCAGCGATAGTCCAGCTTCTCGGGGGCTTCTCTGGCGGCCGGATCCGCCAAAAACAGTCTAGGACCGCTTTGGTCGACGTCGCTGTCTTGATATAACCGCAAAAATCCTGTTCTGGCCAACTCCAGCACGGCCAGGAAGTTCAAGGCCAGCTCGTAATTGTTTTTGTCGAGCCCGGCCAGATCCCGAAAGTGGGCGGATTTGACCGAAAGCAAAAAGGCTCGTATTTGAACCAGCTTTTCGCCTATGGTGACCGTTTCCATAGAGAATTTCAGCGACAGCCCTTCGGCGGTTCGTCTGGCGTAAAGATCCTGCCAGGCCTTGACCAGTTCATAAACGGAACTTTTGGCCACCATAAGCGACTCCGGCTGATTGTCTTCGGGGAGATCGAGCGTCTCCGACCCCACTCCGCCCCGAACGAACACGTCTCTGTTCAGCTGAGGCCGCATGGAGACGTTCTCGGCGGCTGTTTGAAAAGCCGAGTATTCCAAAAGGGGACGAACCAGCTCGAGTCGGGGATCTTCCGGTTGTTCTCCCGCTTCGAGAGAGTCGGCCGGCAGAAGCATTTTGGACTTGATGTGAGCCAGAGTCGCGGCCATGACCAGAAAATCGCCCGCCAAATCCAGGTTTATCGATTCGATGTATTCAATGTACTCCAGATACTGCGCCGTTATCAAAGAGACGGGGATGTCGTGGATGTCGACTTCATTGCGTTTGATGAGATGAAGAAGCAGCTCCAGAGGACCTTCATAAATCTCCAGCTTGAGGTTCAGATCTTCATGCGCGGCGTTCATTTAAAAACACTCATCATTTTCTCGGTTATGGCGTAGACGGCGCTGCTGAGGAAGCCTTGCGACAGAAGTATGACGAATAAAATAAGGAAAATGACCTGGTATCGACGCATGAAAAAGACCACGTTCTCCGGCAGAAAGTAGGCCAGAACATGGAAGCCGTCCAGAGGCGGAATAGGAACGAGGTTGAGCACGGCCAGACTGACGTTTATCACTAGCGAGAATTGGAGAAGATTGACGATAAATTGCAGAACTACAACTGGAAGAGGTATATGGACGATTAAATTGAATTCAAAGAGAATATAGAGCAGGATAAAGGCCAGCAGGGACAATATTATGTTCGACACCGGACCGGCCATGCTGATGAAAGGCATTTGACTATCCGGGTGTCTAAGGTTGCGGGCGTCTATGGGCACCGGCTTGGCCCAGCCGAACATGCCGGTCACCAAAAGACAGAGGGTCCCCAGGACGTCCAAATGGGCCAGAGGGTTCAAGGTCAGTCTGCCGGCGTTTTTGGCCGTCGGGTCTCCGAACCGGTAGGCCGCCCAGCCGTGGGCGTACTCGTGCACGGTGATGGCCAACAGGAACGAGGGGATCATCAGACTGAGAGAAAAAAAATCAATGCGAGAAAGTCCAAACATGCGCGTGTTACGTCAACCTTTGATGGAGTATGAGGCGCGACGAAAAAAAACGCCCGTCATCGTCAACTTGCAGCAGTCGACTTGCAGCAGTCGACACGTTGTCGTCAACTTTTTGAATAACGATTATTTCGCGTTATTCATGTCAAAAAAAGATAATGTCATTCTTTCAAGACTGAATATTCGGCCAAAATCAGTCTGGAGCCCAGGCGAGGAGGGCAGCAAAAGCGGCTCGGGACGAAGCCCGAAGCTTCGGCGGTTTCGACGAGGTCGTTCAGTCGGCTTCTGGGCCAACTTAAGGTCAGGGTCGCTCTCGGTCGAAGGAGACGCTTGGCCGCCGCCAGAAGACTGTCCAAACCGCCCCTGATCTCGTGGCGGCAAAGGCTTCTCGCCCCGTTTGAGCGACCGCTGGCGCCGGCCGGAAAGTAAGGCGGATTGACCATGACGTGATCGAGAACGCCGCCGAAATCGGCTGGAGTCAGCTCTCGCCAGTCGGCCCAGACGGGTTGCAGCGCCGGGCCGTTCGGGTTCTTGGCCAAACTGGTCCGGATGTTGGCCAAAAGGTGCTCTTCGAAAGACCTTTGGACTTCCACCAGAAACAAAACTTCCAACCCGACGAGACGGCCCTGAGCCAGAGCTTCCAGACCGACGACGCCGCATCCGGCGCCCAGATCGGCGGCTCGACCTTTTAAGTTCTGCGGCGCGAAGCCGGCCAGCGAGACGCTGTCCTCAGTGAAGCGATAGCCTTTTGAAGGTTGCCGATAATCGTCGTCGGAAAGCATGAAAAAGATCCAGCTCCAGGCCTTTTGCCTGACGAGGCGAATTTTTGGCCGCAAAATAGCGAAGGACGGACTGGTCAGGTTTTGCCGGATTATTTATACCATATTGCGCTATTATTCACAAAGGAGAACGAATCGGCGACTTTCGCCGCCGATTTATCCTCCAAGCCTCCATGGAACTCCGGCCAAGCGAAATTTATGATTTTGAGAGCCGTTCTCCCATATTTTGATGTTTGGTTGAAAGCGGCTCCATGGTTTTTGGCGAGAAAGATAACTTTCAGGTCGATGGGCGCTTAGGCAAGAAAACGTTTTCGTTCAGGCGTAAATAGGGCGAAATTGGCGGGAAGGCCGAGAAAAAAATCCTCAGTGCGCCAGTCTTTGGTCAAATAGCCGGGAACGAGGCGTCTTGCCCAGCCTTTTGACGGCGAACTAAAAACTGCGTTTTGAAAAGGCGAGGGAAAGCCTTATGGCTTATTGACCCAGACTAGTTCGTTTTGAAGTTTTTCATCATTCGACGAACAGCCCTGAAAGGCCGACGGTTAGGCGCTCTTCCATGACTGTCCTTGATTCCCCGGACAGAATTCAGCCTTTTTCGCGAGATGAATGGCACCCCCAATTTTTTTTCAGCGACCCGGGAGAGAGGATTCACGCCTAGCAGTTTTCTCTGTCGTCGAGATCTTTTTATGAATATAATGGATTTTATTGTAGTTAAGCATGTCAAAGTCTCTCTTATATATGTTAAAAAAATATATAAATAGTTTAAAAAAGTATATTGCGCGTAAACTGACGTATATATTGCTTGGATCCATTTTTTTGGGCGGCGACATGAAAGTCTAATGCAGCTACATATGAAAAGTTTGGTCTAACTGAAGCAGATCTTATCGCCTACCTATTCCGGGGCCGATTCGGCCTTGCAGGCGCTCGAAAACAGCCGATTTTTTGGCTGTTATCCTCCCTCCATTCCAAATCGTCGTTTGACGCGTTTTTCCAGAGGGTCATTTCAAATGACAACGCAAAACAAGCCAAGGTCAGATTTTTCCGTTCATGAGGCTTTTTTGTTAGCTTATTGGCGAAGGCGTTTTTTTTGACATAAGATTCCAGAATGGTTTATAATGATTTGACAGTAAATTATTTCCTTAACGATTCATAAGACCTTTGCCGCAAAAACCCATAATTGCCAATATTTGAGGAGAAGAATAATAATATGATGATGATGATGGAAAAGCCAGTTTTAAAAGGACTCCCGGAGGGCATTCAGGTTTTTTCCGAGATTATCCGAGGGAATTTAGTTTACGCCGACAAGACAAGATATATTTATGGTCTTATTAGCGAAAACATGCCATATTTTTTGTCTCGGCCGCGGGGGTTCGGCAAATCGCTTCTTTTGAGCACGATTAAAGAAATATTCCTGGGCCATAGAGAGTTGTTCAAAGGTCTTTGGATTGATTCTTCGGACTATGACTGGCTGCCTCATCCGATCATTCATCTCAGTTTGTCCAACAGCCGAGCAGACGCCGTTTCTTTTCGTGACAGCCTTTATGCGGCTCTGAAAGACATTTCCGACATAGAGCAGGTAAGGCCGAATGGTTCGTATCTAGATTTTTTTTTTAAATCCTTGATTTGGAAGATTGAGGATAAGTACAAACGAAAAGTCGTCGTGCTCATCGACGAGTATGACGCGCCGATCTTGAATGCGCTGACAAATCAAGCTCCGACCGAAGAAATTAGACGAACTCTTACAGGTTTTTACTCGGTTTTAAAGGAAGCGGCCGAACATATCCGTTTCGTTTTCCTCACCGGAGTGAGCAAATTTGCGCAGACATCCATTTTTTATCGAGATAATCACTTAATCGACATTTCGTTGGAAGAAGAGTACGCCGATATTTGTGGCTTCTCCATGAGTGAATTTGACGAGATCTTTCCAGAGCATATGAATCAGCTATTGACGTATTTGAAAAGGAAAGGCGGCTTGCCTCTGGAATCGACGGTCGCGGATTTAAGGTCTCTAATAATGAGCAGTTATGGCGGGCATTCCTGGGACGGCGAAACAAAAGTTCTTAATCCCGGGTCCGTTATGAACTTATTTAGGCGTAAAGGGTTCCGCAATTTTTGGCGCGAGGCCGAGATGCTTACTTTTTTGAGACAATTGACTCAAAAAGATCATGAAAGGAGCGATATTTTTTATGACGCCAATGTTATCACCTCATTCTCGGACGAGTATGAGATGGGAGAATTTGCCCCGGTTCCCTTGATGTTTCAATTTGGGTATTTGACCGTTTCGGAAGTCAAGTGGCATGAGAGCCGCCTGCAGCATACGTTAAAGGTTCCTAATAGCGAGGTTTTTTCTTCGCTGTTGTCTCTTTTGACCTGTTCGGACGTCGACTCGTCCAAAGTCGACGAAATCAAGCGATTGGCCATGAACATCCGCGCCGCCTTGATAAGCATGAACCCGACGGCTCTAGAGGTCGCCTTTCATAACCTCCTTTCCCGCATTCCCTACAAAAAGATCTTTTCTTTCGAGGGATATTGTCTAATGGCGCTCTTCTTGGCTTTGAACTCCATCGAGCAAAGGGTGGAACTGAAAAATTCGACCAGCGACGGAACGTCGGAGGCGATCGTGACAATCGACGAAGATGTTTTCGTCATGAAGTTCAAGCGCGTCGAAGCGGAAGAAGAAACGGACGAATCGGATGGAGAAGTCGCTTTTGGCCGAGGGAAGAGGAAAAAGCCGCCGAAAAAAAAGAGTTCCCCGGATCATTTGACTGAAATGTTGAATAAAACGGTCAGCGAGGCGATTAAACGAATCGAGGGCCGACGCTTCGCCGACAGGGATCTTTGTCTCTGGGGAACCGGCCGAGCGTTCATCATTGCCGCAGTCGTCGGGAGAACGAAAGTCAAAACGCTTTTTAAGGAAATAGAACGGCCAGACGACGCGAAAGTCTAATTCGCGGCTGGATTCCATCACACAAAACTTGACCGTTTCGGCCGAAAATTCTCAGGCGAAATAGGGCCACTTTATTGTTCGTTCTGAGAAAAGGACGCTGCCTATAGATTTTTCCCAATAAAACGGCAGGTGCACGTTTCAAGCCATAACGGAACTCCTTCTAGAACCGCCGGGGCTTGTCGGGAGAATTCGACGGACGGAAGGTTTTCCTGTTCTCGTCGTAATCCTCCATCCGTTCCAAAACCTCGTTTGACGCGATTCGCCGGATTGTCATTCTTCAAGACAAAACCAAGCCAAAGCCAAGCGCTTTCGTTCACGGTTTTTTTTATTTCGGCGCAGGCTTTTTCTCGACAAAAATTTTTGGAATGGTTTATAATGGTTTGTCGGTTTAAGATTTCTTGAACGCTTCATAAAGCCTTTGCCGCAAAATCCCAGACGGTCGTTGATTTGAGGAGACGCCTAATATGAGAGAAGAGCCTATTCTAAAAGAACTCCAGGGGAGCATTCATGTTTTTTCCGAGATTATCCAAGGGAATTACGTTTACGCCGACAAGACGAGATATATTTATGGTCTTATCAGAAAAAACGATCAGTATTTTTTATCCAGGCCTCGTCGGTTCGGCAAATCTCTTCTTCTGGACACTATTGAAGAAATTTTTTTGGGTCACAGAGAATTGTTCAAAGGTCTTTGGATTGATTCCTCTGACTATGACTGGCTGCCTCATCCGGTCATTCATTTAGACCTCGCCCCCGCACCCATTTCCAGCGTAAGCAAATTGGAAATGAGCATATCTTTAGATCTGCGAAAAATTGCTAGAAAAGAAAAAATACAGGCGTATGGAGAAGACCCGGCCTCTATTTTGAAATCTTTGCTGACGGATCTATCGGATAAATATAATCGAAAAGTCGTCGTGCTTGTCGACGAGTATGACGCGCCGATCTTGGATTCATTAACAAATCAAGCTTTGGCCGAAGAAATTAGAACATTTCTGAAAAGATTTTACGCGACCTTAAAGAGTGAGGCTAAACAGATCCGTTTCGTTTTCCTCACTGGAGTGAGCAAATTTGCCCAGACATCCATTTTTTCTGGAGCTAATCAATTCACCGACATTTCACTGGATCCGGATTACTCCAACATCTGTGGCTTTACTCATGACGAATTTGATGATCTTTTCTCAAACCGCTTGCCTGAAGTCTTAGATTTTTTAAAAACAGAAGCAGTCTTGTCCAAAGAGACGACAATTGATGAT
>JAIRTO010000302.1 GCA_031254895.1 Deltaproteobacteria bacterium
ATTTGCTGCGAATTTTTGATGTAAACCATTTGAACTTTTTCTCCGCTCCATAGGCTGAAGAGAAATAATCAAAAACCGGCCAAAGGCTTGGCCACCGTCACCAGTCTAGTGGCCTTTAGGCCGCTGGCTCTTTTGATCGTGGCCACGAAATCGAAACTGCCGATAGCCCCAGGCTTCAGAAAGGTCGGAGTCACGTAAGTCTCTCCGAAGGCGGTGGGCGAGCCGTTTTGGTCGTACAAGGTGGCTAAAAGCGAAACTCCGTGGATGTTCTGGTCGGAATTGTTGATGACCGTTCCGCTGATGCGGACGTGGGTGTTGCCGTTGGTGTATTCCCAGTGGTAGCTGAGCACTTCGACGGGCAGACTGTTCGGACCGGTCTCGGAAATGTCGTATTCCGTCGGAGGCATCTTGCTGCCGGGGACGGAAAGCAGTTGAGGACAGCCGGTCAGAGCCAGAACGGAAACGACCAGAAAAAGAAGCCGAATCATCGATTTTGCGGGACGGAAACCAGTCATTTTTTTCTCACGTTTTGCGGCCTAACCTGAATCCGCCCCCTCCCTTTTTCTTATCGGCTGGAGAGCGGTTTCCGTCAAGTCGGGGCGTTTCCTCGGCCAAAAACAGGCCGACACGGCGGCGAAGCGCGACGGGCCGCAGCTTGGTCGGCCGTTCGTCGCGGGCAAAAATAGCTCTTGAGACCGTCAACAGTCGCCCCAATTCGCAGTTTGATAAAATGACGAGAAATTAGGTCGATTTGTTATGACTCTGGCCTCACAATATTTCATTATAGTTTTTGTCCTTTTGACTTTCAAGAGCAAGAAACGAATTTATGCGACAATTCTCCAAAAAATGACGTTTCTTGTTAAGTGTTTGATGGCCCATAAACCGCGTCGTCTTTTTCCTGCTTGACGAAATCATGAGCCAAATAAAGCCTAGATCCGTTTTGGGCTCGTTTGGGCGCGGAACCGTCCGAACCAAAAACAGTCGGATCGATCGTTTGAACGGTCGCTTGAACGGCTGCTTGAACGGCCGCTTGAACGGTCGCTTGGTCGAGAGCTTGATCGAGCGCTTGAACGGTCAAATGATTCGGTCGCTTGACCGAGCGCATGATCGGTCGCTTGATCGAGCGCTTGCCCGAGGGTTTGCTCGAGCGTTCGGCCGAGCGTTCGGCCGCTGGCAGGCGGCTTTTTGCCTACGCTTTGGCGGCGCCTCGGCGGCGCCTCGGCGTCGCCAAAGCGCCGCCTGGCCTGGCCTTTTCGAGGCGAATCCGAGGCGCTAAAATGAGACCAGACATCGGTCTTCGCCTATCGCTTTTTTTTGGCCGAAAAATAGCCGATGCCCCGAATTGCGCGGCCTGCCCGTCCTCGGCTCAGGCGCTCTGGGGCGTCAGCTCCCTGTCTTGGATTTCTTGCGGCCGCCAGCCTGGAGGTCGACAAGGAGACAATATGACGGTTCAGGAGGAAAAACCCGGAGCGGAACGGAATCTCTTGAAGGCGTGGGCCTCCGGCTTCGCGCTTCTGGCCTTTTTGTTCGCGCTCTCTTCCCTGGCGGCAAGATTGCCCATTATCGGACTGTGTTGTCTGGTCGTTCTCCTCGCCGCGCCTATGGCTTTGGTCATGAGTCACGCTCAGGCCGTCAGAATGGTCGGCTTGGCCGACAAGCTCAAGCCCGGAGGGCGTTTGGCCGGCTTTTTGGGCCGACGCGGTCTCAAAAACTTTTTTTTCATGTCCGTCTCTCTCGTCATGGCCTTTTGTCTGGTGGTCAACCTGCAGACGTTCAGCTCGCCGGATTGGCTCATCCTGCTCCTTTCTTGGCCGGTTTTCTTGCTCGTCCTGACGGTCGTCAAACAGGCCATGGTCAAGGAGACGGTCGACTGGCTGGTCGTTCCTTGGAGTCTGGCTTGGACCAGAGCGTTGGGGCCGTTATTTTTTCTCCTCGTCTACAGTCTGGTCAGATCGTTTTTATTCTCGCCTGAGATTTACGACGACATCCGCGCCGCCCAGACGGCTCAGATAATTCCCTTCGCCGGCTCCGGCTCCAACGTTCTCGAGTATCTTTCCCGCTGGGCGGTTCTTCTAGGGGGTTTTCGGGACTACGCCTTCGGCAAGGTTTTCGGCCTCAGCGCCTTGGCTTGGTTCGGCCTCACTCTTTTTTCGACTTTGACCGCGTTTTGCGCCTTGTTCAACCTTTACTGCCTGCCGTTCCTCAGCGGAAAAGAGCTGGTCCGCACTTTTTCTCCGCCCTTGCCGGGCGGAGCCGCGGCTGCGCCCGCCAAGGACAGGCTGGTTTTTCAGCTTCTTGGCCCTTTTTTGGCGGCTGGAGTTTTGTTTTGCTGTCTCGGCCAAAAAGCTGAAGACGATTTCATCGGCGAGACCGCTTTCCAGGCTCAGAAGGTTCAACAAAAGACGGGCCAAATGTTGATCAAGATAGGCGACGAGTTCTTTCGGCCGGAAATAATCGGAGCCGTGAAATTGTCTCGGGCTGAACTGGAAAAGCTGGCCCGGAAAACCAACGCCGATTTGGAAGCGGCCATAGACGGAATTTTCGACGGGTACGCCCGAAACGTGGACGCTTATTTGGACTGGTATTACTCCCTCTCCGGAGAATACGGCCGTCTGTTCACCCTCCTTGCCAACGAAATCGAGGGATTTTTGGCGGCAAATCTGCAAAATAAGCTTTCCGAAGCCGTCGATTTGTCCGAATTGCAAAAGATAGTTCATAACTTCAATCAAGCCGCGGCCAAATTGGATTTGAGCTCCTTCAAGGACAAGTTTCGACGGATGGCGGATCCTGGAGCGACCGTTCTGTTGACGCTCTCCGACGACAAGCTCATGGCCATGTCCGCGCCGCCGGCGTTCATCGACTTGAAGCAGAGACTCGTCATCGGCGGAGGCGGAGGATTGGCGGTCGGCTGGATCGCCGGAACCGCCGTCAAGAGGATGGTCGACCGCGTCGCGGCGAAGATCGTCTTCCGGCAAGCCGTTCGATCCGCCGTCAAAATGGCCGCTTCCAGATCCGTCTCTTACGCCGGCGCAGCCGCTTTGTTCGGAGCTGAGGGAGGACTGGTCGGCACTTCGATTTTTCCCGGTTTGGGCACCGCCGTCGGAACCGTAGCGGGAATTTTGGTCGGGGTGGGAGCGGCCGCCATCACTGATCTGGCCATGATCAAACTTGAGGAAGCGGTCAACAGGGACGATTTCAAAAAAGAGATTCTGCAGGCCATAGAAGTGCAGAGACTGGAAACGAAAATAGTCTTCAAGATTGAAGTCGGATCCGCCTCGGATTAGGCTTCGTCGGCCTAAGCTTCATTTATCTCTTCTTCCAAGATTTGTTCGGCTTCGTTGGCCAGGCTTCGTTGGTCCGATTAATCTTCAGGCTCCTTCAACCTGAGCCGAGTCCATATTTTGGGGTTTTTTTAGGACAGTCAAGTCCAAGGGGTCTTTTTCCGAAAATGACGCCGGAAGCGGTCGTCTGTCTCGAAGAACGCGCCTGACTCGAAGAGCGGTCGCCTGACTCGAAGAGCGGTCGTCTGTCTCGAAGAACGCGCCTGACTCGAAGAGCGGTCGTCTGTCTCGAAGAACGCGCCTGACTCGAAGAGCGGTCGTCTGTCTCGAAGAACGCGCCTGACTCG
>JAIRTO010000316.1 GCA_031254895.1 Deltaproteobacteria bacterium
AATTTTAAAAAAAAAAAAATAAAAATTTATATTTTATTTAAAAATTTTTATATCAAAAATTTTTAAAAAATTAAAACAAAAAAAAAAAAAAAAAAAAAAAAAAAAAAAAAAACAGCTAAATAGCCTTATTAAAGTTAGTTTTTAGTCTGTTAAAAATAATTATTATAGAACTTACACTCAACTTATTCACTTTTTAGTTGCTAAATTTTTTTTAATCGCAAATAGGACTATTTTTAGATCATAATGAACCACAGAAAATTTATAAGTAACATATTAAAGAAATATAATTTCACATAATCCCAGACGACATGGTCAAGAGTTAGGCGAAAAAATGACGGACATAGAGGCGAATAGCCGCCAAAACGACCTGGCAGGGCCTCGCCAGCCGCGACGACGTCATGACGGCCCTGGCCTTTTTAGGCCTTCGCGGTTTTTGTCCCGTCGGGCAATTTCTAGGGGCAAAGCGTTCACCTTCGTTTGGGAAGAGACGCGACAAGATGTGAAACCGGCGAAGCGCCTAGCGCCCCCGAATAAGGGAACGCCTAGCCAATGCTCAAAAAAAAGCTGACACGGCGAAAACGCCTGGACTTCGCCTTCGCGGCAGAACGACTGGACGAAATCCGAGACTTGGAGACGTGGATTCTGCTCCGCTGCCACGAGAACTAGCCGACCTGGGCCAGTTCGATCCTCTATTTCGCCGCCGGTGAATATGGCCTCTCCTGCCGGGAATCGCCTTCGGGATTAGAGATTGTCGAGGGGCTTTCCGCCAAACGAGGCGTCTGCCCCCCAGAGTCGAATCTCACTGTTGAGCGATTTGAAATGGAGAGCTTCGGCCAATTCGGCCATGGATCAAAGCCGGCGAAAACGCTAGCCTCGGCCCGGACGGTGGCCCGGCGGGTAGTTTTTTTTCGCGGGGAATTTTTTTTGGGGAAAACGAAGAAAAAACGAGTTGGCGTGAGCGAATCAGCCAAAAAGGAGAGAAATATGGGCTTTTATCTGAACCCGGATAACCGCAGCTTTCAGGACATTCTTGCCTCCACCGCCCATGTGGACAGATCTGGCGTCATCAGTCTTCTGAATGCCCGAATTGGCCGCCGTGACGAAAAATATCTCTGCGTTTCCCGAGCCAGAAATTTCGGCAAGACTTGGACCGTCTTCATGTTGAAGGCATATTACAGCCGAGGCTGCGATTCCCGGGCCTTGTTCGAAAAAATGGCCGTCGCCGACGACCCTAGTTTCGCCGAACATTTGAACGCCCACGACGTCGTTCATGTGCGCATGACCGATGTTCATTCGGTCTCGTCCGGGGATATTGAGATATCTTTAAAACGGCTGACCGAACATCTGGTCGAAGAAATAACCGAGCAGTATCCCGAGGCGCAGCTGCGTTCGAACGATTCTCTCTGCGACGCCTTTAGGCGTTTGGGCGACAAAACCGGTCGCCAAATTATTTTCATTATCGACGAATGGGACCACGTCATCCGCAATTGTTCGAACAAAACGACCCAAAAACGCTACCTCGATTTCCTGGACTGCCTTTTCCGCGACCAGAGCTACGTGGGTTTGTGTTATCTGACCGGCATCTTGCCGTTGCGAAAAAGGATAGACCAAGCCGACCCGGATTTCTTCGCGGAGAGCTCCATGGTCAACCCCGGAGACTTCGCTCCCTTCGTGGGCTTCACCGAGCCTGAGGTTCGGGCGCTGTGCGAAAAGTTCGACATGGACCACGAGATGGCGAAAAGCCGTTACGGCGGCTACCAATATGAAAACGTCGGGGCCGCGTTTTGTCCCTCGTCCTCGTCCAGCGCCATGAGGAATCGGCGTTACGACAATTTTTGGATCAAGACGGACTCTTTCATAGCCATTAACAAACTCATGAAAAAGAATTTTGACGGACTCGGGAATGACGCGGTCAAGCTCCTGGCCGGAGAGTCGGCGGAGTTGAACGTCAAAAGCTTCCAAAACGACCTGAAAGCCGTCGCCAGCCGCGACGACGCCTTGACCGCCCTGATCCATTTGGGCTATCTCGGCTTTATTCCGACGGGGAATTCCGTCGGCCAAGCGTTCATCCCCAATTTGGAAATGGCGGCGCAATATGAAAAGCCCTCCGAAACCTTCCATATGCCCAATGTTTGGAATATGGTGGTCCTATCCCAACTGCTGTTGGAAAGGACTTGGCGCCTAGACGGACATTTCGTGGCCAGAAGATTGGACATAGTCCTCGACGAGGGAGTAAAGGTCTTGGCCTACGACGACGCGAACTCGATGGCCGCCCTGCTCGCGACCGCCTATTACGCGGCCAAAGATTATTACCTGGCCGTTCAGGAAGTTCCTTCCAGCGAGAGATCCGTGAACGCCGTCTTTCTGCCCAAATGCGACTTTTTCGAGAAGCCGACCTTGTTGTTTGAACTGATGTGGGACGCTTCGGCCAGGACGGCCTTAGACAATTTAAAGCGGAGTCGCTATCGCCGGCATTTGCAGGGCGGCGACGGGGAACTGCTTTTGGTGGGGATCGGTTACGACGCGGAGGCGGAAAGGCACGAATGCGTCATAGAATGCGCCTAAAAAAAGGAGACCAAGATATCGCTGCTGTCGACTTTTGAGTTTGCGTAAAATATATGGACTAAGGTTTATTTAAGTCCATTGACGTCATTTGGCTTTATTTTTTGCTCTGTTTCGAATTTGCTAGGTTGCCAAGCCCATTGCTGTCCTGTTCGCCGATGGCCTTGACTGATTCGCGCCGCTATTTTGCTTTAAAACCATAAAAACAACGGGCGCTCTGTTTGAATCTGGCATATGTTCGCATATTGGCTTTTTTTCCGCGTCCTTAGCCAAAAATAGCATCGACGAGCAAAACTGGCCCTGTAAAATTTCGCTTGTTTTCTCGCTTCTTTTTTAGCTTCTTTTTCTTTGTTCGCTTTGGTAATTGCCGCTTCAACCATTCTGCTCTTCAGGCGAGAGGCAAACGCTCACGCGGATCCCGTCAAATTGCCTATGCCAGCGCCCCAAGACAAAAGAGGATTGATCAGAAATGGCCGCATCACCTTTTGAATGGATTTTTGGCGTAAAAATTTGCTGCGGCGATGATGGACGCTCCTTCAAATTCGGATTTTCTATGGGCGCGTCTTTTTGCATATTTTCATCTGCTTCGAGGCATTCTTCCAATGTAACTGGCTTTTCGACGATGGGACACTTCCTCCGCACATTGGAGTCGTCGCAATTGTCAAGCGACAGCCTCGGCAAAAACTGACAGGCCATGTGAGCTGTCAGGGCATGCCTTCTCCAGCCAGGATAGGATCTGACTTGACGTTGATCCATGCCCACGCCTGACTTCAGCTCTTTGAAGCTTTGTTCTATTGTCCAGCGCATAGCGCCAGCTTTTCGGATCATTGCCGGATCCCCGTCTGAGGGATGCCTGCAAAGAGCATATCTCGCCTCTTTGTTGTCGAGTTCTTTGACGTACAGGGAGATTGTTCCCTTGCGGGAAAGCAGGTTTGCGCGCTTTCTCGTCATTGCCGTCCCCTTTCAGGGGTAGCGGAAAGTGTTCAATATTGAAAGAAAAACCTCCTATTTTTCATTGGGATTGAAGTCCCGCGAACGGTTACGTTCATTTTGGCCTACGCCAGAGGGGGAGCCCTCTCTCTCTGGCGCAGGCGCCCCAAGTTAGGGCAGTAGCCGGAACTGTCATCGGTCGACCGGACATTTTGACGTCATGAAAAACCGGACATTTTTGATGTGGCGTGGCTGCATAATTTTTGCGGTTTTTTTTTCGAGCCCCAAAAATTAAATAGGTCTTTTTTAAATCCTGCCTGCGGAATGCCTGTCATATCACTGATTAAAAAAAATAACCAAACATTATAAAATTTTATTGACTTGCTGGAATCTTCCGATATAATAGTAAAAAAATGAACTTTCATTAATTATCCTGCTAGTTCCGCGGCTAATTTCTGATAGAGAATGTTGGCGTCAGACGAGGTTTTCGCCTCATCAGAAAAGCGCCATAGAAAATTTATGAAGGGCGCGAATATTTATTTATAAAGAGTTCGGGCGCTTGACATGCCGGCAAGCAGATCGAATCTGAAACTCCAAACGCCGGCGCGCGGCAATTCGATATGCGACCGAGCCATTCAAGAATGACCATTTGGCCTTAATTTCAGCGTTGGAAGCCAGCGCCTTAATTTCATTAATAGAGGACAGGTTATGAGCATCAATGTTTTAAGAGTCCCGCCGACGATTTGGTTCGGCGAAGACGCCGCCAAACGAGCAGGCGCGGAGGCCAAGAGGTTCAAAGCCTTAAAGGTTTTGATCATCACCGATGCCTATATGGTTTCGTCCGGAACCATAAATGGAGTGATCGATTCTTTAAAAGAAGAGGGGCTTCAGTACGACATCTATTCCGGCGTCGACCAGGAGCCGACCCTGGCCCATGTCGACGAATGTCTGGCTCTCTTGAAAAAAACCGGCGGCGACCTTTTGATAGCCTGCGGCGGCGGCAGCCCCATCGACGTGGCCAAGGCGGTCAGCGCCATGGCCGTCAATCCCGGAAAAATCCAGGATTACATGGGCGCCGACAAGTTCACCGCGGACTGCCTGCCCGTCATCGCCGTGCCCACCACGGCCGGCACCGGCAGCGAGGCCACGGCGGTGACCATCATCACCGACACCGAGCGCGACGTCAAAATGCTCATATCAAGCCCTCGGATCATGCCCAGAGTAGCCCTGGTCGATCCGCTTCTGACCCTTAAAATGCCCAAAGGGCTGACCGCCGCCACCGGACTTGACGCCCTGACCCATGCCATCGAAGCCTACGTCTCCCGCAAAGCCCAGCCCATGACCGACATCCTGGCTCTAAGCGCGGTGAAGCTCATTTCCAAATATCTGCCCATCGCCTGGGCCGAGCCCGACAACCTTGAGGCCAGAACCAAAACCATGCTCGGGGCGCTCCAGGCGGGCATGGCTTTCTCCAACGCTTCGGTGGCTCTGGTTCACGGCATGTCCCGGCCGGTGGGAGCTCTGTTTCACGTGCCTCACGGGGTATCCAACGCCTGCCTGTTGGGCGAGGTCATGGATTTTTCTCTGTCCGGCAATTATGAGCGTTACGCCGAGGTGGCTCGGGCTATGGGCCTGCCGGATTTGGCCGACGACGTCAAGACCGCCGAAAGCGGCGCGGCCAAGGTGCGGAGCATAATTAAAAAGCTGCAAGTCCCCACCCTGACCGAACTGGGCGTCAGCCGCGACAAGCTGGCCCCGGTGGTCGAAAAGATGGCTGAAGACGCCATCGCCAGCGGCAGCCCCGGCAACAACCCGAGGCTGGCCGCCAAGGAAGAAATTATTCAATTGTATTACGCGGCTCTGTAGGCCTTCATTGGATTTTACGGAACACTAATATTATCCTCAACGGAGAGCAATCATGACTGTCAAAAAGCTGAAATACTGCGTCAACAACGAATGGCGGGAGTCTAAATCCGGCAAATATGCCCCGGTGATGAATCCCAGCCTGGGCGTCCAGATCGCCGATGCTCCCATCTGCGCCAAGGAAGAGGTCGAATCGGCCGTCGCCGCCGCCCGGGCCGCATTCCCGGAATGGTCCGCGCGCCCGGTGGCCGTGCGGACCCAGGTCATCTTCAAGTTCCGCGAACTGGTCAACCAGCGTTTCGATGAACTGGCTACCCTGGTGGCCACCGAAATGGGCAAAAACTTTGAAGAATCAAAAGGCGACATTCACAAGGTCATCGAAGCCTGCGAGCTGTCGGTCGGCGCGCCCTTGGAATTGCAGGGCTTTAGCATGATGGAGGCCACCCGGGGGCACGACATCAATCTGTACCGGGAACCCGTCGGGGTCTTTCTGGGCATCGCCCCTTACAACTTTCCGGCCATGATTCCCTTCGGCTGGTTTATCCCGGTCTGCATCACCGCAGGCAACTGCATGGTTCTGAAGGCCGCGACCATGGTTCCCCAGACCTCCATGCGTCTTTTGGAACTGCTGATCGAAGCGGGCCTGCCCAAGGGCGTGGTCAATCTGGTCACCTGCAGCCGGGATGAACTGACCGCCCTCTTGTCCCATCCCGAGATCAACGGCGTGTCTTTCGTCGGCTCCGAATCGGTGGGCCTGAAGATTTACGCCGCCGCCGCCGCCGCCGGAAAAAGAGTTCAGGCCTTGACCGAAGCCAAGAATCACGCCCTGGTTCTGGAAGACGCCCCCCTGGAGTGGACGGCCCACCGCATCATCAACTCGTCCTTCGGCTGCGCCGGTCAGCGGTGCATGGCCCTGCCGGTGGTCGTCGTCCAGGAATCGGTGGCCGACGAGTTCGTCAAAATAATGAAGAAGCTGGCCCAGGAATTGACAATCGGCGCGGCCTACGACCCGGCCACCCAGCTCGGCCCCCTGGTCAGCGCGTCTCAGAAAGAGTCGGTTGAAAAATGGATCGCCAAGGGACTGGAAGAAGGCGCTGAACTGGTCCTGGACGGCCGAGGCTGTAAGCCCAAGGGTTTTGAAAACGGTTATTTCGTCGGCCCCACCATTTTGGACAAAGTCAAGCCGGGCATGACCGTGGGCGACGTGGAAATTTTCGGACCGGTTCTGTGCGTCAAGCGGGTCAAGGACTTTGAGGAAGGCCTGGCCCTGATGAACGCCAACCCCTTCGCCAACGGCTCATCCGTCTTCACCCAGAGCGGGCATTACGGCCGCGAGTTCAGCCGCCGCACCGACGGGGGCATGGTGGGCATCAACGTGGGCATCCCAGTGCCCCTGGGCTTCTTCCCCTTCTCCGGACACAAACGCTCTTTCTTCGGAAACCTGCACTGCCTGGGCCGCGACGGACTGCGCTTTTACACTCAGGTCAAAACCGTCACCGCCAAATGGGTTTCCCCTAAGGAATCCCAGGACGCCAAAGTCTCCACCTGGGAGGGGACGATTAACAGGGAACTGTGACGTCTTCGGGGCATTGACGCTAACCATCCTCCTCGCCGGTTGAAATGCCCTAAAAAAACTCTCCGCGGTCTCGAGGGCCGCGGAGAGTTTTTTTTTGGGCTTGCCCTGGCAAAGCAATTGTCTGGAAAGGCCTTGCCGATCATAGACGGTTTCGGCGACATTCAGTTATGGATGATTGAGGCCATCCTCCTTGCCAAGTTTTATCGCTTTATAAAAAAACTCCCCCCTTGATCTCCACGAAATCACGGGGGGAGTTTTTTATCCTTCGGCGGTTGACAGCCGATGCTCAGTTCACGCCATGGTCGATGAGATCCAGAGCGTCGGCCACTTCACAGATGTGGGCGTACATGGCCTTTTCGGCCCGGTCGGGGTCGCCGGCCTTGATGGCGTCCAGAATTTCCTGATGCGCCGCCAGAACCTGCTCGGAAAAGGCCTGGCCGGGCTTCATGGCCATTTTTATTTCGGCCAGCATGTTGTTGACGAAGTCCATGACGATCCAGAGGATGCGGTTGTTGGTCTGCCGGGCCAGGTAGACGTGGAACATGATTTCCGCCTCGGCCCCGACCAGGCTTTTGCCCTGCTCGACCAGGGTTCGGCATTCGCCTTGAATTTTTTCCAAATCGCCGACCATCTCCGGAGTGACGTTTTCGGCCACCCAGCGGGCGATGTAGGGCTCGGCCAGTTTGCGCAACTCGGATATGTCTGTGCGGGCCACGTTCTGGAAAAAGAGAAAACTGGCGAAATTATCCCGGGCGGTGTCGATGCCGATTTCGCTGATTACCGGCCCCCCCCCGGCCCCGCGCTTGATGGTCAAAAGGCCCATGCCTTCCAAAGTCCGCAGGGCTTCCCGAAGGGTGTGCTTGCTGACGTCGAACTGCTCGATCAGTTCCTTTTCGTTGGCCAGGGCCTGGCCTGGCTTCAGTTTGCCCTGCAAAATGGCCGACCGTATCTGCCGGATGATGATGGTCGGAATTTTTTCTTTCTTGGCCGCCGGCTTGAAAAGCTTTCCGGTGGAACCGGAGCCTTTGGCCGAGGCGGATTTCAGCAGCTTTATATCCGGCCGTTTGGCTTTGTTTGGCTTCGTGGCTTTGTCTGTTAAATCATTGTCTTCGGTTTTGGTCATGGTCGTTTCCTGATGGTCATATCCTTGCGCGAGACGCTTGACTAGTAAGTTATACTCCCAATGGGCCAAAACGTCAAATAATTGGTCAATTGTTCAGAACGGTCTTCATGCAGTCACAAAAACTCGACGCTGATCGGCTCTGGAGAGGCTCGACGGAGGTAAATCGCTGGCAAATATGGCGATACGCCGGCTGTAGGACGAAAATCATATTTTTCGCCCGACTGACGCCGGGGCGCGTCAAGCCGATCAGGCCGCATTTAGCCTTGGGTCAGTTGCTCAGAATAAGGCGGATAGGCCCAGCAAGCCGGGCTTAAAAATCACATTCAGAATCAGGGTGCCGAAGGCGATGCCCGCCGCTGGAGGATCCAGGTGATCACTGGCGTGATTGACGAAAAGACGGGCGCAGAGTTCCTGCAGAAAAGCCCCGAAGATGCCGCCGATAACCGCTCCGATCAGCGAACCGGTGTAGAGATAGGTCAGGGCGCCCAACAAAGCCATGCAGTGGGTCACCGGCGTTTTCTGAGTCGAACCCTGGCCGAACTGGAGGCAGGTCAGCATCACGGCTGAAAAAGCCCAGCCGAAAATGACCGGCACGGCGCCGGCCGCCGCCGGGCTCACCGCTCCTGAGGCCGCCAAGGGCGCCAGAGCATCGACCGCCATCTTGGCCACCGAACCGGAAAGTCCGCCCGCGCCCGCGCCGATCATCAACAGCAGAGGCGGCGGCGACATCCAGCCGACCCAGGACAGGGCGTAATTATCCGTGCCCAAAAGACCGTGCTTGGCGATGGAATCTTTTTTTCCGAAAGGTCCTTCCCGATGAAAGAGGCCCCGGCCGATAAAAGTCGCCACAATAATGGCCAGGCCTAGGTGGTCGAACTCCCGCAGAATCGGGACCTGGCCTATGGCCGAGGCCAGCAGCGCTCCGGCCGCGGCCGCCGCTCCGCCGACGGCCAGAACATCCCAGGAGGTGCCCATGAGCGGGGAAAGAATATCCTTGCCCGAGCCGCCGGGATGCTTGCCCCGGGCCGAGGCGTAGGAGGCGGCGATGACCCCGGAAAGAAAACCTCCGGCGTGGGGCCCGAATATGGGACCTAAGCCAACTTGCAACAGAAGAAAATCGGAGCCGCCGCTCAGCACCAGAACGCAGCCCAGCATAGTTGCCAAACCGCAGAGGCAGAAAGCCCACAACGCGCCCAGGGAGGCCCCGAAAACGCCGCCGACGAAAGCCGTCAATAATATCTCAGACATAGGCCCCCTCAATTTTAAGACAGCCCGAACCCCGGCAAATAAATTTCTTGGCCGGGATCCAGGCTGGTTGGGGAGTCGACCAAAACTTACATGGCCGCTTTGAACAGGGCCACGATGTCGGCTTTAGAGCCTTTGCGCGGGTTGCAGCCGGCGTTGCCGTCTTCCAGAGCCGTCTTGGCCATGGGTTCCAGATCGGATTCCTTAACCCCCAGGGAGGCCAGGCCCTTGGGGATGCCCACATCGCCGGACAGCCGCTCAATGGCTTCGATGGCCTTTTCGGCCGCGGCCATCTCCGACAGGCCGCAGATGTTTTCGCCCATGGCCACGGCGATGTCGGCGAATTTTTTGGGGTTGACCATCAGGTTCCAGCGCTCCACATAGGGCAGCAGAACGGCGTTGGCCACGCCGTGGGCCATATCCAAAAGGCCGCCCAACTGGTGAGCCATGGCGTGGACGTAGCCCAGGCCGGCGTTGTTGAAGGCCATGCCGGCCATGACCGAGGCGTAGGCCATGGCTTCGCGGGCTTCGATGTCTTCGCCGTAGGCCACGGCCCGGCGCAGGTTGTCGCTGATCAGTTTGATGGCTTTAAGGCTCAGGGCGTCAGTGATGGGGTTGGCGGCCAGGGTAATGTAGCACTCTACGGCGTGGGTCAAAGCATCCATGCCGGTGGCCGCGGTCAAACCGGCCGGTTTGCCCACCATCAGATCCGGGTCGTTAATGGAAACCATGGGCAAGTTCCGCCAGCTGACGATGACGAATTTGACCTTTATCTTGGTGTTGGTGATGACGCAGTGACGGGTGACTTCACTGCCGGTGCCGGCGGTGGTGTTGACGCACAAAATCGGAGGCAGGGCGTTGGTCAGCTTCTCGATGCCCGCGTAATCGGCGTAAAGGTCGCCGGGGTGGGTCAGGGCGATGCCGATGCCTTTGGCGCAGTCGTGGGGGCTGCCGCCGCCGACCGAAACCAGCACGTCGCATTTTTCTTTCTGATAAATGACTTTGCCGTCGGCCACGCTGGTGTCGCGGGGGTTGGGCGGCACTTCATTGTAGATGGCATAGGTGATGCCGGCGGCCTCCAGATGTTTCTTGACCTGGTCAACCGGGCCGCCGGGAATGCCGGACAGGATTTTGTCGGTGACGATCAAGGCTTTGGTTCCGAACATTTTGGTTCGGGGACCGATTTCAGCCAAAGTGCCTTTGCCGATGAAATTTACCGAGGGAGCCAAAAAATCAGCCATAATCTACTCGCTTTCTCCAGACAATGATGAATGGAAGTGAGTCCCGCCGACGGAAAGGGCAAGACCTCATCAAGGGTGGGCGAAACATTCGACCGTCCGAAAAGAGATCGGTTTTTGGTCGCTGTACAATTCGTCTTTTTTAGAGAACTATTGCAAAATATGTCGGTATCCGGGTGTTTTTCACTCAAAGACCCAGACTTTTGAAAAAGCGCTATGGCTGTTGCCGCCTAAACTGTGTTGCTGGCGAATTTCCGCCAAATTTAAATTTTGACGTTACAATATCATGCCGTCTTGCCCTTGTCAACCAAATTTTAAAATATTTGTCTATTTGGCAGTTTGAGTTGCCTTCGGACATCTGCCGCGTCATCGGCCAGGTTATCATGGGGCGCGCCACCACGCTGATCTGGTCCGGCAAATACCTGGAGGGGACGACATCCTCGCTGATGATGTCGCCCTGGAGAGATTTCCCGAATGCCGGTCGCTTCGATGGCCGGGGCGGCGGCGAAGGCGGACTCGAGCAGCTGTTTTAACGGCCTGAACGACGTCAGAAACCGCCACGACGCACTGACGATTCTGGCCCATATAGGCTATCTCGGCTTCACCCCGACGGAGTGGTCCGAAGGACAAGCGTTCATCCCCAATTGGGAAGCGGCGCGGCAATTTGAAGCCGCCGTCCGAAGCGCCTGCCTGCCTGGAGTTACGGAGCCGATAAGAAACTCAAAAGAGATTCTTGAAGCGACTTGGCGTTTGGACGGCGCCTTCGTGGCCGAAAAACTGGACAAAGTACGCGCCTTGAAGACTTCGGTTTTGGGCGACGACGACGACAGCTCGCTGGCCAGCCTGATCTGTCTCGCCTATTTCGCCGCCAAAGAATTGTATCTGGTCTTTCGAGAACTTTCTTCGGGCCGATGTTTAGCCGTCTTTCCGCCAAAAAGGCGCTTATCCCGAAAAGCCGGCCCTGCTGGCAGAATGGAAATGGGCCGAGTCGCCCGAGTCGGGCGACTCGGCCATCGACCAAATAAAGCGAAAACGTTATCCACGTCAGTTGGCGGGCTACGACGGAAGGCTTCTTTTGGCGGGGATTAGCGGCGACAAAAAGACGAACGGACACAAGGTCGCGTTCAAATCAGTCACAAAAAGGAGAAGGAAAAAGAGCGACTTCCCGAATTCCTGACAGCGGCGATTTACGGCGCGAGCCGGTCTCGCCTGTAGCGGACGAAGACGGCGTCGTCAGTTTTTTTAGCGCCAGAATCAGCCGCCGTTTCGGCAACCCTGGCCGCCGCCGGAGATGACGCCCAAAAAAAGCCCCCATAGCGGGTTAGCCTCCGCGCCGGGAGCTTCTGAACTTTCTGGCCGTCGTCGCCCGCCGCTCTCCTTTTTTGGAGGCGGCGGAACGAATTGACGGACGCTTTGCAAAAATCTTCGGCCGAATCAATTGAGGCCAAGGTCTTATCGACCGCCGTCCATTCGAAGAGGGGACGACCTTAGTAGCCTCATTCAGAACCGCCGACGTTCTCTTCTTCAGGTTCCGCCGAAGTAGCCGCGACGTCTTCCGAATCTAGGGGAGTCGCCGAGGCCTAAGAGGCGGAAAGATCTTCGGCGACGTCGGCCGCCTAGTCGGCGACGGCGGACGAGGCTCACTCGGTTGAAGTCGTCGTTTCGTCGTCGGAGGTTTCGCCGGCGGGCGTCTCCGCAGCGGAAGTCTCCGCAACAGGCTGCTCCGCCCCGTCGTCAGAAAGCGGCCCCGTCTCTTCAGGTTGGCCGACTTCGTCGGAAGACTGTTCCGCCGCCTCTTCCGTTTGCGACAAGTCGCCCGACCCGTCGACCGAGCCGGCTTCCGAATCGCCGGCAACCTCGGCGGTTAGGGCCGAATCATCGTCCGAATCGGTCGCGTCTTCGAAAGAAGGACTCGTTGAAGGGCTATCTGCGGCGTCCGACGAGAGCCCTGAGCCGGATTCGTCGACTTCCGCGCCGACCGTCGAGACCGGCGGGGTTCCCTCGCCGACGGACGACGTTTCCGAAGTCTCGTCCGAAAAGACGCGGCTATAAGCGCCCAGACGTTTTTCCATTATCGGCTTTATGGCCGCCTCGTTGGACATATACAGCCTATATTCGGCGGTCGTCAAAGTGACGGGAGTTTTCAGGGCGGTCAAAAAGGCCAAGAGTTTCGCTTCTTCCGCGTATTGACCTTTGTAGACGTAAATCGCCGCCAGCCTGGAGGCGGTCAAGGCCAATCGGGGCTGCTCCGACTCGGAGACGATTGCGGCAGAGGGTTCGTCCCGGCCATACACGGCCATGAAATGGTCGACGTCGGCCTGAGTCAAAGGACTCTCGTCATCGTTCGCGAACGAGGAAAGACTAGGCGCGGACTCGGAACCGGGAGCCGTCGACGCGGCGTCGCCTTGCGCTTCCGGAGCGTCCAGGGCAAAGCCGGAGTCGTCATTCGCCGCCTCGGAAGCCGTCGACGCGGCGTCGCCTTGCGCCTCCGGAGCGTCCGGGGCAGAGCCCGAGACGTCATTCGCCGCCTCGGGAGCCGTCGTCGCGGAATCGTCCTGCGCTTCCGGAGCGTCCGGGGCAGAGCCCGAGGCGTCGTTCGCCGCCTCGGGAGCCGTCGTCGCGGAATCGTCTTGCGCTTCCGAAGCGTCCGCAGAAGCTTCAACCGCCGACTCCGTCCCGGCCGCCTCGGCGGCGGGAATGGCTTGGGAGTCCGCCGCCGGAGCCCCGTCTTCAGCGGAGGCAGGAACCAGGTCAGAGGCGGCGTCTTGGGCTTGAAGGGTTGAAATTAGGCAGAGGGAGAGGAACAAGAACAAAAAACAAGTAAAAATATTTTTAGACATATTACTCCCCAATAAACCAAAACGGCTTGTTGAACTTCCATTTGGCGAAATAGACGCTTATTTTGAGGGCTTAGACTTGACTCCAAGCGCGGTTGAGACGGTCATGAAGCCGCTTCGCCTTAGCCAAGAAGCTCCGGCGAGTCAAAAAGCTCCAAGGAGCCCCAAAAGCGGACGCAGCCTGGCCGAAGCCTGAGAAAACCTTGCCCCTGGACGGAGCCAGCAAAAAGAAAAGATTTCAACCGTCTTAGGATCCTCCTTTTTTCCCTAAAGGTCAAGTCAGGGGGCCGCAAACGCCAAAAAAAGATCTATTTTTCATCTTTCCCAATTTCCGCCCCGCCGATTTCCTCCCGCCAGACGATCCGAAAACGACCTCCCGAACTAAACGATTCTTCTCCCGAACCGCCGCCCGAACCGCCGCCCGAACTGTCGCCCGAACCGTCGCCCGAACTGTCGCCCGCACCGTAGCCCGAAACGTCGCCCGAAACGTAGCCCGAACCGTCGTCTTTGTCGTGGACTTCTAAGGTCGGCGCCTAAGATCGGCCTTAGGCGAATGGCTCTAGGACAGGTCTGCGGCCAGGGCATTGTTTTTTGGCCATAATCAATTCTGCGGGCAGGAAGATTTCCATTTCGCGGGCAAGCTGCGCGTGGCCGTTTTTCACGGATTACTCCGAGGATGTTCCAAAGAACGGCGCGGTCTCGACCTTTCTTCGGCGCGTGGTCGGGAAGCGAAATCTCCGGGTAGACGACGCCGCCTTTGCGGGAGCAGTCGCTGGTTTCGCCATCGCCGGCGATTTTCTTGGGCGGCGCGGCAACGCGGCGACGCCGGCCTTGCCCTGGCCGCAAGAAATGATCATGACGCTAAAAGGGCCGATGGCCAGGGCTCCGCGCTCCTTTCAAAAATATAGGTTTATTTGAGCCTATGTTTGAAACAGGACAAAATTTGGCTGGAAATAGAATTGCGGGCGCCAACGTTAATAAATGTCAAAAAATGAGGCGAGCCTTATGAAGCTTGACCCAAATTTGCTGGCGTCAATGACGGAAGCGAATCAGAATTTGTCCAAAGCGGCGCCTCTTGGGGATGGAAGCGGCCTGGCGGCAATTCTATAAAACGACAAACCGCGCCATATTGTTTCAAGTTTTTCGCCGTACGACGAAATTCAAGCCGCAAGGCAAACATTTATCGGCGCGGCGGTCGAAGGCGTCATTGGCGAAAATGTCGATTGGCGAATGGTCGGACAAAAAAGCCTGATAGGACTTAACGCTATTTTCGTCTTTGCCTGATAAGCGTAGCCAGACGGCAAATCTTGTTCAAGGCGCCTTTGCCGCGAGAAAGGCTGCGGAAACGGAAAAGCTCCTCATCAGAAGAAGCCTTAAAAAGAATTAAAATACTCAAGCCCTAAGTCCTACTCAGGCTCCCAAGCGATTTCATAGGCGACGCCGCGTCCGACGCCGGGCAATGGGCGCAGCATTTTTTTCTGGAGCAAGTCTTCAATTTCGCGCCAAGCCGTCGAACTAGAAATTTCGGTCATCCCCATGTACTTGCGAGTGGACAGGCCGCCCTTAAACCCGTCTTTCCCGGCGTCCAAGAGGCGGTTCAGCGCCTTTTTCTGACGCTCGTTCACCACAGTTTCCGCATGGCGTTTCCAGAAAACCGCCTTGAACAGGATTACGGCCAGCCTGCCCTCGGCGGCGGACAACGCGCGCTCAAAACAGCCGATGAACCATAATAGCCATTCCGTGCAGTCTCCATCTCCAGTCTGAGTTTTTTCCAGCGCGGCATAGTAGGCGTCACGCTCCTTCATTATTTGAGCGGATAGGCTATAGCAACGCCTGACGGCCTTTTCATCCTGGGCCAGAGCCATGTCGGCGATGGCGCGCGCCAAACGGCCATTGCCGTCATCAAAAGGGTGAATGGCCGCAAAATGCAGATGGGCCAAAGCGGCGCGGATAACGCCGTCCAGCTTTTCCCGGCTTTCCTCCCACCACCACCAGGAGAAGAAAGCGGCCATTTCCGCCTCCAGGCGTTCCGGCGGCGGAGCCTCATAATGCACCATCATTTTTCCGTAAGCCCCGGAAACAATTTGCACCAGGCTCCGACAACGATGGGCTGGAAGCCGGATCGCCCTGAAGGAAACAGCGCCGTATGCCAGTTGCCCAGGCGAGCCTTCGTGAGCGGCGCCGCATGATGACGCATAGCGTCAAGCAACACTTCCACAAGGCCGTCCGCCGTCCGATCCGCCGGGCGCAAGCCGACTGTCGAAAGGCCAAGGCGCGTAGCGATGGAAGAGCGCACTTTCTCGCGATCCAGATTTTCGCCCTCAATGGCCGCCGTCTGAATGGCCTCCTCTTCGGTCGCCAGAGCCTGCGCTCTAAGGCCGTCTTCCAAGCCCAGGTCTTCCATAGCGCGAAGGAAACGGCCTTGGCGTTTTCGAAGGATCGCAAGACGCTGGAGCAACGCTTCGGAGTTCCAGCGGTAATTGGGCCAATTCCGGTCTTCCCAAAAATAATGAGGCATTGGCAACTCCTAATCGCTTCATAATATGAGGCGATTATGACAGCTGGAATCTCTCACTCGAAAGGGCGCCATTTTGGCATACTTTTCTCGGCCAATAAGGATGCCACCTCTTTTTGACATTCTCAAAAAAGTATGCCCCTCAGATTCTTCCAAAATTTACGGCGCTAGCTGCATGTCCCTAAAAGCCGGCCGCGCGCCCGCGGGGGGGGGGGGGGGGGGGGGGGGGGGGGGGGGGGGGGGGTGGGGGGGGGGGGGGGGGGGGGGGGGGGGGGG
>JAIRTO010000356.1 GCA_031254895.1 Deltaproteobacteria bacterium
CGCCGCCAAAAATAACGTGCCGGGGGCATGTTTCAACCTCGGCGTCATGCATTATCATGGAGATGTGGTTCGCAAGGACTGGACCAAAGCGGAGAGCTTTTTCTCCGTGGCTCGAGAAGCTAACGATCCAGTCGCCATGCATTATTATGCGCATATGAACGATCACGGCGAAGTCATGTTTCCTCACAAACCCACGGCGGTGGAACTGTTTAGGAAATCGGCTCAGGCGGGTTTATTGGAGTCTCAATTGAAAATGGCCCGAATGTGCGCAATAGGCGACGGCGTTGCGGAGAACAAAGCCGAGGCGGCTAGGTGGTTCCGTCTAGTCGCCAACCAAGAAGATCCGGAAGCGCAATTTGAATTGGCTTTGCTGCTTCTGGCCGACGACACAGCGCCTGAAAACCGCGCTGAAGCTCTCAAGTGGCTTCAATCGGCCGCTTCAAAAGGTCTTGCGGAGGCAAATCATCTACTGGCTCGGATCTCTGACGACAGTCTGGGAGTTCTGCAGATCGCCGAAGAAGCCGTCAAATTGTTTCGCTCAGCTATGGACAACGAGCATCTCGACGCGCAAAACAGGCTGGGCAAAAGACGCAGCAAGGGTTCAACAGTTCCGCATTACTACGAAGAAGCGGTCAAATGGTATCGCGCGGCTGCGGAAAACGGCAATCCAGACGCGCAAAACAGACTGGGCGAAAAATATTACCATGGCGAAGGAGTTCCTAAGGACAAAGGAGAAGCGGCCAAATGGTATCGCGCGGCGGCTGTTCAAGGTCATGTCTCGGCCTGCTGCAACCTCGCTTTTATGTATGACGCTGGCTCCGGAGTCCCGGCGGATCTGGCGGAAGCGGCAAGATGGTATCGTCTCGCCGCTGATGGAGGAGATCCGAATGCAATATTTAACCTAGCCTGCATGTATCATGAAGGAGATGGGGTTCCCAAGGATTTGTGCGAGGCGCGAAAATTGTTCCGTTTGGCTGCGGAAGAAAATAAAGATCCAGTCGCCAGGTTTTATTTGGCGAGCATGTGCGAACGAGGCGCTGGCGGCGATAAGGATGTGGAGGCGGCGACGAAACTGTATCGTCAAGCGGCTGAAGCTGGTCATTCGGAGTCTCAATTGATAATGGGTCTAATGTGCGCCAAAGGCGACTTCGATTCGAAGGGCAAGAGGGAGGCGGCCAGATGGTTTCATTTAGCCGCCGAACAAGAAGAACCGGAAGCGCAATTTGAATTGGCTTTGCTGTATCTAGCCGGCGACGGAGTCCTTAAAGACCGCGCTGAAGCTCTCAGGCTGCTTCGGTTGGCCGCTTCAAAAGGCTGGCTTGAAGCTGAAAAAAAGCTCGAAGAGCTTCAAAGCGACGCTGACGGAGGCCAGCTATAGAAGGACGGTCACGTTTAGCAAAGACGGCCTCAAGTCGACGGCTTCGCCTTCATGGCGGCTGCGGCTTCTATGGCCTCCTCCGCGTCGCCGCAAATGCTCAAGGCCGTCAAAGCCGGCATGATGTTGACGGGCTGACGGAAATCTTCGACGAAGCTGCCGTCCCGACAGACGTTGTCGCTCGGACCAGGTCCTTGATCCCACTGGCGCAGTTTGGACAGGAGATCCCGGCGGTCGCTCAAATAGCCGATGACCCATTTGCCGTTGGCGAAGGCGTAGCCGCACTCGAAAATTGTCCCGGAATCAGGCTCCTGGCCCCGGAAGGGATTGAGGTTGGCCACTACCCCGTCGGCCTTTCGAAGAAGCATCAGGTTGAATTCGACGATTTCCGAAGCTCCTTTTAGAATGGCTTCTCCCGGAAATAGAGGGTATATTCCCCTGGCGAAGGCCAACTGGGCCAATTTTCCCCGGATTTCCTGATAATCTGGCCTGAACACGTCCGGCCCGGCGAAATAGACGAGCACGTTTTCTCTCCTTTACTGGCGGATCAACGGCAGTTCCGCGCACAGTTCTGACTTCCGCAGTCCTCCCATATTTCCACGGTTCCGCGCTCCCGCAGTTCCTCAATCCTACAGTTCCGCAGTTTCGCAGTCCTACAATCCCGCAGTTTCGCAATCCTACAGTCAACAGTCCTACAATCCCGCCGTTCCGCAGTCCCGCAGTCCCACAGTTTCGCAGTCCCACAGTCCCGCAATCCCGCAGTTCCGCAGTTCCGAGTCACGCGGTTCTGACTTCCGCAATTCCGCAATTCCGCAATCCCGCAAAGAAACCTTGAAAATCCCGTCAAAATCCTGCTGATGTCCGACTTCCCCAAAAGGTTTCCTGAAAATCGGCTTCATCGGGCGATGAAATGAGACCGTTTTTTTGGGGGACAGTTTTAGAATGATCCCCTTTGGCTTGAGAAGATCCGACTTTGGACTGAAAAGATCCATTTACAGACGGGTTTTGAGAGACGGCTCATAGGAGACAGGTTTTTGTCCCGAATTCCGCCGTCTTTTTTCCAAAACTCTCTTTGGCGGCCTTGTCCAAACCCCGTCTCGACTTCTTTTATCGGCGGAGCCTGTTCACTTCGCTTCCAAGACGGTCACCCCGTCCCAATCGTCGTTCGGGGGGCGGGAAATGTAATCCATGCAGCGTTGGGCGAAGATCAGACTGGGGTTGTCGTTGGGCTGACACTTGAGGGCGGCTTCCAGACGAGCCAGGGCTCCGGAGAAGTCTCGGCCGAAATAATGCTTCAAGGCTCGTTCGTAAAAATTGACGCATTGAGCCATATTGGGAGACAGATCCGATTTGTGGGCCAGGATTTCGTAGATGGTGATGCCGCTTTTGCGTCCTTTGACTTTGATGCGGTCCAGAGCCCGAAAAGCTATCTCGTCTCTCGCCATCCCGACGGTCGCTTCGGAGGCCAAAATGGTGGTCATGAAGATCTTGTTGACCGAAACCAAACGCGAAGCCAGGTTGACGGCGTCGCCCATGACCGTATAGTTGATTCTCTGACGGGCGCCTATGTTGCCGGCGATGACCTGACCGGTGTTCAGGCCCATCAAGGCTTGCAGAAAGGGCTGCCCGGCGGCGGTCAGCTCCCGGTTCAACTCTTCCATCAGTCTCTTCTGCATCAGAGCGGAAAGACAGGCCGAGACGGCGTGTTGGGGCTGACTGGAGGGGGCGCCCCAGACGGCCATGATGGCGTCTCCGACGAACTTGTCGACGAAGCCGCCGTAACGCTCTATGGCCGTGTTCATGGTGTCGTAGTAGCGGTTCAGAATGTCCACCAGATCGGCGGTGTCCATGGTCTCGGACATGGAGGTGAAGCCCACCAGATCGGCGAAAAAGACGGTGACGTTTCGCACTTCTCCGCGTCTTTCCAAAATCTCCGGATGTTGAATGATTTGACCGGCCAGATCCCGGTTGAGGTATAAGGACAGGGCCTGGTTGGAGGTGTTTTGGATAATTTTGTTTTCTCTGGCCCGGAGAAGGTAATAAAGAAAATGCGCCGAGGCCAGAATGGCCAGGCCCGGAAAGACGGGCACGTATACGTCTCGACGAAAAGCCAGCCAGCAGAAAGCGAGATAGGCCAAGGTCACGGCCGTGGGAATCCAGAAGACGACGTGTTTCGTCCCTCCGCGAATATTGATGATGACCGGCGTCAAGGCGGTGAAGACGAGGCCGAAATACAACAAAGCCAGAAGCGGCCAGCCCGGCTCTTGAATTAGCCGTCCGCTCAGGAGGGTGGCCGCGGAATGGGCTTGAATCTCCACGGCCGGAACCAGGCTCCAGCCCGTTTGAACGGCTCCGGAATAAGTGGAGCCGGGAGTAGGGTAGGCGTCCACGTTTATGGAGCTGGCGTCGCCGATGAAAACTATCTTGTTGGCGAAGACGCGCTTGAAGAACCCCACTTCTCCGTTCAAGGCCCTTTGATATATGTCGGAAAAGCTGAAATGGGTGAAGCTCTGGGAATAATTGATGTAAAAGTCTTTCCCGGGCAGTTCCTCGAGCTCCGGGCGAACGGATTTGGCCACGACCAGAGAAAAGGACTTGGGATGAACGGGGCCTAAAATATCCAGGCTGTCCGGCCAGGTGAGGGCCTGAAGCCTAATCTTGTTGTCTCGGTCGTGGATCAGATTCAGAAAGCCCATGTGTTCGCGGCCCATGATCTCCACATATTTGGGCGAAGGCAATAGAGCCCGATCGCTTAGATAGCGAAAGCCGAAAACGACCGGCATGCCGGATTTATGAGCCGTCTGAACGGATCTGAACCATTTGGCTTCGTCTTCCAGAGAAAAATCGCGGCTTTCCATAATCGGAAGCCGCTGATGGATGGCCACGACCTTGGCTCCGCTCAGAACCAAAGCGTCCAATATCGTCGACCAAACCTGCGGCACGAAATACATGGGCTGCGACTGGCGAGGGTTGGAGATGGAAGCGTCATCTATCGCGATGATGACTATGTCTTCCATAATTTCGGACTGCCCCTCGGATCTGGCATTGAGCATGAGATCAAATATGGCGCCTTCGACGAGGAGATTCGTGCGAGGGTAATACAGAGCCAATCCCAGCAGGGCCAGAAGCAATGAAGCGATGATGGTTAGTTTGAATCTGGACCAAAGGGGGCCGTCAATCATGCCCAAGACGTTGTCCAGCATATGTTGCTCCGATTGGCCATGAACGGGCCAAGTTGGAAAAAAGGACGCGCGATCAAAAAGTTTTCGCCAAAGACGTTCGCCGAAGCGATGGAACAATTTGAAGAAAGGTCAGGCGGCAAAACGCCGAACTGGCGCGGTCTGAAGAAAAAATTTGAGAAAGGCGAAAAAAGGTCCATAAACAGGCAGTAATTGCGAAAAATAATTGGCCGAAAGCTGAAGCCCTTGGCTCTTTGTAAAAATGGCTTTAAAAAGCCGGAAAAGTAAAACTATAATCCAAGATCCTTAAATTCTTTTGCTAATTCCTTTAAAACTTTAATAGATTGTTTATGTCCTTTTTTTGCGGCCGCCTCGAAATAATTTTTGGCTTTCTTAGGGTTAAATTTTACGTCTTCGCCTTCCACATACATTATTCCCAATTCATACATGGCGTTGGCCGAACCTCGTTCCGCCGCCAATTTGAAATACCCCAAGGCCGTTCGATTATCTTTCGGAACGCCTTGTCCCAACAAATAGGCCTGGCCCAATAAGAAGGGAGCGTTGCGATCGCCTTTGGCGGCCTCCGTTTTCCATAATTCTATCGGCAGTTCATGTTTCGGAGGGACAGTCGTTTTCTCTTGTTGAGAGCATTGCTCTTTCCGTTTTTCAAAAAAGTCCAGTTCGCCACGTAAAAATTTCGCCAGTTTTTTCTCCGCTTCCTTGTCTCCTGTCGAAGCCAATTCTGCGAGAGCCAAAAACCGCTCGCACTGTTTTTTCGTCTCGTCGTCGCTTATAATTTCGTGGCTTAAGCAACCGAGTGGGCCGAAGTATTCGCAATCCTCACAGGATAATGAATCGTCATCGTCATCATCATCATCATAATCCTCCTCCTCCTCCTCTTCTTCTTCCTCTTCCTCTTCCTCTTCCTCTTCCTCATCCCCAAAAAAATATAGATCGCTGAAAGATCCGAACATTTTTTTGACCGAGTTCCAAAGTCGAAGGCCTTTTCCCGTTTTGTCGTCAGTTTCGTCAGCTTTCAAGGCTTCAAACGAATCGTCATCTTCATCGCATTCATCGTCATCTTCGTCATCTTCGTCGTAGTCATCCTCATCGCCGACATAATATTCATCTCCATAATCATCATCATCCTCATCATCCTCATCATCATCATAATCGTCGTCATCCTCAACGTCATCCTCGTCGTCATAGTAGTAGTCATCGTCATCATCATCGTCATCGTCATCATCGTCTTCGTCAGTCACGCCGTTTTCGGCGGCGAGGTCAAGCCATTTCTTTCCCTCAGCCGCATCTTGGGGAACGCCGTCGCCCATTTTGAGCATTAGGCCCAACAAAAATTGCGATTCAGGAACCCCTTGTTCAGCGGCGGCCAAAAACCATTTAGCCGCCACGGATTTGTTTTCGGGAACGCCGTCGCCTTCATACAACATCATGCCCAATTGATGCTGGGCTTCCGACAACCCCTGTTCGGCGGCGGCCAAATGCCAACGAGCGGCTTCTTTCGAATCTTGTTTGAAACCCTGCCCCGCATGAAGCATCTCAGCTAGCTTGAACTGGGCCTGAGGGTCGCCTCCTTGGGCTGATTTTATCAGCCAATTGTACGGGTGAGGTTTTTTTTTCATTGCTTATTCCAGGTCGTTTACGGGTTTTGGCAAAAAACCGAAGTCGTCGGGCAAATGATCAAAGGACTGAAGGCTATTGGCGGTCGTCGTCGGCGTCGGAATTGTCTTCAGGTAAGCCGTTTTCGTCGGCGGCATTGTCTTCAGTTAGGCCGTTTTTGGCGGCGAGGTCAAGCCATTTTTTTCCCTCAGCCTCATCTTTGGGAATGCCGACGCCATCTCTGAGCATTTGGCCCAAAGAAAGTTGAGACTCGGCAAACCCCTGTTCAGCGGCGGCCAAAAACCATTTAGCCGCTAATGATTCGTTTTGGGGAAAGCCTTCATCGCCGTAAAGAAAAAACGACCCCAATTCATTCTGGGCTTCCGGCAACCCCAGTTCGGCGGCCGACAAAAACCAACGCGCGGCCTCATCTGAATCTTGTTTGAATCCCTGTCCCCCAGCCAGCCTGAAAGCTAGCTCGAACTGGGCCTTCGGGTCGCCTTCATTGGCTAATTTCAGCAGCCAGCTGTACGGGTGAGGTTTTTTTTTCATGGCTTATTCCTTGTCCTTTTTGGATTTTTGCAAAAAAATGCAGTCGTCGGGCGAACGAGCAAAGGTTTGAGGTTATGAGAGGTTATGAAAAGTTTTCGAACAAAAAAGATCCGAAAAAGTCCAAAAAGGGCATTTCGCAAATATCCGGCCAAAAATGCCTAAAGTAAAATACCCCGCCAAAACAGCCAGCCAAAAATAGCCCTCCTTGTAAATTGGGCTTATTGGTCGCCGTTGAGGAGGTCGGTTTCGTCCAACTCCATCTTGGCCAAGTCTTCAAAGCGGATGTCCAGCCCCAGCACTCCGGCTATTTCGCCGGATTCGCCTAAAATGGGGCCGCTGACGGTTATGCACAGGGCTCCGGTGAAGCGGGAGGTGTAAAAATCCGTCACGTATATCTGGCCGTCTTCCATGGGCCGGACGAACCAAATGCGGTCGGAAAGATTCGAGCCGACGTCCTGTTGGCCGGCGTAGCGCTTTTTTTCGGATACGGACGCGACGTTTCGGGTTATCTTGATGCCTTTATTGTCCGTGACATACAAAAATTGAACGTAAGGAATGGTGGTGACCACCTTTTCCATCATTTTTTCCTGCTGACTCGGATCCATGGAGCGGATGACGGGGTCGGCAATCATTTGGCAAATGAGATCGTGGGCCAATTCGGTCGCTCTGGCTTTTAGCCGATCAAACTGCGATTCGAACTTTAAGGGCAGATAAAAGCGGGCCAGTCTTTCCAATTCCTTGGCGCTCATGTTGGTGATGCGGCCGTTTTCGTACTCCTTCTGGATGGCTTTGTTGATCTTGATGACGGCCGGGTTCCTTTTGTCCAAGATCTCTCCGCCCGTCAAATGCAGTCTCTGATTGAGCCAGTGAACCAATCCGGCCGCGCCGGACTTGTCGTTTATGGAGATGGAGGGGGGACGCTTCAAAATGTTGGTCGTGTCGAAGATGTTGTAGATCTCCTCGTTCTTCAAAAGACCGTCGGCATGGATGCCGGCGGAAGTGGAATTGAAGTCCCTCCCGGCCAGAGGATAATTGAAGGGGATGCGCACGTTCAGTTCGTCTTCGAAATACCGGGCCAGCTCGGTGATCACTCCATAATCGACGCCCGGGGTCGACCCCCACAAAGCGGCGTGTTCGACGAGAAGTCCTTCTATGGGCGTATTGCCGGTGCGCTCGCCGAAACCGAACAAAGAGCCGTTGACGGCCCCGAGGCCGTACAGCCAGGCGGTGGCGGCGTTGGCGAACCCTTTGTGAAAATCGTTATGCCCGTGCCATTCCAGATTTCGGCCGTCGAAGCCGGCGTCTTCGATGAAGGCTCGAACCAGTCTCGGGACGGAGCGGGGGAGGGCGGCTTCGGGATAGGTCACCCCCAGACCGAGGGTGTCGCACAAACGGATGGTGACGGGAATCTTGGCTTCGTCGGAAAGCCGTTTTATCTGTTGGGCGAAGGGGATGCACATGCCGTATATGTCGGCTCTGGTCACGTCTTCGAAGTGGCAGCGGATGGCGATGCCGTAATCGAGGGCCTCTTTCACCAGGCCAAGATATTTGTCCGCCGCCCGGCGACGGTTAAGTCCCAGCTTGAGATAAATGTGATAATCGGAAATGGAGGTCAAAACGCCGGTTTCGGTCAAGCCCATCTGCTTGACCAATTTCAGCTCTTCGGACTGAGCCCGGATCCAGCCGGTGATGGCGGGGAATTCGTAACCCAGCTCTCGACAGGCCTCCAGAGCTTGGCGATCTTTGGCGTTGAAGAGAAAGAACTCGCTTTTTCTGACAATCCCGGTCGGACCGGAGAGCCGATGCAAAAATTTGAAGAGGGCGACTATCTGCGGGACCGTGTAGGGCGGACGGGCCTGCTGGCCATCTCTAAAGGTCGTGTCGGTTATGACCGGATCCTCCGCCGGAGAGACCATGGGATGGGAACCGTCGAAGGGGATGCGCGGAAAGTCGACATAGGGAAAGATGTCGCGAAAAAGTTCCGGCTGACCAGGCTCGACGATCCGAAACGAGCTGGGTCTGTGTTTGGCGGACATCAGATTTCTGTTTGCGGGCAGGTGACGTTCTTTCGTCAATTTCGTTCCTCTATTGTTTCAGGCGGCTGGAGTTCCAAAGATGCTAAAAAGATGCCAAAAAAGTTGAAAAGATCCAGTTGGAGAAAACCCTTGGCGGACAGGCTTGCGGCGCCTTCGGCAGGGGCCGAAATGTTTGAAAAAGCCGCAAAGCCGGTTCGTCCAAAATTCGCCCCGACCGATGGGCGGCTTTCCCACGCCCGGACTAAAAACTCGAAAAAAACTCAAGACTCGAGACTTTTGTCCAGAGTCAAGCCCAGCTCCAGGAGCTGGCGCTCCGCCACGTCGGAGGGAGCTTCGGTCAAAGGACAAGCGGCTTTTTGGGTTTTGGGGAAAGCGATGACGTCCCTTAGGGAACCGGCTCCGGCTAGAATCATGACTATCCTGTCCAGACCGAAGGCGCAGCCGCCATGGGGCGGGGCGCCATATTTCAGAGCGTCGACGAAAAAGCCGAATTTTTCGCGGATCTGCTCTTGACTGAGGCCCAAAGCGGCGAAGACCCTGGCCTGGAGATCGGAGTTGTGAATGCGGATGGAGCCGCCGCCGATCTCGCTGCCGTTCAAAACCAAATCGTAGGCCTGGGCTTTGACCCGGCCGGGATCGCTCTCCAAATATTGAAGATCCTCCTCGCGAGGCGAGGTGAAGGGGTGATGCTTGGCCTCGAAGCGTTTGGTCAGAACGTCGTACTCGAACATGGGAAAGTCGGTGACCCAGGTCAGGGCGTAGGCGTCCGGCCGGACCAGAGAGAGGTCTTCGGCCAGTTTGAGGCGGATCTGCCCCAGAACGTGGGCGACCATGTCCGGGGAGTCGGCCCCGAAAAAGAGGACGTCGCCGACCTCGGCTTGGAGTTCTGCGAGGAGGCGGCTTTTTTCCTCGTCGCTCAAAAACTTGGCCAAAGGCCCCTGAAAGCCGTCGGCCTGGACGCGCAGCCAGGCCAGTCCTTTGGCTCCGAGCCAAATGGCGAAGCCGACCAGATCGTCCAGCTGCTTGCGGGAAAAGCCGCCGGCTCCCGGGGCGCGTATGGCTCTGACGCAGCCGCCCTTGTCGAGGGCGTCCACGAAGACTTGGGCCCGAGAATTTTGGAAAATATGGCCGATGTCGACGATTTCCAGCCCGTAGCGAAGATCGGGCTTGTCCACGCCGTAGCGCGACATGGCCTCGTCATAGGAGAGTCTGGGAAACGGCCGAACCAGCTCGCGGTCCAGCGTTTTGGCGAACAGCTCCGAGATGTAGCCCTCGAGCATCTCCATGACGTCTTCCTGAGAGACGAAGCTCATCTCCAGATCGACCTGGGTGAACTCGGGCTGTCTGTCGGCCCGCAGATCCTCGTCCCGAAAGCACTTGACTATCTGGCAATAGCGATCCATCCCGCCCATCATCAAAAGCTGCTTGAAAAGCTGCGGCGACTGGGGCAGGGCGTAGAAACAGCCGTGGTTCAGCCGGGACGGGACAAGATAGTCGCGAGCGCCTTCCGGGGTCGATTTCGTCAAAACCGGAGTTTCGACTTCCAAAAAGCCGTTGTCGGAAAAATAGTCTCTGGTGATTTTGGCCGCTTTGTGGCGCAAAACGAAATTTTGCAGAACCGAAGGCCGCCGAAGATCAAGATAGCGGTGGCGGAGCCTGACCATTTCGTTGACGTCGGCGTGATCCTCCACGATGAAGGGCGGCGTCTGCGCTTCGTTCAGAACCCGCAGCTCCTTGATGAAAACCTCCACTCCGCCGGTGGGGAGCTTGGGATTGACCATGTCGTCCGGACGGCGTCTGACTCGGCCGACCAGAGCCAAGACGTACTCGGCTCTGACGTCGTGGCTTTTCTCGTGCGTGGCGGGGTCTTCCTGGGGATTGAAGACTGTCTGAACCAGACCAGTGCGATCTCGCAAATCGATGAAAACCAGTCCGCCGTGGTCGCGGCGGTGCTGGACCCAGCCCATGATGACGACTTGCTGGTCCAAAAGGGATTCGTTTATTTCAGCGCAATAATGAGTTCGCTTGAGCCCGGCCATGGATTCAGACATTAATTTCACCTCGGTCCGAAAAATGATTCTACATGATAAATAACAATTTAAAACGGCAAATTTTAAATGTTAAAGGGTGGATGATTGATGGTTGACAATTGACGGCTGACAATTGACGGTTGACGAAAAAAACGATAAAGGCAAAAAAAGAAAAAAGTTTCGCCAGGTCGTTTTTTTTTTTGAATTTTTTGAATTTTTTAAATTTGGGAATTTGTAGGCATAAAACACGCAAAAAAAGGCAAAAACCCAAAAAAAACCTAAAAAAAACAAAAAAACTAAAAAACCAAAAAAACGGAAATCCAGAAGGCTCGGTTCCAAATAGGGTCTTCAGAACAAGTCGGGCCGGTCGATGGGGCGAGTCTCCTGTTCCTTGGCGACGAGATCTCTGATTAAAACTTGACCGGAGGCCAGCTCGTCCGGACCGATCATGACGACTTTGGCCGCGCCGCTTTTGTCGGCGCGGCGGAGGCGGCTTTTGAGGCCGCCCGGCGTCCAGTCGGCGGCCACGGCCAGACCTTTTTTCCTCAGCTGATGAATCAGCTTGAAGGCCGGCGCTTGAGCTTCCGGGCAAAGGATGGCCACATAGTAGTCCGGCCCGTCCGAGACGGGCGGAGCCGTCTGGCTCAGCAAGAGGATCAGACGCTCCAGGCCGACGGCGAAGCCTATGCCGGGCAAGTCCGGACCGCCCAATTCGCGGCAAAGACCGTCATAGCGGCCGCCGCCGGCGACGGCGTTTTGAGCGCCAAGATCTCCGGATCGGACTTCGAAGGTGGTTCGGGTGTAATAATCAAGCCCCCTGACCAGACGCTCGTCCAGTTCGTAAGACAGGCCCAGACTGGCCAGGGCCGATTTGACCGCCTCGAAGTGAGCGCGACAGTCCGGACACAGAAACGAGGCCAGAACCGGGGCGTCCTGCGCTTCCGCCTGGCAGGAGGGGACTTTGCAATCCAGAGTTCGAAGAGGGTTTTGTTCCAGACGACGTTGGCAGTCGCCGCACAAGCGCTCCTTCCGGGACGAGAGATGATCGATCAGACTTTGTCTATAGGCTGGGCGGCATTCCCGGCAGCCCAGAGAATTTAGGACGATGGACAGGGAAGGGAGCCCCAGTTCCGACAAAAAGACATAGAGCAGAAAAATGGTTTCCGCGTCGGCCAACGGGCTCGGATCGTTGAAAACCTCCACGTCCAGCTGGTGAAATTGGCGTTGACGTCCCTTTTGAGGGCGCTCGTAGCGGAACATCTGCCCGAGGCAGAAAAGCTTGACGGCCCGGCCGCCTTCATGGAGATTGTGTTCGAGCAAAGCCCTGACCAGGCCGGCCGTGGCTTCAGGACGGAGGGTTATTTTCTCGCCGCCGCGATCCTCCATGGTGTACATCTCTTTTTCGACTATGTCCGTGGATTGACCGATGGATCTCTGAAAAAGTTCGGTTTTTTCCATAATCGGCGGTCGCAGCTCGACGAAATCAAAGCGACGAACGACGTCTCTGGCCGTTTCTTCGACAATTCGCCATAGAGAAGCCTCAGCAGGCAAAATATCCTTAAATCCTCTAATGGCTGTAACTGCGGGCATAAAATCCTCCATCCAGACAATCTTATTATTATACCGACCATATGAATTAAGTCAATATGAGCCAAAAACGCCAAAATGGCTCCAAATGAGGGTCAAGTCCGCCAACGGCCGACGGGGAAAACATGCATATCCTGCGGCCGGAAACGATCGAGCTTGTCGTCATCTTCGCCATGATCTACGAAGGGACGGCCAACTTATCCGACGTCAACGTCAGACTCGCCATCTTCGACGGCAAGGGCGGAGAAATTCTTATTCCGCTGAACTCCCCGGAACCTAGAAAAGTCTTTTGCGCCGCGGCCAAAGTGACCGGCGACGGCAATTCCCTCGACG
>JAIRTO010000357.1 GCA_031254895.1 Deltaproteobacteria bacterium
CTTTGCGTGGCCAAAGATTTTACGGCAGGCCTTTCCTTGGCGGACATCCGAGGCTTTTGCCCCTCCGAGCCCAGCCTCAACGGCAGCTACAGTCTGGCCGCCGCCGCCTATTACGCCAGGACTCGCGATTTCAGCAAAAACGGCCGCAATCAGCCGGTGGAGCTTTTCGCCGTGGGACTGTCGCCGAACATTCCGCAAATAAGCCTCAAAGACGGCAGGGGCCATCAGGCCAACCTCATGCCCCTAGTCGTGGTGTCGCCGACAAACAACGGTCAGTACGACCCTTTCCCCAGCACTCGATCCCTCATCAACTTCATCATCAAAAGGGCTCAAGCCGACGTCAACGGTCTAACCTTCCGCATGCAGTTTCTGACCAATTTCGAAAGCTGCATAGAGCCATACGACATCTGGGAAAGAGACCACATCAACAACGCCGACGTGGCTCTTCTGACCACCAGAAACACCCCGGCCCAATACCGGGAAGCCGAACCATACTTCATCAACAGCGGTCCCTTCAAAACCGACGTCCAAAGCTTTTTGAACAACAGATACAAGATTCCGGCCAACCAGCCGGCTTACTACGCCTTCAAAAATCCGGACAACCCTTCCGACCCGCCTTTGGACATAACCAAATATGAAGTGGTCGGCCTGGCCGTGACGACCAACGCGGTCGGCTCGGACACCAACTGGTCGGCCGCCATAGGCTACACCATCAACGGAGTGGAGCATTCCGGAGGCTATCTGGACGCGGCCAACAAAGGTCAGGATTACAGAATACCGACCTATACCCCTGTCTATCCCTACCCTCATCCTGACAACCGTCAGCTGGGCGTGCCCAACGGAGCGTCTGTCGGATACCTCCACGTGCCCAACGTCGTCACGGATCCCTTGCTGACTCCGTGGGATTGCCCCTTCGCCGGAGACACCAGCGCGGCGGGCAGAAGAAACTGCGGCATAGGGGACGGCACTGTGGCCGGCAAAAAATACGTGGCCGACCAGATGAAATACATCCAAATCCGCTCCTTCAAGTTCGCCCAGGACGACGCGCTCACCCCGGCCAATCTGCCCAATCCCTTGTGGCTGGCCGCCAAATACGGCGGCTATAAGGACGTCAACCTAAACGGCCAGCCCGATCCGGGCGAATGGGATTCGGTCAGGGCCGGAACCCCGGACAACTACTTCGAAGTGGCCAATCTTAGCGAACTTCCGGAGCAGCTAGGCAAGGCTTTCGACCGCATTTCCAAGCTCGGCGAGGCCGTCACGGCCACGTCGGACTCCATCTCCACCGTTTTAGGCGGAGGACTGGCTCTACAGACTTCCTACGTGCCGGAATACTCCTCGGCTCAAGACGCCGGCATTCCCTCCGAACAGAGAGTGAAAGTCAAATGGGTCGGCAACGCCATGGCCCTTTTCATCGATCAGTGGGGCAATCTTCGCGAGGACACCAACCTCAACGGAACTTTGGACGTCGTCTCCGGAGATCCCGCCTCTCCTACCGGGGATCTGGTGGTCATATTCGAAAACCGCACGGATTCGGACAATTCCCGAATAACGCTGTGGGCCGACGAACTGGGCGTCAACGAGCTTGAACAGCCCGGATCCAGACATGTTCTGGAAAACATGTATCAATTGCGGCCTGTTTGGGACGCCAGCCGGATTCTGTCGGAAATCGACGACGACAAGCTCGACGTTCCCCGCAATTTCTCCTCCGCCGGCGCGGGAAGACGGATTTACTCCTACGCCGACCCTGAAATCGACGAGGCCGCCGGCTTCGCCTCCGGCGTCAATCTGAGCTCCAATCTTTTCACCTCGGAAAACGTGGATTCTCTCGCGCCCTTGTTGGTTCAGGGATACACGTTGGGAGCGCCCCGCACCTTCAAAGGACCGGAATCTTGCCAGGAAGCGGCTCGCCGCGCCTGCGGCTCGGCGTCCAAAGTCTGTCAAGAAATTCACGTCTCCGCCGTGGGCAAGCCTCCGCACGAACTGAAAAGCCTGGCCGTGGAAATAGCCTCAGACGTTTCCCCTGGCCAAGTCATCGCCGTCTCCGGAGCCGGAGGCCGACTGACTTTGAAGGTCGGCCGCACCTCGGCCAAGGGCGTCGTCACGGCCTTAAACGACTTCATTTACGACAATCACGTTCCTCACGTCGTCAGAGCCCACCTGAACGTCGGCGACGGAGGGGCTTGGACGCCCAACGCGGGCTCTTTGGTTCTGCCCACGGCCAATAACCCGGCCGATCGCCTGGAAACGGCCAAGAATCTCATTTCCTACACCCTCGGTCGGGACATTCCCGGCTGGCGCTCCCGGAACGTCTGCACGCCTTGGAACACGACCGCCAAAAAAACCTGGCGGCTGGGCGACGTCATCAATTCTCGGCCCATCATCGTCGGCGAACCGACCGGGGCGTACGATCTGGTCTACGGGGATCTGTCCTTTTCCAGGTATAAGAAAAACCGCCCTGACGCCGCCGAATATCCAGGAACTCTGGGTCGACGGCTGGTCGCCTAGTTCGGCTCCAACGACGGCTTCCTCCACGCCGTCAATCTGGGCTTCTACGGTTCTCTGGCCAGCGGAACCATCGGCTATTCGACCAAGCCCATGCCCTACGCCAATCAAAGTCTCAGCACGGCCGAGCACAAATTAGGCGCCGAAATCTGGGGCTTCATTCCCACCTCGGTTCTGCCGCATCTGACCTGGCTGACCGACCCGGCTTACGCCCACGGCTACACGGTCGATCTGGAGCCGATGATCGTCGACATGAAGAACACCTCCGGTCGGGAGAGAAATTTAGGCCCAGGAAACGCCTGGAAAAACGGCGAGTGGCGCACCATACTCATCGGCGGCTTGCGTTTGGGCGGACGGAGCATCGAACTTGACGCCCCGGACGCGCCTCAAAAATTCCTCTATTCCGAGTATTTCGCCTTAGACGTGACCGATCCCGAGAAGGAGCCCGTCATGCTGTGGCGCTTCAGCCATCCCGACTTGGGCTTGTCCGCCAGCAAGCCGGCCGTCGTCTCCAGCCAAGACGGCTGGCATGTCGTCTTAGGCAGCGGCCCCACCAGCGATCGTCTCAAGAGGGTCTATGACGACCAAGGAAACTATAAGGAAGTCCTAGCCCCCTTGGGCGCCGGCGGAGAAGTCGCTTACGGCGGCTACAGCTCCCAGACGGCCAAAGTTTTCGTCATAGACGCCTATACGGGAGCCTTGGAGCGGATTTTCGGCGGAGAAGCCAACGAAGGTCTGCCCGCCGGCCAGACCATGCCGCCCAACAGCTTCTTCAACGAGCCCTTCGTCCCGGCCGCCGTGGGGCCGGCCAGCGAACAGCTGGTCCAGAAGGGAGAAACGCCCGGCTCGGTGGATTGGCGCAATCCGACCGTCTATTTCGGTCTCACTGAATCTCGCGACAGTCAAGGCCTGGATCGCGGAGCGGTCATGCGCCTGCAGATGATCGACTCCAACGGCCGACCCGCTTCGGTCGATCAATGGAAATTGACGACTTTCTTCAAGACGGATCGTCCCGTCACCGGAGCGGTCAACGCCACTTACGACGCCGCCGGCAACCTCTGGGTCGTTTTTGGAACCGGCCGACTGTGGAGCGAAAACGACAGCAATCCCATGTGCTCTCTGTTGGTCTCCGCTCAAAGGGCCGCCTGCGAGAGCAATCACCAGCAATACCTCTTCGGAATCAAGGAGCCGACCGAAAACGGCCTTTTGACCTTCGCCGAAGTTAAGGAAAGCAACGACAAAAAGCTGGCTGACGTCTCCCAGGCCAGGGTTTTCGACAACGCCATGGTCACCGGCTACCCCGGCGTCGGCGGAATAATCGACTACCAGCGAGTGACCGATTTGATGCGAGGCGGTCAATACCTTGGCTACAAGCGGGGCCTGAACGTCTGGAACTACAAGACCCCCGGTCAGACCAGACAAAACTACGAGATGATCCTGACCCAGCCCAAGATAGACCCGTTGCCCAACGGACGCTCCAACTTGGTCGTCTCCACCTATGAGCCGTCGAGCGATTACTGCAACCCGGAAGGCCATTCCTATCTCCTCATGGTCGACACTTTCACGGGGCTGCCCGCTCCCTACATGGCCAGCTACGGCTTCGACGATTCCGATCTGACTTTGGATCCCGGCTCCGGGACGCCCTCCGGCGGCCAGGACGAAAGAGCCAGTCAAGTCACCGGCTACCGTTCCGCCGGCTTGGGACATTCGACCGAAGCCTGGATAATCAAAGGCTCGTCCGGAACCATCTACGGCAACACCAGCGCCAATCAGGTTCAAAACCGCATCTTCCTGAACAGTTCGGAGGACGGTTTCGTCACTGGGCCTCTCTGGTGGAAGGAAGTCATGGATCTCGGCTACGACCTTAGCCTAGATCAACTGGAGAGCGGTTTGAGCGATTTTTAAGCCTGACCCGCTCGTCGGTCTCGCCCTTGTCCGCCTTTTTTCGGCGGACAAGGGCGGCCGAGACGCTCCCGCCGCCCGAACAAACGGCGGGTCATAAGCTTCCCGCAGACGCGCCTGCCCAAACGCCCCTCTTTTCCAGACACATCATTAACAATCCCGCACAATTATAGCTATTTTACTTCGCGCCGGATTTTCCAGGCCTCCAGAAAACTGTCGGCGGACGCGGAAAAAGGCGTCCCGCCCGCAGGCGGTCGGAACCGCCCGTCAGCGAGGCGCGGTTCCGAAAGGGGCCGTCACGAAATAACTTGCGGCTATTCTGAAGGCGTTATCCTTGTCATCTTCATCGTTTTTTTAAGTTGATTGACACTATGACAAAAATGTTGCAACATAATTGTCTGAAAACTAACTACGAATGAGATCCAGTCAAAGCGAAGCGCAATTTGAAGAAACATCATATAAGTTTTGAGATTGATGTTCATGTTTTTGGCGACCGGCTAGCCAGGCGCAGGTTGAAGCGCCTTGAAAATGGCGAGGAACGTTCGCAAATTATGGCGTTGCGGACGGTCATCTGTTGATGTTGGTTGTCCGCACAATCAGACAAGTTAAGGCGACTGAAACGATTCGGGTCATTTCGGCGCGACGGGCGAGCTCGAAAGAGAGAAAATATTATGAGCAAAGTCATTTATCATGAAGCGGATCGAAAAGATCTGTCCCCTTTGACGGATGATCAAAAGGCCGAACTCAAAACATTATCTGAAATTTCTGACGCCGAAATTGATTACAGCGATATTCCGGAACTTGACGATTCATTTAAAAAAAATGCCGTCCGGAATCCTTTTTATAGGCCAAACAAAACATCCGCCACGGCGCGCATAGATTCGGATATTTTGGCCTGGCTAAAAAGCCAAGGGAAAGGTTATCAGACGCGACTTAACAACATCTTACGAGAGGCAATGATTCGCTCTCTTGATGGAAATAGTCAAAACGACGCCTGAGCCGGACGTAAAGGAGCCGAAACGGGAGCAAGGAGCCACGCCGAGGATGCGCCGAGGGGAGGGCATCGCCATGATTCCTCGAGCCAACCCGCATGGCCTGATGTTTCTTAGAACCAAATCATGTTCTTGTTCTAAAAAACAAAAAAAAGGGACATTTTTGCG